>NZ_CP139971.1:327767-655535 GCF_034424545.1 Trinickia caryophylli | reverse complement strand
CGCCGCGCATTCGACGACAGAGGCGAGCATCGGCCGTACCGCCCATGCCGTGCTCTCTTCGCCGAGCGCGTCCGCCTTGCCTGCGGGGCTCGCCGCAAAGCGCGAAAGCTCCCAGACGTCCGGCGATTGGGGGGCGACCATATCGACCGCGAGCAGGAACGGAAACACTTCGCGCAGCAAATAGGGCTGGGTCGTCGGCAACAGCCGTGCGCATCCGCAGATCGCACCGGATTCGTCCCGGGCCACAACGTAGACCGTATCGGCCCGGTCGTATTGATCGCGCTCGAAGCGGCCATCGACACACGGCAGATCCCAGCCGAGCTGCTCGACGAAAACCTGATGCCGGTACTGCGCCAATGCGGCATCGAGGTCTTCGGGCAGGCGCCCGTCGCCGTGAACAGAAGTCCGCATGGAGTCCTCGCGTATGCTTGTTCTGATGCCGCATTACAGCGCGCACCCCGAGGACCGGTAACTGTCAGAGTTGACAGGTTTTCCCAGGCAATAGAAGACCCTCCCCGGGGCGATCGCACCGACTCAGGGGCTCAGGTATTCGTAGCAGGATTGAAAATGGTTCCGGTTTTGCTTATAAAGTGGCTTTAGGACGAGTTCGTGTCGAGGGGAGCGCATCCGCGCGACGCTGCTTGCTACTGCAAGGTCGGGCCGATCTCATTCGCCCGTTCCGGCATCTGCGCGAGCGCGGCTTGCGTGACGGCGCCAGGCCAGTTCAGCAGCGAAACGCGACGTACGAGCAGCCAGGCGGTGCGGGCCATGCCGAGGTCGCGGCCGTCGGTGCCGATGCACATGACATTGCTGCGCACGTCGCCCCAGGCGACGACGAGTGCACCGGACGTGCGGTCCAGGTACCAGTCCCATCCGAGCGTAATATGAGTACGCCCAGGCAAAGGCGTTTGCTCCCACTCGGTGTAGCCGGCGGTTACCGCGTCGACGTCGTTGGCGAGCAATTCCTGCAGCAGCATTTCGTCGAGGCCGGAGTCGACGTGAACGAGGTTCATCTCGTCCAACGCCTCTTCGGGAAGGCGGACATATCCGTCTCGAAACCGGCTGTCGGCGGGCACGGGAATGTGTCTCATGGGGGCGACTGTAGCAGTCCGCGCCGCCCGTGGGACCTGCTAACTATGACAGCCCTGGAATGCGGGCCGTACCGCGGTATTTGAGGGACGAAAGAGATGGATCTGTTGCGGTGGCATGACGACTACGAACGGCTGCGCGATGCGAAGGACGAGCGGCAGCTCTTCGAGCGAATTGCCGCACTTGCGAAACGGCTTGGGTTCGACTACTGCTGCTACGGCATACGCGTGCCGTTGCCGGTATCGAATCCGGCAGTCGCGATTTTCGATACCTACCCCGACGGCTGGATGAAGCATTATCAGCAGCGCAGCTTCATCGAGATCGACCCGACGGTGCGCGAGGGAATGAGCCGCACGGGGCTCATCGTCTGGCCCGAGGCGACGGCCGGCGGCGCGCCGCTGTGGGCCGATGCTCACGACTTCGGCCTGCGCGTCGGTGTTGCGCATCCGAGTTGGGCCGCGCATGGCGTCTATGGCCTTTTGACGATGGCGCGTGGCAACGAGTCGCTCGCGCTGACCGAAGTCAAGCTGCTCAATGCGCAGGCCAGCCTGCTCGCGAATCTGTCGCATACGCTGATGAGCGAGTTTCTCGTGCCGAAGCTTGCGCCGGAGGCGCGAGTCGAATTGACCCCGCGCGAATGCGAAGTGCTGCGCTGGACTGGCGAAGGGAAAACGGCCCACGAGATCGGCCAGATCCTCAACATCTCCGAGCGTACCGTCAACTTTCACGTCAACAACGTGCTGCTCAAGCTCAACGCGACCAACAAGGTTCAGGCCGTCGTCAAGGCGATCGCGATGGGCCTCATTGCCGCTTGATGGGCCTGCGGCGCAAGGCCGCAGGCCGCTTTTTCCGTGATCGCATCGTTCGACTCGCTTACCTTGCGGTTCGCGCTCGTCACGCCGCGCCCGCGCGTTCATAGAGCTTGATGATGGCCGAGAAGTCGAGCCCGCCGCGGCCGCTTGCGCTCATTGCCCGGTAAAGCTGTTCGGCCAGCGCGCCGAGGTAGACCGGCTGATTGACCGCGCGCGCGGCGTCCGCCGCCAAGCCGAGGTCCTTGCGCATCAGGTCGACCCCGAAGCCGCCGGTGTAGCCGCGCGCGGCGGGTGCGGTTTCGACGATTCCCGGGTAGGGGTTGTAAGTTTCGGAGCTCCAGCACCGGCCCGTCGACGTGTTCACGATGCCCGCAAGTACGCGCGGGTCGATGCCGAGCGCGGTGCCAAGCGACATCGCTTCGGCCACGCCCGCCATCGTGATGCCGAGCAGCAGGTTGTTGCAGAGCTTCGCCACCTGGCCCATGCCCGTCGGCCCGCAGTGGACGATGTTCTTACCCATTGCCCGCAGCAGCGGCGTCACGCGTTCGAAGAGCGTCGCGTCGGCGCCGACCATGAAGGTCAGCGTACCTGCCGCGGCGCCTCCAGTGCCGCCCGAGACGGGCGCATCGGCGAACGCGTTGCCCTGCGCTTGCGCGAGTTGCGCGAAAGCCTGCGCGCTGGCGGGATCGATCGTGCTCGAATCGACGATCGCCGCATCGGGCGAGAGGCCGGCCAGTACACCATCGACGTCGGTGAGCACGCGCCGTACGTGCGATGCCGCCGGCAGCATCGTGATCACGTACTCGACGTCGCATGCGGCGGCCTTGGGCGAAGCGGCGGCCGTAGCGCCCGCTTGCACGAGCGCGCACATGGCCTCGTCGCTCAGATCGAACACTTTGACCGCGTGGCCGTGGTTCAGCAGATTGCGCGCCATCGGCGCACCCATGTTGCCCAGGCCGACGAATCCGATTTGCATGAGGCTCTCCTGGTTGTGCGGTGTCAGCGCAGGCTGATCGTCGTATTGACGCCGCTGCCGACCGGTGCATCGTCGAACCAGCGCGCGGTGACCGTCTTCGTCTGCGTATAGAACTGCACGGCCTGCTTGCCGTAGGGCCCGAGGTCGCCGAGCTTGGAGCCTCGCGAACCCGTGAAGCTGAAATACGGCACGGGCACCGGAATCGGCACGTTGATGCCCACTTGCCCGACGTCGATCTCGCTTTGGAAGCGGCGCGCGGCGGCGCCGCTTTGCGTGAAGAGCCCGACGCCGTTGCCGAACGGATTGCGGTTCACGAGTGCGATGGCCTCGTCGAGCGTGGGAGCGCTCAATGCCACGAGCACGGGGCCGAAAATTTCGGTGCGATAGATCGTCATCCCGGTGTTCACGCCCGAGAAGACGGTCGGGCCGATGAAGTTGCCATGGGGATAGCGCGGCACGACGACACCGCGTCCGTCGAGTTCTAGCGTTGCGCCTTCCTCCACGCCAGCGGCGATCAGCGACAGGATGCGGTCCTTCGCCGCGCGCGAGATGACGGGCCCGACGTCGGTGCCGGCCTCGATGCCTGCATCCACTTTCAAGCACCGCGCCTTGTCCACCAACTCGGGCAGCCAGGCGTTCGACTCGCCCACGAATACGACCGCGGACGTTGCCATGCAACGCTGGCCCGCCGCACCGAAAGCCGCGCCGACGAGTGCGGCGAGCGTCTGTTCTCGATGCGCGTCGGGCAGCACGACCGCATGGTTCTTGGCCCCCATCATCGCCTGAACGCGCTTGCCGTGTTCGCTCGCGAGCGTGTAGACGTGGTTGCCGACGGCGGTCGAGCCGACGAACGAAACGGCCTTGACGAGCGGATGGCTGCAAAGTGCGTCGACCGCTTCCTTTCCGCCATGGACGACGTTGAGCACGCCGCGCGGCACGCCTGCCTCGATGGCCAGCTCCACGAGTGCCATGGTCGTGAGAGGGTCTTGTTCCGAGGGCTTCAAAACGAACGTGTTGCCGCAGACGATCGCCATCGGAAACATCCAGAGCGGTATCATCGCCGGGAAATTGAACGGCGTGATGCCCGCGCAGACGCCGAGCGGCTGGCGCAGCGTGTAGGTATCGACGCCGGAGGCGACGTTCTCCGCGAATTCGCCGAGCTGCAGCGTACCGATCGACGCGGCGTGTTCGACCACCTCGAGCCCGCGGAAGATATCGCCCTGCGCATCGGCGAGCGTTTTGCCTTGTTCGGCAGTCAGTATCTTCGCAATGCGCGGCATGTGTTCGCGAATCAGTGCCTGGTACTTGAGCATGATCCGCGTGCGCGCGCCGAGCGGCGTGGTCTTCCATGTGTTGAACGCGGCATGCGCCGCGCCGATCGCCGCCTCGATTTCGCCGCTTGTGGCGTACGGCACGCGCGCAAGCACTTCCTGCGTCGCCGGATTGACGATGTCGCGCCATTCACTCGCGGCCGATTCGACGAATTCGCCGTCGATCAGCAGCTTGACCGTCGTTGTCGCGGCCGGAGCGGCCGCGCTGCTCGTGCTGGAGGCTGAGGGAGTTGCACTCATCGATGAGCTCCTGTTCGGTTGTTTCGCTGATTTCGCTGATTTCGCTGATTTCGGTAACGTCGATGGCGTTCGGCAATTTTTATGCTGACGCTGACGCTAGTTCGAATCCGGGAAGTCGTCGTCCCAGAACTCGCCCGGTAGCCGTTCGAGCGGTGCGCCGCGTTCCATTTCGCGGCGACGCAACTCGACGCGCCGGATCTTGCCGGAGATCGTTTTCGGCAGTTCGGCCAGCTCGATGCGGCGAATGCGCTTGTAAGGGGAAAGGCGCTCGCGCGAGAAGCGAAAGAGGCTTCTCGCGAGTTCCGGGCCGTAGGCGAAGCCGTGCCGCAGCGCGACATACGCCTTGGGCACGGACAGCCGGAGCGGATCGGGGCTCGGCACGACGGCCGCCTCCGCGATCGCTTCGTGCTCGATCAGCACGCTCTCGAGTTCAAACGGGCTCAGCCGGTAGTCGGACGACTTGAAGACGTCGTCGGCCCGGCCGACGTAGACGTAATAGCCATCGTCGCGGCGCAGCGCAATGTCGGACGTGTGGTAGCGGCCGCCGCGCATGACATGGCGCGTCGCCTCGTCGTTGTTCGCATAGCCGGTCATCAGCCCTGCCGGACGCCCGCCCTGCGGGCCGTCGAGCACAAGCGCGATTTCACCCTCTCGGGCGGGCTGGCCATCGGCATCGACGAGCTCGATGTCGTAGCCCGGCATGGGCCGGCCCATGGCGCCGGGGACGACTGCCTGCCCCGGCGAATTGCCGATGGTGCAGGTGGTTTCGGTCTGGCCGTAGCCGTCGCGTATGACGATGCCCCAGGCGGCTTTTACGCGCTCGATGATCTCGGGATTGAGCGGCTCGCCGGCGCCGACGATCTCACGCAGCTTGACGTCGTACGAGGCCAGCGGCTCCTGCACGAGCATGCGCCAGACGGTCGGCGGGGCGCACAGCGTCGTCACCTCGTGTTGGACGAGCGTGCGCAGCGCCTGCGCGGCGTCGAAGCGGGCGAAGTTGAGCGCGAAGACGCAGGCACCCGCGTTCCATGGCGCGAAAAAGCAGCTCCAGGCATGCTTCGCCCATCCGGCCGAGCTGATGTTCCAATGCACGTCGCCGGGTTGCAAGCCGATCCAATACATAGTCGACAGGCTGCCGACCGGATAGCTAGCGTGCGTGTGCTCGACGAGCTTCGGCTTCGAAGTCGTACCCGAGGTGAAGTAGAGCAGCAGTGGATCGCCGGCGCGCGTGATGCCGCTCGCGTGGAACGCCGCTTCGGCCGTTTGCGCATCGGCGAAATCGATCCAATCCCCTCGTGGCGTACCCGTCGCCGCGGTCCCGACCGAAATCTTGACGAGCGGCCCCTCGATCCCGTCGAATTTGGCGCGCTCGGCGGCGTCGACGATCGCAAGCTTCGGCCGTGCGGCCCGAACGCGCTCGCGCACGTCGTCCGCCGAGAGCTGCGTGGCTGCGGGCAGCAGCACCGCGCCCAGCTTCATGGCGGCCAGCATCGCTTCCCAGAGCTCGACGCGGTTAGGCAGCATGAGCATGATGCGATCGCCGCGGCCCGCGCCCATAGCGCGCAGGAAATTCGCGATGCGCGACGATCGTGCCGCCATCTGAGCGAACGTGCGTTCCACGCATTCGCCGGAGGCTGCATCGACGATACGCAGCGCGGGCGCGTCGTTGCCCGCCGCCATGGCATCGAAGTGGTCGAGCGCCCAATTGAATTCGTCGAGCCGGGGCCAGCGGAACCCTTCGTAAGCGCTGGCGTAGTCGGTACGGTTGCGCAGCAGAAAGTCGCGGGCAGCCAGAAAGCTTTGCGATGCCGTCATTGCCGTCTCCTTCACTGTCTCTTGTATCGGCGCGTCTCGGCGCGTCTTTGCGCGCTTCTTCATAGTCATAGTTATAGGTGCCGCGCGGGCGTGCGGCGCGAGCCGTGCGCGCCGGCAATCCGGTCAGGCCTGCTTACCGGACGAAGTGTAGGGAGTGCGGGAGCGCCTTTCGATGCTCAACGCGCTCAGGTCGGCTGAGCGCTTTTGCCATCGGCGCGGGAGAAAGGGAAGCGAGCGGGTGGGCGGCGGCGCTCGGGATGCCATCCGTCGGGTCGTCCGGCGGCCCGGCAGGCCGCCGCGCGCGTTCAGGCGGCGCCGAGCCCGCGAAGTATTGCGCTGCCATCGGGCGTCAGCTTGAAGCGCGTATCGCCGGTTTCCGAGGCAACCTGTTCCACGAGCCCGGCTTCCTGCAGCAGCGGGATTTCGGGTTTTGCAGCGAGATCGACGGGGGCGTGCAGCAACAGCAGCAGCGTCGCGATCTCATGATGGCTCAGGATGCGGCGCAGCATGGTGCGCGGCTTGTCCGTAAGGGGCGCCGAAGCTGCCGTCAACCGTGTGTTTGCCATCGCATTCCACCTTATTCGCAAAAATCAGCTGGAGCGATGGTGTCGGCGTTGACTTAAGCGATTCTTAAAGACCGCGCCGGCGATTGCAACGGAACGTTACAGCCGCAAGAATCGTGGCCTATGGCGACGGAGCCGGCAGACATTCGCTGCCGGCTCCGCCCGAACGGGAACGCCGGTCACACGCGATGCCGGGCTTGCGCAGCCAGACGCACGGCTGCGTTCGCCGCGCCGTAGCCGTCATAGCCGGCGCGGCGCTCGACGATTTCGATCGAAAAACGCCCTCCGATCTGCGCGGTGTAGGCGTGAAAGAACTCGCCGCCTTTTTCGTCGCGGTCATAAAGCACGTGATGCTCGCGTAGCTGCGCGGCGAGGCTGTCAGCCAGCCCGAAGCGCACCGACAGATCGTCGTAATAATTGTCCGGAATTCGCAGCATCGGCACGCCGTTCGCCCGGAAGCCCGCGATCGCGCCGAAGATGCCCGACGTGCTGAAAGCGACGTGATCGAGGCCCGGGCCACGGTAGGTTTCCAGCGCGCGCGCGGCAGCGGTGTGGCGGTCCGGCGAGGTATTGAGCACGATGCGCACGGAGCCGTCGCGGCTGCGCATGGCACGGCTGCGCACGAGGCCGTACGGATCCGGCACCAGCCACGCCGGCTCGGCTTCGAAGCCGAACGCGGTCTTGAAGTAAAGGATCCAGGTGTCGAGCGAATCGGCCGGCAGCGACAGGCAGACGTGGTCGACGCGCTCGAGCGGCCCGGGCGGGCCGTCGGGCACGGGCGCGAGCGCGAAGTCCGATTCGAACAGCGTGGGGGCGCCGGGGTGTTCGTCCACGAAGTACTGGAGGCTGCCGTCCGGCGCGAGCACGCTCGGCAGCACGCGCTCGTTGGGGCCGACGCGCCCGGAAAACGGCAGGTAGCCGAAGCCCGCCGCATGCTCGAACGCGGCTGCCGCGTCGTCCACGCGCAGTGCGGAGGCGCACAGCGACAGTCCATGCCGCTCGCGAAATGCGCTCGCGAACGAGTCCGACTCGGCGTTGAGCACGATCGCGGCGAAGCCTTGCTGATAGAGGCTCACTTCCTTCGAGCGGTGCCGCCCCGCGCGGGCGAAGCCGAGCTTGCCGAGCCAGTCGGCGAGTTGGGCCTGGGTCGAGTCGTCGACGGCAAATTCGAGGAACTGGAAGCCCACGTGTTCCGGGGCGGGCGCTGGCGAGAACAGATCCGCGCAGGCCGCCGCGCCCGGCGCCTCGCGCGCGAGCAGCGCCCGCGTGCGGTCCTCGAGATAGAGCAGCGAGCGATAGCCGTCCTTGGCCGTGCTGGCGGGCGGGGCGGCTCGAAAGCCGTCGTTGAAGACTTCGAGCGAAAGCGGCCCCGCGTAGCCGGACTCGATCAGCCGCGCCGCGAACCGGTCGAGCTCGAATTCGCCTTGTCCTGGAAAGCAGCGATAGTGCCGGCTCCATTCGAGCACATCCATTGCGAGCTTGGGGGCATCTGCGATCTGCACGAAGGCGATCCGGTCGCCGGGAATGGCGGCGATTTCGTCGACGGAATCGCCGAGCGACAGTGTGTGAAAGCTGTCGAGTACGAGGCCGAGGCTGGGTTCGTTCACTGCGTCGACGAGTTTCCACGCCTGTGCGTAGTGCCTCACGTGGCGCCCCCAGGCGAGTGCTTCGTAGCCGGCCACGACGCCGGCTTCTGCCGCCACCCGCGCGAGCGCGCCCAACTGATCGACAAGTAGCGATTCGTCGCCAAGCGCGTCGGCCGACACGTTGCTGCAAACGAGCAGGTGCGTCGTGCCGAGTGCATGCATCAAATCGAATTTGCGGCGCACGCGTTCGAGATTGCGCGCGAATCGTTCGGGGCCGACCCCCTCGAAATCGCGAAACGGCTGGAAGAGCACGATCTCCAGACCGAGATCGGCGCACAGCTGCCGGACGTCGGCGGGCGACCCGTCGAAATAGAGCAGGTCATTTTCGAAGATTTCGACGCCGTCGAAGCCGGCTTGCCTGATCGCGTGCAATTTTTCGGTCAGGGTCCCGCTGATGGAGACGGTGGCAATCGAGCGTTTCATGAGCAGTTTCGTAAGCGTTGCAATAGTTCGTTTCCGCGGTTCATGTACCAATCAGGCCACGAGGAGATCGATCGTTTCGCGGGCAAATGGCTTTTCAGCGCGGGCTGAGGTAGTCATTTTAGGAACTAACTAGATGGTACAAATTCGTATAAACCCCAAAGGACAATCGGCCGCGCATCGGTGACACTCTGTTCCTCGGCGACGCGGCCCGAAGCGCTGGCGCGGGCGAAGCGGGGCGCCGATACGTTTCGAATGGAGTCGGATGTGACAAGTAGCATGAAGCGGTCGTATCTCGTCGGCCTGATCGGATCGGGCATCGGCGGATCACTTTCGCCGGCGATGCACGAAGAGGAAGCGCGCCAACTGGGCATCAACTATGTGTACCGCCGCATCGATCTCGAGCGCATCGGCCGCGATGGGCGGGCGTTGCCGGATTTGCTCGACGCCGCGCAGGCGCTCGGCTACGACGGCTTGAACATCACGTATCCGTGCAAGCAGGCGGTGATTCCGCTGCTCGACGAACTGACGGACGATGCGCGGGCGCTGGGCGCCGTGAACACGGTGCAATTACGGGACGGACGGCGCATCGGCCACAACACCGACTGGTCGGGCTTCAAGCGGGCGTTCGAGCGGGGCTTGCCGGACGTGCGTCCGCGGCGGGTCGTGCAACTGGGCGCGGGCGGCGCCGGTGCCGCTGTGGCGCATGCGGTCATGACGATGGGCACGCACGACTTGGCGCTCGTCGACGTCGATCCGGCCCGTGCGCGTGCGCTCGCCGCCGAATTGCAGGCCCGCTTTCCGGATGCGCGCGTGAACGCCGTCGACGGTTCGCCAGCCATCCTTGCCGACGCGCTTGCGGCGTCGGACGGTCTCGTGCACGCAACGCCCACGGGCATGGCGAAGCATCCGGGGCTGCCGTTGCCGGCCGAGTTGCTGCATCCGCGCCTATGGGTGGCGGACGTCGTCTACTTCCCGATCGAAACGGCGCTGATCCGGGCGGCGGCTGCCCTTGGCTGCCGCACGCTGACAGGCGGCGGCATGGCGGTCTATCAGGCGGTGGAGGCGTTCGAGATTTTCACCGGCGCGGCGCCGGACGCCGAACGGATGTTCGTGCATTTTCAATCGTTGCTTCGCTGAAGCGGGCAGGGCAACGCTTACCGCAACACGCTGACCATAAATATTTCAGGAGACACGACGATGCGACAGCACCTTTCTTCACGGCTGCCGGCCGACGGCACGGCGGCAGCGGCATCCGGCACGATGAGGCGATCCTCGGCGCGCTATCGGATTCTCGCATTGCTCGCGATCGGCACGATGATCAACTACCTCGATCGCACGGTGCTCGGCATCGCCGCTCCGCAACTCACGAAGGAACTCGGCATCGGCGCGGCCGTCATGGGCATCATGTTCTCCGCGTTTTCGTGGACCTATGCCGCGTCGCAGATCCCGGGGGGCATCTTCCTCGACCGCTTCGGCAGCAAGCTCACCTACTACCTCGCGATGACGTTCTGGTCGCTCTTCACGCTCGCACAGGGGCTGGTGCACAACATCGGATCGTTGCTGGCCTGCCGCCTCGGGCTGGGCATTTCCGAGTCGCCGTGCTTCCCCACGAATAGCCGTGTCGTTGCCACCTGGTTTCCGCAGCGCGAGCGCGCGATCGCCACGGGCACCTATACCGTCGGCGAATATATCGGGCTCGCCTGCTTCAGCCCGCTGCTGTTCGCGCTGATGGGCGCCTATGGTTGGCGCACGCTCTTTTTCGTCGTGGGCGTGGCCGGCGTCCTCTTCGGCGTCGTCTGGTGGTTTCTCTACCGCGAGCCGCGCGAGCATCCGCATGCCAACGCGGCGGAAATCGAATATATCGAGGCGGGTGGCGGCCTCACGCGCGACGATGCGGCCCAGGCGCGCGGCCCGAGCCGGTTCTCGTGGCGTACCGTCGGGCAGTTGCTCAAGCATCGCCAACTGACGGGCATCTGCCTCGGGCAGTTCGCGGGCAACTCCACGCTTGTTTTCTTCCTGACGTGGTTTCCGACCTATCTCGCCACCGAACGCCATATGGGATGGCTCAAAATTGGCTTCTTTGCCATTCTTCCGTTCATTGCGGCGTCTGTGGGCGTGATGTTCGGCGGCTGGCTTTCCGATTCGCTGCTGCGCCGGGGCAAGTCGGCCAACGTTGCGCGCAAACTGCCGATCATCGCCGGCCTTTTGCTCGCCTCCACAATCATTCTCGCGAATTACGTGAAAAGCGACACGGTCGTCATTGCCATCATGTCGCTGGCATTTTTCGCGCAGGGCATGGCTGCGCTCGGGTGGACGCTCGTCTCGGATATCGCGCCGGAAGGGCTGCTCGGCCTTACCGGCGGCATTTTCAACTTCGCTGCCAACCTCGCCGGCATCGTGACGCCGCTCGTCATCGGCTTCATCGTGGCGGCGACGGGCTCGTTCGTCGGGGCGCTGGTCTTCATCGGCATCATTGCGCTGATCGGCGCGGCCGCCTATGTGTTCGTCGTCGGCGACATCAAGCGGATTACGCTCGAACCGCAGGCATAACCGTCATCGCCACGGCTACCCCGTGCGGTGCCTCGCAGTCAGGGGCGCCGCACGAAGCGCATGACGGCGTCGACGATCATGTCGCGATGCCGTGTGCGCAGGCGCGGGTGGGACGGGTCGCGACCGAACGCGGCCCCGAACGTGTAGCGGTTCGAGACGCGATGGAAGCAAAATGAACTGATGAGCAGGTGAAGGTCGATCGCGTCGATATCGGCGCGGAACCGGCCCGCCGCCACGCCGCGCGCGAGCAGGTCCTCGATCGTGTTGACGATGCTGACGTTGCGGCTCTTGAATGCCTTCAACTGCGAAATGTACTTCGCGCTGTGAATGTTCTCGATCGAGATCAGGCGCACGAAGTCGCGGTGCTTGTCGTGATAGTCGAACGTGAATTCCACGAGGCGCCGCATGCCCTCGTCGGGCTCGAATTCCTCGATGTTGAGCGCCTGCTCGAGCGTGCGGATATCGCCGTAGACCTTTTCCAGTACCGCTTCGTAAAGCCCTTCCTTGCTTTCGAAGTAGTAATAGAGCATGCGCTTCGTCGTATTGGTGCGCTCGGCGATTGCATCGACGCGCGCGCCCGACAGCCCCATCGACGAGAATTCCTGCGTCGCGACATCGAGAATGTTGCGTTTGGTTTCTTCGGGATCGTACTTGCGCCGGGCTTCGGTAGGGAGTTCGCTGCCTTCGGGCACGGCTGTCCGGACTGCCTTTTTCATTTTGCGCGGGGGCGGCTGTAACGCGGCATTCTAACATGGCCCTCATGCGCGGCTGCCATGCCGCGCATGCTCGAGTGCCAGCAGGTTGCCCTCGCCGAAGCCATGGTGGCCCCGCCGCTCGACGATCTCGAAGAAAATTTCGTGGGGCCCGGACTTCACGAACGTCTGGAGAAAAAGCCGAGGTGTGCCGTTGCCGTCGATCTCGCCATCCACAAGCACGTTGCGCCGGCGCAGCGCCTCGACATCGAGCCCGTGACCCGGCAACCGCGTGTCGATTTCGTCGTAATAGCGCGCGGGAGGCGCCAGGAACTCCAGGCCGTTTGCGACGAGCGCATCGACGCAGCGGAGGATGTCGTTCGTTCTCAATGCGATGTGCTGCACGCCTTCGCCGGGACGATCGGGCAGATATTCGTGCAGCAGTTGCGTGCGCGGCGTGCCTTCCTCGTAAAGCGGGATCGTGATGCCGCCGCATGGCGACTGCATGACGCGCGAATCGCCCGACAAGTGCCAGTTGGAATGCAACTCGCGGATCTCGCGGAAGTCGAGCATCTCGCGATAAAAGTCGAGCCACTCCGCGATGCGGCCCGAGCCGACCATCTGCGTGAAGTGGTCGACGCTCGAGAGGCCCGCGCCGGTGTGGTCGGCGGCTGCCGACGCGCAGTCCGGCAGCGCCCTGAAATCGACGTCGTAGATCGTTTGGCCGTTGCCCTTACCGCCTCGGCCGGGCCAGCGGTCGACGAAATAGATGTGCGAATCGCCGATGCCTTGAATGGCCGGTATGACGAGTTCCGACTGTCCCACGCGTTCGCCCTCGAACGGCCAGGCGCCGCGTTCCGTCGCACGTTCGAACGCCTGTTGCGCGTTCGCGACCCGCACGCCGATCGCGCAGATGCCCGCGCCGTATTCCTCGGCATAGCGCGACGCGAACGAGTCGGGCTCGGCATTGATCAGAAAATTCATTGCGCCCTGGCGGTACAGGGTCACCGCCTTCGTCACGTGCCGCGCCGTCGCCCGGAAACCGATTTGCTCGAATCGCCGGGCCAGCGCATCCGGTGAGGGCGCGGCGAACTCCACGAATTCGAGCCCGGCCATGCCGAGCGGGTTGGGCGGCATCGTTTCGCCGCCCGCGGTGGCAGGTGCGGCGGCAAATGCGGACGAATCGGGAAAGTCGGCGTTCATCGGAGTCTCCTTGCTGCGGGCTGCGGGCTGCGGGCTGCGGGCTGCGGGCTGCGGGCTGCGGGCGGCTGGGCACGGCCGCCGCACGTCGAAGCGTGCGCGTACGGCCGCTCGCCGCATCGCCCAATTTTAACCATTCAGTACATGAGCACGCGAGCCGCTGGAATCTAAATGCCATTTTTTTCGCCGTCAGTCGGTTAGTGCTAACCCGAGGAGCGTGCGATAATCGCACGCTCTTTGTCGATGATCGCGCGCATGCTATGCGAAATCCATTGTGTGAGCGAAGTCGCGCGCTTATGCTCCGAGCAACCGTCGCACAGGCCGGCTGCCCGATCGGCTCCAGCCCCGCGAACGAGCGGAATACGACGACGGCGCATTTGATCAATCGGAGACATGGTCATGATTCCAGCAGCTCACACGGTCGACGAATCCGCCCGCGGCCGGGCCTCGAGCCGCGCACGCAAGGCGGCGCTCGGCAGTTTCATCGGCGCGGTCGTCGATTGGTACGACTTTCTGCTATACGGCATCGTCGCGGCACTCGTCTTCAACACCGCCTTCTTTCCGAGCGTCGGGCCGGCAATGGGCGTTCTGGCGGCCTTCGCGACGTTCGGTGTAGGGTTTCTCTTTCGCCCGCTCGGTGGCATCGTGTTCGGCCACTTCGGCGATCGGCTCGGCCGCAAGCGCATGCTCGTGCTCACCGTCATGCTGATGGGCACCTCGACGGCGCTGATCGGATTGTTGCCGACCTTCGCGAGCATCGGCTGGTGGGCGCCCGTCCTCCTCGTTACGTTGCGTGCGGTCCAGGGCTTCGCGGTGGGCGGGGAATGGGGCGGCGCCGCGCTCATGGCCGTGGAAAGCGCGCCGCAAGGAAAGAAGGCGTTCTACAGCAGCGGCGTGCAAGTCGGGTATGGCGTGGGCCTCGTGCTCGCCACGGGGATCGTCTCGATCATCAGCCAGTCCATCGACAATGTCGCGTTCAAGGCGTGGGGCTGGCGCCTGCCGTTCCTGTTCAGCATCGTGCTTGTTGGCGTGGCGCTCTGGATCCGCTCGAACATGGAGGAGTCGCAGGAGTTCGAGCAGCAGGTGGAGCGGGCACACCGAAAAGTGCGTCTGCCCGTGATCGAGGCGTTGCGCAGCCACCCGGGCGCATTCGGGCTCATCATCGCGCTGCGGCTCGCCGAACTGTTCACGATGTATATCGTCACGACGTTCGCGCTCAGCTATTCGACGACGAATCTCGGCATGTCGCGCGACGTGTTCCTGCATATCGGCCTCATCGTGGGCGCCGTGAGCTGCGTGACGATCCCTTGTTTTGCATGGCTTGCGGACCGCTTCGGCCGGCGGCGCGTCTATTTGACGGGCGCGCTCGTCGGCGCGCTCGCTGCGGTGCCGTTCTTTCTCGCGCTCGAAGCACGGGCAACGCTGCCGATCGTCGTCTTCGCCGTGCTGCTCGCCAACGTATCGCACGACATGGTCGTGAGCGTGCAGCAGCCCATGTTCACGGAGTTCTTCGGCGCATCGTACCGGTACAGCGGAGCTGGCGTCGGCTATCAGGTGGCGAGTGTGGTGGGAGGCGGTTTCACGCCGTTCATCGCCGCGGCGCTCGTGGCGTTCGCGGGCGGCTCGTGGCATCCGGTGGCCGGCTACCTGATGGCGGGGTGCTTGCTGTCGTTCGTCGTGGCCTGGCTGATGGGCCGCCGTTGAGCGCGAACCGGCACACCGAGCGCGGAGTGCGCAACCTATGAAGCGCTCCGCGGAACTCGAGCGGCGCGACTGGATCGCCGGGCTCGAAAAGGGCCTTGCGATTCTCGAAGCGTTCGACGACCGTCATGCGCGGATGACGGCCACCGAGGCGGCCGCGCGCACGGGGCTCACGCGCACGGCCGCGCGCCGCTATCTGCTTACGCTCGAGCATCTCGGCTACGTCTATACCGACGGCAAGCTCTATGGGCTCACGCCGCGGGTGCTGCGCGTCGGCTGGTCGTACTTCGATTCCGCGCGGCTGCCTCGTCTCGTGCAGCCGTATCTGCAGCAATTGAGCGCCGCGCTCAAGGAGTCCGTGTACGTCAGCGTCCTCGACGAGTGGGAGCTCGTCTTCATTGCGCGCAATGGAGCCTCGCGCGTGATGACCACGGGCTTCGTGCTCGGTGCGCGTGTGCCCGCGCCGCTGGCCTCGCCCGGCGTCGTATTGCTCGCTCACAAACCCGATCAGGACGCCGTGCGCGCATGGCTCGACGCCGCCGAGCTTGCGCCGTTCACACCCTATACGCTGACCGAAAAGACGCGGCTGCTCGAGACGATCCGGCAGGCGCGCGCGGACGGCTATGCCGTCATCGAACAGCAGTTGCAGGTGGGGGTGCGTGGCATCGCCGTGCCGATCAAGGACCGGCATGGCGAAGTCGTGGCCGCGCTGAGTACGAACATGCCGATCGGCAAGGAGACGACCGATGCGGCATTGCAGCGGGTGTTGCCGTATCTGCAGGAGAGCGCGTTGAAGATGATGGGCGTCCTTTAGGGCGCCTTCGCGTCGGTAGCGCCGGGCCGATCGTTGCGCCCGGCCCTCACAACTGTCTGGCAATGACCATTCGCTGCACTTCGCTCGTGCCCTCGTAGATCTGAGTAATCCGGGCATCCCGGTAATGGCGCTCCACGGGGTAATCCTCGAGGTAGCCATAGCCGCCGTGGATCTGGAGCGCCTTCGAGCAGACTTCCTCGGCCATCTCCGAAGCATAGAGCTTGGCCTGCGACGCTTCCGACAGGCAAGGCTTGCCGTCGCTGCGCAGCCGCGCGGCATGATGGACGAGCAGGCGTGCGGCGTTGAGCTTCGTCGCCATGTCGGCGAGCATGTGGGCGATCGCCTGGTGTTCCTTGAGCGCTTTGCCGAACTGCATGCGCTCGTCGGCATAGCGGCGTGCCGCGTCGAATGCCGCGCGCGCGATGCCCACCGCTTGGGCGGCGATGCCGATGCGCCCGCCTTCGAGGTTGGCGAGCGCGATTTTCAAGCCCTCGCCGCGCGAGCCGAGCAGGTTTCCATCGGGCACGGCGCAGTCTTCGAGCGTGATGGGGCAGGTGTCGGAGGCGCGGATGCCGAGCTTGCTTTCCGGCCGGCCAATCCGAAAGCCAGGGGTATCGGCCGGCACGATGAATGCGGACAGGCCGCGCTTGCCAAGGGCGGGATCGGTCAGCGCGAAGACGATCGCCACGCCCGCGCGGCTGCCATTCGTGACGAATTGCTTGCTTCCGTTCAGGATCCAGCGCCCGTCTTCGTAAACGGCGCGGGTTTTCACGGCGGCGGCGTCGGAGCCCGCATGGGGCTCCGTGAGGCAGAACGCGCCTATCGTCTTGCCGAGCGCGAGCGCCGGCAGCCAGCGCTCGCGTTGCGCGTCGGTGCCGAACTGCAGGATCGGGCCGCAGCCCACCGAGTTGTGCACGGCCATCATCGTCGCGCAGGCCGCGCAACCGGCCGCAATTTCCTCGATGGCGAGCGCATAGGCGACGTAGTCGGTATAAGTCCCGCCGAATTCGGCCGGCACGATCATGCCGAGGAGCCCGAGTTCGCCCATCTGTGCAACGACCTGCTGCGGCAAGGTGCCTGCCCGATCCCACTCGCCCGCGTGCGGTGCAAGGCATGCGGTGGCGAATTCGCGTGCGCTGTCGCGGATCATCCGCTGCTCTTCCGTATGGAAATCGTTCATGGCGAGGTACCTTTTCGATCGTCGGGACACGCGTCGCGTGGCATGGGCCGCGGGGCCGCGCCCCGGCCGGGCTTGGCGGGATTGCGCGGCGCGGCTTACACTGTGCGGCTTTGGCCGCGGGTCACGGCTCGTTGGCGCCGGTGCGCACGCAAGGAAGTGTAAGAACGGCGCGCGCCGGTTTCGATGCTCAGCCCGCTCAGCGTGCGTGAGCGCATTTGCCATCGTACGAGCGAGGCGTATCGGGCACGGCGTGCGAGGCGCGGAATCGATGTCATGATCACGGAAAAAGGAACCATCGCGATCAGCCTCGTTCAGGAGGCGGTGGATTGCGTCGAACGATGCGGCGCCGACCCCCTGCCGTTGCTCGAGCAGGCCGGCATTGCCCCGCAATGGCTCGCGCGGCCGCACGCACGCGTATCCTCGGCGCAGTACGGCGCGCTTTGGAACGCGATCGGCCGGACGCTGGACGACGAGTTCTTCGGCCAGGATTCCCACCCGATGCGAAGCGGCAGCTTCGTCACGATGTGCCAGGCGGCGCTGACGGCGCGCAACGGCGCACAGGCGCTCGCGCGTGCCGCCTCGTTCATGCGGCTCGTACTCGACGACGTGCGGGTCGAGGCCGAAGCGGCGGGCGAGTACGTCCGCCTGCGGTATCGGCTGCGCGCGGGCGTGCCGCCGCTGGCGATGTTCGCCTATGCGACGCATTTCATATTGGTCTACGGCCTCGTATGCTGGCTCGTCGGCAGGCGCATCCCCGTGCTCGCGGCGCGTTTCGCCTGCACCGAGCCCGAGGCCGTGCGCGAGTACCGGCTGATGTTCTGCGAAGATCTGCGCTTCGGCGAAGCGGTATCCTACGTCGACCTCGACGCGGGCTTTCTCGCGCTGCCCGTCGTTCAGAACGCCCAGACGCTCAAAACGTTTCTGCGCGAGGCGCCGGCCAGCTTCATCGTCAAATACCGCAACCCCGATTCCGTGGCCGCGCGCATCCGGCGCCTGCTGCGCACGCGGCCCGTGCTCGAATGGCCGGGGGCCGATACGCTGGCGGCCGAGCTCCGCCTTGCCGAAGCGACGATGCGCCGTTACCTGAAACGCGAAGGCTGGACCTATCAGTCGATCAAGGACGCGCTACGCCGCGACATGGCCATTGCGGCCTTGCAGTCCGGCCGGGGCTCGATCGCCGATATTGCCGTATCGGTGGGCTTCGCCGAGCCGAGCGCCTTTCATCGCGCTTTCCGCAAATGGACGGGCGCGCGGCCGTCGGATTACCGGCCGCGCGAGGCGATGCCTCGTGCCTGATGTGTACCGGGCCCGCGCACGATAAAATGCGACAGGACGCTCGCCCGCGCGAAAACGTATTCATGGGGATTGGCCTTTAGAGTCGGCCGGCAGGCCCGTCCCCAGCGGGGTGAGGGACTGCCGCCGCGGCCTGATCGCGCGGCAGCTTGAAAAGAACGGGGTAGACGCGTGCGCAGCGGCACGCGGAAGATCGAGGAAGCGACATGGCGAATGCCGGCAGGCGGTTGGGCAAGCGTACGGCGCGCTGGATAGATGGGGGTGTTGCACTCGTCGGTGTGCTGATGCTCGTCACGGCGGCAATCGGTGCACTCGGCACGATCAGCCTTTACGACAGCGAGGCCGAGGTGTCGCGCACCAATCAGGTCGGTGCGGGGCTCGAGCGGCTGCTGTCGCTCGCGCGCGATGCGGAAACGGGTGCGCGCGGCTATGTCATTACGGGGCGCGACGAATACCTGGAGCCCTACGAGGCGGCCAGGACGCAGTTCGCTCCGCAATTCGCGGCACTGGCCCCGCTGCTGCGCATGCCTGAGCAGAAGCAGCGGCTTGCCGAACTGCGTACGCTCGTCGAGCACAATCAGCAGGAACTCGAGCGCGTCATTACCGCGCGGCGCGGCGCGGGCTTCGACGCCGCCCATGCGCTCGTGCAAAGCGACGCTGGCAAGACGTTCATGGATCGGGCGCGTCAGATCGTCGGCACGATGGAGCGCGCGGCCGGCCAGCAGCTGGTGATGCGCCAGCAGCGTGCGCGGAAAACACGCGATGCCGCGATCGCCATCGGCCTTGCCTCCGGTTTTCTGACGATCGTCGTTTGCGTCGCACTCGGTTATTTGACGCGCAGGCTCGTGCTGAGCGAAGCCAAGGCGGTCGACAGCCTCTTCGACCAAAAGGAGCTGCTCGACGTCGTGCTCTCGGGAATCGGGGACGGCGTGATCGCTACCGATCTGGAGGGCCGCGTCAATTTCTTCAACGCGGCCGCCGCGAAGTTGACCGGCTGGTCGCCCGAGGAGGCCATTGGCAAGCCGATCGACGAGGTGGCGGCGTTCATTCACGGCGGCGACAAGCAAAAGCTCGCGAATCCGGCGCTGATGGCGCTTACGGGCGGTGCTGCGCCGCTGCGCGAGCACCAGACGCTGCTCGTGGACCGGGCAGGCCGCGAGACGCACGTGGAT
Organism: Trinickia caryophylli; assembly: GCF_034424545.1. Classification (NCBI taxonomy): domain Bacteria; kingdom Pseudomonadati; phylum Pseudomonadota; class Betaproteobacteria; order Burkholderiales; family Burkholderiaceae; genus Trinickia; species Trinickia caryophylli. The sequence goes on along the minus strand of NZ_CP139971.1, from coordinate 636,038 downwards.
GCCGGCGCCGCCCCCAGTTTCGACGTGAGCGGCAGGCTCATCGGTGCCGTACTCGTGATGCGCGACGTATCGGACCGCGAGCGCGCCGACGAGCGCTTCCGGCTCGCCGTGGAAGCGGCGCCGAACGCCATGATCATGGTCGATCAGCGAGGGCGCATGACGCTCGTCAATTCGCAGACGGAGAAGCTTTTCGGCTACGCGCGCGAGGAACTGATCGGCCAATCGATCGACATGCTCGTGCCGGATCGTTTTCGGGCCACGCATGCCGGCCAGAGGCAGGCGTTCGTCGCAAACGCGCATGCCCGGCCGATGGGCGCGGGACGTGACCTTTATGGCCGGCGCCGCGATGGCAGCGAGTTTCCGGTAGAGATCGGGCTCAATCCGCTGCGCACGGCGGAAGGCATGTTCGTGCTGAGCGCGATCGCCGATATCACCGAGCGCAAGCGCGCGGAAACCGAGCTGCGGCAGCGGACGGAGGAACTCGCGCGCTCGAACCGCGATCTGGAGCAATTCGCCTATGTGGCTTCGCACGACCTGCAGGAGCCGCTGCGTGCCGTCGCCGGGCCGCTGCAGTTGCTGCAGCGGCGCTATCAAGGGCAGCTCGATGCGCGCGCCGACGAATTCATCACGCACGCTGTCGACGGCGCGACGCGCATGCAGTCGCTCATCGACGACCTCCTCAGCTATTCGCGCGTAGGCCGGCTCGAAGACCCCGCCGAGCCGACCGAAAGCGCCGAGGCGCTCGAACGCGCACTGAGAAACCTGTCCGTACTCGTGCGCGAATCGGGGGCACAGATCACCCACGACTCATTGCCGCGCGTGCGCGCCATCCCGACGCAGCTCACGCTGCTGATGCAAAATCTTATCGGCAATGCGCTGAAGTTCCGCAGCAAGGAGCGCACGCCGACGATCCATATCGGAGCTACGCGCGTCGACGAGGGCTGGCAGTTCGCGGTCAAGGACAACGGCATCGGCATCGAGCCGCAGTATTTCGAGCGCATCTTTCTGATCTTCCAGCGGCTGCACACGCGCCGCGAGTATGCCGGCACGGGGCTCGGGCTTGCGCTTTGCAAGCGTATCGTCGAGCATCACGGCGGGCGCATCTGGCTAGAATCCACGCTGGGCGAGGGCACGACGTTCTTTTTTACGCTGCGCGAGCCGCTCGAGCCCGCGCATCAACGCTAGTTTTTCCGGAGAAATCCATGCTTTGCGATGCCAATGGCAACCTCGTCCACATCCTGCTCGTGGAAGACAGCCCGACCGACGTCATGTTGACGAAGGAAGCCATGGAGCAGTACAAGGTGCTCAATCCGCTTCATATCGCCGAAGACGGCGTGGAAGCCATGGCTTACCTGAAGCGCGAGGGCAAGTACGCGTCGGCGCAACGCCCCGGCCTCATCATTCTCGACCTCAACCTGCCCCGCAAGAGCGGGCGCGAGGTGCTGCGGGATCTGAAGTCGGATCCGGAGCTGATGAACATTCCGGTCGTCATCCTGACTACCTCGAAATCCGAAGAGGACGTGGCTAAATCGTACGGCCTGCACGCGAACTGCTACATTACCAAGCCCGTGGACTTCGAGAAGTTCATCCAGGTCGTGCGCAGCATCAACGATTTCTGGTTCGGCGTGGTGACGCTGCCTCCTGTCAAATCGTGAGCGAGCCGGCCGTGATCGAAATCCTCCTCGTCGAAGACAGTCCCACCGACGCGCTGCTGATCGGTGAAGCGCTGGCCGACATCGGCGAGTTCGAGCACCGGCTCACGCATGCCGAGCTGCTTGCCGATGCCCTCGCGCATACGGAAGCAACGCGCTTCGACGTAGTCCTGCTCGATCTGGGTCTGCCCGATGCGCAGGGCATCGCCACTTTCCAGGCGTTTCATTGCGTGGCGCCGGATGTGCCGGTGCTCGTGCTGACTGGCCTGGACGACACCTCGGTCGGTTTTGCCGCCATTCAGGAGGGCGCGCAGGACTATCTGCTCAAAAAGGCCATCGAAGCACCGGTGCTCGCGCGCGCGATCCGCTACGCGATCGAGCGGCACCGCGCCGCCGCGGCGCTGCGCGCGTCACGCGAGGAACTGCAGCGGCTTTCCACCTACATCGAGCACATTCGAGAAGAAGAGAAGACGCGGATCGCGCGCGAGCTTCACGACGATCTCGGGCAACTGCTGACCGCGCTCAAGATGGAAACGACGCAATTGGACCGCACGCTCCAGGGCGCGGGCGTCGATACTTCGGGCACCGGGTTGCGCAACGTCTACGGGATCATCGATCAGCTCGTGAGTTCGGTGCGGCGCATCGCGGCCGATCTGCGCCCCGTGATGCTCGACGATCTGGGTCCCGTGCCCGCCATCGACTGGTTCATCCATGAGTTTTCGAAACGACATGGCGTGGTGGTCAATGCGACGCTCGATCCGGGCGACGTCGCCTTCAATCGGACGAGCGGCACCGAGGTGTTTCGGATGGTGCAGGAAGCCCTGACGAACATCGCGCGCCACTCGGGTGCGACCGAGGCTAGCGTATCGATCGCGCGCGTGGCCCCACACTGCATCGTGCGCATTGCGGATAACGGCCATGGGATGCCCGAGGGCGCCCGGCCGGGGCGCAATTCGTTCGGGCTGCTCGGCATGCGCGAGCGCGCCGCGCGGCTTGGCGGCAGTATCGAGATCGATACGGGCCCGGCGCGCGGATTTGCCTTGACGATCACGCTCCCGCTCGCCGAGGTCGAAAAAGAGGAAAACGGCTAGCGCGGAAACGACGACTTCCGAATGGCGGCGAGGCGCCGTTCGGAAATCGACGAAACCAGCGGGCGCAATGGTTCGTCGGCGATGCTCGTCGCTCGCCGCTCGTGCCCGCGCGCCCGCTCGTGAGTCGCGGACATGCCCCAGGCAGCGCCGGGGCATGTCTGAACCCGATCTCGGACCGCTTCAGACCTCTTCGATCGTCGGGCGTGCGTTGGCAAGGGCTGCGCGCTCGGCCAGAGTCGGTTCACGTCCCGCCATCCGAGCGAACAAGTCCACCGTGGCGTTCATCAGGTCCGTGATTTTCTTGCCCGTGGTGAACGTCAATTCGATGCCCGGATGCTCGATCTTCCGCAATTCGTCCTCGGTGATCTTCACGGATTCGTCCGGTTTGCCCTCATTGATGTTGTCGATACGCTGACGCGCCTTGTCGAGGATCATTGCGGCGATGAGGCGCTCCTTGTTCGCATCGCTCGTGAAGCCGAGGCGCCCGAACTTGCTCGTGAGAATGCCTGTGCCGAGGCTTAGCACTTCGGTCGGCGTATTCGTGGCGATGTTGCCGATCTTCAGCACCATTTCGGAGATCAAATGCGCACGTGCCAGCGGCATGAAGACACCGAAGTTGGCGGCTAGGCTAAGCACCTGTCCGATGCCCATCGAGGTGATCGTCTGGCTTACGCCGGGCATTGTGTCGAGCGCGCCTTGAACGTCCCGATCGACCTCTTTCGCCAGCGCGGCTGCAGTCTGCGCGCGATTCAACGACGCCGGGCCCGCCTCGGGCGTGCTGAAGAAGGCGTTCCTGCGTTGTTGGAGAACGCCGGCTACCATCTCGTTTTGAGCGTGTGCCACTTCGAGCGGCGCCATCGCCGCCGATGTGGCGGTCGCGAGCGCGTTGGTCGCGGTGCCCCCCGCTATTGCTAAGCCGCTCTTCGAAAGCTGCATTGCGTTGTTTAGCACCGACCCCAGCGCGGCGATCAGGCCGGATGTTGCGGCGTCCTTCATGTCGTCGATGAACGCTTCGCGAGATTCGGGCAACAAGCTGTTGCCTCTCAGCTTTTCGATGATGCGCTTGACGATGCCCGAGTCGAAGATTTCAGCCGGCATCGGTACGACCGACTGCGAGGCCACTTCCAGGAAGTCTTTGAGCGCGGGCTTCTTCCCCAGCTTGCGGTCCAGCATCTTCGTTTCGGGCTTGATGGCCCATTGATCGATTGCGCCGGCGATCGCCGAACTGCCAATGACGCTCAACGCCATTGCCGCGCCGAGTTGCCAGTCGAATGTTTTCTGGTTGAATACGGTATTGACGGCATGGGCACCAAGGCGCCCCCGCAATTCAAGCGTGGCGGGCCAGAGGTGCGCCGGCTCATGATCGTTGAAGGCCCGTTCGATCAATTGCTTCAGCGGCCCGTGATCGCTTTCGACACGATAGGCCACATCCTGCAGGAATGCGAATGGATGAACGTCGGGTGACGCCTTTGCGGCCGCCGGTGCTGCGTCCGGGTGCTCGCGGGTCGAATCGGCGCGGAGCCGGCTCAGGTCGAGGTCGAGCCGCGCGCCCTCGGAAAATCCTCGTGCGCCGTTCTTGATGGCTTGTCTCGCGGTGTACGTTTTCAGATCGATATCGACTGAAATCGGTTGCTCGGAGTCGTCGACATCGATTTGGCGTACCTTGCACCCGTATTCGAACTGCTTCGCCTGCAGCAACACTGCCGCTTCGAGGGGAAGCGAAAGCGAAGCACCGTTTGGTACGCCGAGCCGGGCGAGCTCGCCGGGGTACTTCGCGTCGACGAATTTGAGCACCGCGTCGATGAACGGATCACCGGAGCTCAGGCTGCCGTCGGCGCCGCGCCGAAGCGTCGCCTTTGCCGCGCTGGGCTGTTTGAGCTGGTCGACGGACAACAGCGCCTTGACCTGCTCCAGGTGGTCCGATTGCGTGGTTCGCCTGGCTTCCAAGAGGTGCGGTATGGCGCGCTGAAGAAACGCGAGGTTCGTGCGCGCTGCGGCGCTCCGATCCTTCTTGCCTTCGCTCACCCATTGCCGGTTCACGTGTTCTATCATCCGGCCCTGCATCTTCAGCAATGTCGCGCTGCGCGGCTGGGGCGAATCGGTGGCAGGCATATTCCCGGAGGCGCTGCTCGACCTGCGCGAGGAGAGCGGCGAGTCGGGACGACGCTTGCTCGTGCCGGAGGTAGTGGCGACGAGCGCGTCTATGTCGATGGCGATGTGATCGGGGGAGACGGCGTGCGCGGAAGCAGGGGATGAAACAGACTTGACCATGGAGTGGGAGTCCTCTGTTGAGTTAAGGAAGGTGATAAAGGAGCGGTGCGTTCTGCGGTGCGCCGCTCGAGTGAAGTCGAGCAGGATAGTCGGACGCGTTCATGTACCGTTTCAGGGCGGCGAAATCGAGTGTCCAGGCGCGAAATATTCATCGCCCGGCGGTTCGCGCATTTGCGAGTCGCGTTGGGCAAACATGCCGAGTCATCGTTGCTATCGCGACTGCCGCAGGCTTCGCGCGAACGCGTGCACCCCGCTCGCGAGCGCGGATCGGCCCCCGGGGCCGCTTAACGTGCTTTCGACGTGCACGGGTCCGTCAGGTGCGGCAGCCAGCGCTACAATCGATAGCAGCCCGCGCGCAGTCGGCGCCGGTCGGCATAACGGAGAGGATCATGTTGACAGCGCTTGCCATCGCCAACTATCGCTCGCTGCGCGAGCTGATCGTGCCGCTCGGTGCGCTCAATATCGTCACAGGGCCCAACGGCAGCGGAAAATCGAATCTCTATCGCGCATTACGGCTTCTCGCGTTGACGGCCAAAGGCGGCGTCATTCCTTCGCTGGCCCGCGAGGGCGGACTGCATTCGACGTTGTGGGCCGGCCCTGATCGGTTCTCGCGTGCGGTGCGCGCGGGCGAGCAGCCGGCGCAGCCCACCGTGCGCAAGGACCCCGTGAGCCTGCGCCTCGGCTTCGCGAGCGATGCGTTCGGTTACGCGATCGATCTGGGTCTGCCGCAGCCAAGCAGCTCGCAGTTTCTGCTCGACCCGATCATCAAGCGCGAATGCATTTGGAACGGGCCGCTGTTGCGGCCTTCGGCGCTGCTCGTGGACCGACAGGGTGCGACGATCCGCACCCGCGTAGAACACGGGGAATGGTGGACGGTTGCGCAGCCCGTCGCGAGCTTCGACAGCATGCTGACCGAATTCGCCGATCCGAAAAGCGCGCCGGAAATGATCGCGGTGCGCGAGCAGATCCGCTCGTGGCGGTTCTACGATCACTTCCGCACGGATGCCGACGCGCCTGCGCGGCAGCCTCAAATCGGCACCCACACGCCGGTGCTGGCCGACGACGGTGCGGACCTTGCAGCCGCGTTGCAGACCATCCGCGAAATCGGAGATGGCAACGCGCTCGACGCGGCCGTGGACGATGCATTCCCCGGCGCGCGCGTGACGGTAACAAGCCATGAGGGCCGTTTCGAACTCGTCATGCATCAAGACGGCTTGCTACGCCCGCTGAAAGCCGGAGAGCTGTCGGACGGCACGCTGCGCTACCTGTTGCTCGTGGCCGCATTGCTGAGCCCGCGCCCGCCCGCGCTGCTCGTACTGAACGAGCCCGAAACGAGCCTGCATCCCGATCTGCTGGCCGCGCTGGCGCGCCTCGTCGCGGCGGCCTCGCGCCATTCGCAGGTGCTCGTGGTCTCGCACGCGGCGCGGCTCGTGGCCGCACTCGAACGCGAGGCCGAAAGCCGGTCGATCGTGCTCGAAAAGGTGCTCGGTGCGACGCAGATCGTCGATGCCGACGCGCTCGACCTTCCACCCTGGAAGTGGCCCGCGCGCTGAATCGTCGACCTGCAACGGCGCCGCGTTTCTTCAGAGCGATTCGCGCACCGCTCGCAGAAACTGCTGCGTTCTTTCGTGCTGCGGTGCCGAGAAGAACGTTTGTGGCGGTGCCTGCTCGATGATCTTTCCCTGCGAGAAGAAGCAGACGCGGTCGGCAAATTCCTTCGCGAAACCCATCTGATGCGTGACCATCAGCATCGTCAGATTGTGCTCCTCGCCGAGCTTGCGGATTACGTTGAGCACTTCCCCGCACAGTTCGGGGTCGAGCGCCGAAGTCACCTCATCGAACAGCATGACCTTCGGGCGCATCGCGAGCGCGCGTGCGATCGCAACGCGCTGTTGCTGGCCGCCCGAAAGTTGCGACGGGTAATGATCGCACTTGTCGGCCAGGCCGACGAGCGACAACAGGTCCTTCGCCCTCTCGATGGCCTCCTTGCGGCTCATGCCGAGCACGTGCATCGGCGCCTCGATCGTATTGTCGAGCGCGCTCATGTGCGGGAACAGATTGAAGCTTTGAAACACCATGCCAATCTTGCTGCGCACGGCGCGCAGATGCCGCGGCGAAGCCGGCACGAGCCTGCCGTTGCGGTGCATGTGCGTAAGCGGCTCGCCCTCGATCTCGATGACGCCGCTCGTCAGCGGATCGAGTGTCATCAGCACGCGCAATAGCGTCGATTTGCCCGAGCCGCTTGGCCCGATGATCGCTACCTTCTCGTTGGGCGCGACGTCGAGATCGAGCTCGTCGAGCACCGTGAGTGCTCCGTAGCGCTTCGTGACTTTCGACAGCCGCACCATCGGCGCGGGCTGCACGGCCGGCTCGTGCGGCAGCGCGCGGTCGCGCTTGCCGAGGGCGCGTTCGTCGTCTCGCTTCATCGGTTGCTCCGTGACTGAAGTGGTGGGAGTGGGGCCGGACAGCTGCACGTCATCGGGCGTATTCATGGCAGTCTCGCTGCGCGCTCCACTCGCCGCACGAGTGCGGCGAAGCTCACGCTGAGGATCAGGAAGAAGAGGCCCGCGAGCGTGATCGGCTCGAGATAGCGGAACGTGGTGGAGCCGATGTTCTTCGCCTGCTGCATCAGTTCGACCACCGTGATGGCCGAGAGCACGGGGGTGTCCTTGAACATCGCAACGAGATAGTTGCCGAGCGCGGGGATGATCGGACGCACAGCCTGCGGCAGCACGACGCCGCGATAGGTGCGCCACGGCGAGAGCGACAACGCGCAGGCGGCCTCCCACTGCCCGGGCGGCACGCCGTTCAGCCCTGCGCGGTAGACCTCCGACGTGTAGCACGCATAGTGCAGCGCGATGCCGAGGGTGCCCGCAGTCAATGCGGACATCGTCACGCCGTACACCGGCAGCACGTAGAAGAGCACGTAGACCTGGATCAGCAGCGGGGTGCTGCGAATGAATTCGACGATGAATCCGACCGTGTACGAGACGGGCTTGATGGCACTGCGCCGCAGCACGGCGAACACGAGCCCGAGCACGAGCGCGATCGCGAAGCCCACAAGGGTGATGGCGATCGTGTAGAGGGACGCGTGCACGAGTGCCGGAAAGATGCGTTCGGCATAGCCGAGATCGAAGAGGCGGTTGATATCGTTCATTTGGCGGCTCCGCTCGCGACGCGATTGCCGTGGCTCACACGCCGCTCGAAGCGGCGCATGACGCCGGCGAGCAGCTGCGCCAGGACGAAATAGATGACGAGCGTCAGCGCGAAAATTTCGGCCGTCTTGAACGTTGCCTCATCCAGTTGTCGCGCGCGGAACGACAGATCCGACAGAGTAATCAGCGAAACGAGCGAGGTGCCTTTCAAAAGCTCGATCATCAGGTTCGTGGCGGGCGGCAATGCGTTGATCATTGCCTGCGGAAGGACGATGCGGCGCATCCGTGTGAGCGGTGCCAGATTGAGCGCAAGGGCAGCCTCGTATTGCCCACCGGGCACCGAGCGCAGCGCGCCGCGCAGGATCTCCGAGCCATAAGCGCCGTAGTGCAGCCCAAGGCCGACAACGGCAACCGTAAGCGGCGTCATGTTGAGATTGAAAGGCGGCAGCGGCAGCACGAAGAAGAACCAGAAGAGCTGTACGAGCAGCGAGGTACCGCGAAACACTTCCACATAGACGTTCCCGATCCAGCGCACGGGTGCCCAGGGCGCAAGCTTTGCCCCTGTCGCGGCGAATGCCATCGCGATGGCGACCAGTGTGCTCGCGACGGCGATCTCGACGGTGACGAGCGTGCCGCGAAGCAGCAAGGGGAGCAGTTCTGACATGACGATTCCCTCGGATTTCCCTCGGTTCGGATGAAAACGGCCGCACGGCTGGCCGCTGGCGTCCGCGCCCCCGTGCCGCCCGTTCCGCTTGCGCCGCTGGCGCCTTTTGCGTCGGATCCGGCCGGCACGACCGCGCTACTTGCCCGAGCAGATCTGGGCGGCGGTTTTCGTGGTCAGGTTCGACTTGTCGAAACCGAACGGCGCGACCGTGTCCAGGTGATCGGGGGTGCCGAGCCAGGCGTGAAGCGCTTTGTTGACGGCCTCGCGCAGGTCGGCATCTTCCTGCCGGAAGGCGAGCGCGCCGTAGCCCGTGTGCTTCGGATCGTCGGCGAAACTGCTCGTGATCTCGACTTGTGCGGGGTCCTTTTTCGCGAGCGCCTTCATCGTCAGGCCGGTGCCGACTGCGGCATCGACGCGGCGCGCGCGTACGGCCTGCAACTGCGCCGTCGTGTCGGGCACCTGCAGTAACTGCTCGATTTTGACGCCGTCCTGTTGGGAATAGCCGACCTCCGCGGTGCCGGCCATGACTGCGAGCTTCGCGTCGGACAGTTTCGCGATGTCCTTGTAGCTGTGCAGGTTCTTCGGGTTGCCCTTTTGCACCAGCAGCGTGTCCTGGATCTGGTATTGCGGATCGGCGAACGCCACCTGCTGGCAGCGCTCGGGCGTGATGTACATACCCGCGGCGATCACGTCGAAGCGGCCCGCGCGCAGGCCCGGGATCAGCGAGCCCCATTCGGTCAGCACGCCATCGACCTGCTTCACGCCGAGCTTCGCGAAGATCTTCCTGGCGATTTCGGGCGACTCGCCGGTCACCTTGCCGTCGGGCGTGGTGTAGGCAAAAGGCGATTCGTTGGCATAGCCGATGCGCACGACACCCGTGCGCTGGATGCGCTGCAGCGTGGTTTCTGCCGAGGCGGCGGGAATGCAGGTAACGAACGCGGCTGCCGCGGCGCAACAGGCGGCGAGCATTCCCGACAATTGGCTGAACTGATTGGTTTTCATGACATTCCCGTACGTTGGAGGGTGAGTCCATTCGGCGGCGAACGCGCCGGCCGTCTGCGCGACAGGGGAGTCGAGGCCTGATGCCGTGCCCGAGCCGTGCGTGCAGCATACAAAGCCATTTTTTTGTTCCTCATTGCTCTAGGACAATAATTCCAATTGGCGATTGTGCCGCCCCATGTCGGGGCACCCGTGGAGGCGAATTTGATCGAGGAATGGCGTGAGGCCGTGCAGGCGGTGCACGGCGCGGAATCGAAGTACAAGCGGCTCGTGAAGGCCATCGCCGGCGACATCGAGCGCGCCCTGCTGCGGCCCGGCACGCGGCTGCCGCCGCAGCGCGATGTCGCGGCCGAACTGCGCATCAGCGTGCAGACCGTCACGAATGCCTACAAGGAGCTCGAGCGCCAGGGTCTGATCCGCTGCGAAGTCGGGCGCGGCAGCTTCGTCGCTCCGCGCGTGACCGAGAAAATGGCCAACTACATGCTCGATACGGCCGAGCGTTCCGTCGTCGATTTCTCGATTGCGCGCATCATCCACACGCCCGAACACGACACGCGGTGGCGTCAGGTCTGCGCCACGCTCGCGCGCATCGAGGATCAGCCGTGGATCCGCGCATTTCGGCCGATCGCGGGTTTCGAGCATCACCGCCGGGCTGGCGTGGCATGGATCGAGCGCCTTGGCATGCCGGCTTCGGCCGATACGCTGCTCGTCACCAATGGCGCCGCGCACGGGATTTTTCTCGCATTGGCCTCGCTCGTGCGCCCCGGCGATACGGTCGTATGCGAGAGCCTGACCGATCACGGGGTGATCGGCTCGGCGAACGTGCTCGGGTTTACGCTTAAGGGGCTCGAGATCGACGAGTTCGGCATTCATCCCGAGCATTTCGAAGAGCTCTGCGACAACGAGCGCGTGACCGCGCTCGTGTGCACCCCGACGCTGAACAATCCGACGATGGCGCTGATGCCGGAGTCGCGCCGGCGCGCGATTGCACGGATTGCCGAGCGCTACGGCGTGTACGTGATCGAGGACGACGTCTACGGTCCGTTACCGGTCAAGCCGTTGCCGCCGATCTCGAGCATGATCCCGGAGCTTTCCTTTTATTGCACGAGCTTGACGAAATCCGTGCTCGCGGGGCTGCGGATCGGTTATTTGGCGACACCGAGGCGCCTGGCGCTGCGCACCGAGAGCACGCTGCGCGTATCGAGCTGGATGGCCACTTCGCCGATGGCGGAGATCGCCACGCGCTGGATCGACGACGGCACGGCCGCGCGTCTCGTCGAGGTGCAGCGGGAATGTCTCGCGCGCCGGCAGGCGCTCGTCAAGCAGATACTCGGGCACTACGTGCAGGGTGCGCATCCCCACGCCTTGTCGGTCTGGCTGCGCGTGCCCGAGCACTGGGAGGCCGACCACCTCGTGCGTGCATTGCGCAAGCGCGATATCGCCGTGACGTCGCCCGACCCGTTTCTCGTGCGCGGCGTGGAGAAGCGGCCGAACGCCGTGCGCCTGTGCGTCGGCGCGGAGATCGACGACGACGCGTTCGCCGAAGCGCTGAAAACCGTGCGCGAGGTGTTCGAGCAATACCCGCAGGTTCACGCCGTCGACTGAGCGCATCGCGCGTGTCGCGCCGGAAATGAACTAGGACAATCGGATTCTTTTTGCCGGACATTAGACTGGGCAGCACTGAATCGCCGCGGCATCGTGCAACCGTTGCGGCTTTGCTTTGCATCTTCGCGTGTACTCGCCCATGTCCGTGCTCTCGCTTGCCGACGTTTGTCTCGCGCGCCGCCGCCTCGAGGGGCGGGTCGCCCGCAGTCCCCTCGTGGAGTCGCCAGCCCTCTCGATCGTTGCGGGAACAACCGTTTACCTGAAGCTCGAAACGGTTCAACCGACCGGCAGCTTCAAGATCCGCGGTGCTACGAATGCGATCGCCGCGCTCGCGCAGCGCGGCGTCGAACGCGTCGTGACCGCATCCACGGGCAACCATGGCTGTGCGGTGGCGTATGCCGCACGGGCCGCGGGCGTCGATGCGATCGTATGCCTCTCGTCGCTCGTTCCGGCCAACAAGGTCGAAGCGGTACGCGCGCTCGGCGCGCAAGTGCGGATCGTCGGCAAGAGCCAGGACGACGCCGAGCGTGAGGCGCAACGGCTGGCCTCGAGCGGGGCGCTCGCTTATGTGCCGCCGTTCGACGATCTCCACGTCATCGCGGGGCAGGCGACGATCGGCCTCGAAATCGTGGAGGCGCTGCCGGACGTCTCGCAGATCGTCGTGCCGCTTTCGGGCGGTGGCCTTTTCTCGGGCGTCGCATTTGCCGCAAAGCAATGCGCGCCCGATACCCGGCTCATCGGCGTGACCATGCGCCGCGGTGCCGCGATGCATGCGAGCCTTGGCGCGGGCAAACCCGTGCTCGTCGACGAACTCGAGACGCTGGCCGATTCGCTCGGCGGCGGCATCGGTCTCGCCAACCGCTTCACGTTTGCATTGACGCAGGCGCTGATCGACGAAGCACTGCTCGTCGAGGAGGAGGCGATCGCCGAGGCGCTCGTGCATGCATACCGGCACGAGCGCCTCGTCGTGGAGGGGGCGGCCGCTGTCGGCATTGCGGCCGTATCGACGGGCGCAGTCTCGGCGTCGGCGTCGGCGTCGGCCTCGGCTGCTTCGGCGCGCGATACACGGTGCGGCCCGCTCGTCATCGTCGTCACCGGGGCCAACATCGACATGGAATTGCATCGTCGCATCGTGCGGCAAGCGGCCGATGCGCATTCGGAGCCAATCCGATGAAACCCGTCGTTCTCGTCGGCGAAGCGACGCTTCGCGAACTCGTGCCGCTCGATCTGGCCGCGGTGGATCGCGTGGAGGGGGCATTCGCCGCGCTCGCCACGCAGGCCGTCGTCATGCCGCCGATCCTGCGCCTCGACCTGCCCGAGCATCGCGGCGAGGTGGACGTGAAAACAGCCTATTTGCCGCATCTCGATTCGTTTGCGATCAAGGTCAGCCCGGGCTTTTTCGACAACCCGTCAATCGGGCTGCCGAGCCTGAACGGGCTCATGCTCGTGCTCTCGGCGAAGACGGGCTTGACCGAGGCCGTCCTGCTCGACAACGGCTATCTGACGGCGGTGCGCACCGCCGCGGCGGGGGCGGTGGCGGCGCGGTGGCTCGCTCGGCCCGATGCGCGGCACGTCGCCCTGCTGGGCGCGGGCGAACAGGCGCGGCTGCAACTGCGCGCGCTGATGCTCGTGCGGGAGATCGCAACCGTGACGATATGGGCGCGCCGGCGCGAAGCCGCACAGGCGCTCGCGGCCGAGCTGGCCGAGCTGCCCGATACGTGCGGCCTGCGCTGCGAGGTGTCGCCGGACGTGCCGGGCGCGCTCGCGCAGGCCGATGTCGCGATCACCACCACGCCGAGCTGCGAGCCGCTCGTCCAGGCCAGTGCGCTCCATCCGGGGCTGCATATCACCGCGATGGGCTCCGACGCCGAGCACAAGAACGAGATCGCGCCCGCCGCATTGGCGGCTGCACGCTACGTGTGCGATCGGCTCGCGCAAACGCGGGTGCTGGGCGAACTGCACCACGCGATCGCGGCTGGTGCCGTGCCACGCGATGCGGCGTTCGCCGAGCTGGGGCAAGTCATCGCCGCTCAAGTGCCTGGGCGCACCGGCGCGTCGGACGTCACCATCTGCGATTTGACGGGCACGGGCGCGCAGGACACGGCAATCGCCGCGCTCGCGCTCGAGCGTGTGCGGGCACAGGGTGCCGGCCTCGCATTTCGCAATGAATGAAGCAGCAACGAACGCAACCAGTGTCCTGAGCCGAGAGGAAAACATGCTGGAACACACGAGAGAGCCGGAGCAGCGTAAGCAGGAACAGCGGGGCGCGCACGATGTTGTGCGCGGGCAGGTGAATCTGCCGTTCGAGCGCGCCGAGTACGACGCGCGCATCGCAAAAACGCGACGCGCGATGGCCGATGCCGGCATCGATCTGCTCATCGTCTCCGATCCGACGAACATGGCGTGGCTCACGGGCTACGACGGCTGGTCGTTCTACGTTCATCAGTGCGTGCTGCTCGCACTCGAGGGCGAGCCTGTCTGGTTCGGGCGCGGACAGGACGCCAATGGCGCAAAGCGCACGGTTTTCATGAACCACGCGCAAATCGTCGGCTACCCCGATCACTACGTTCAGTCGCGCGAGCGGCATCCGATGGATTATCTGTCGAGGGAGGTGGTGCTGGCGCGCGGCTGGGGCGGGGCGCGCATCGGCGTCGAACTCGATAATTACTACTTCAGCGCCGCGGCCCACGCGTCGCTCACGCGTCACCTGCCGGCCGCCCGGTGGGTGGATGCGACGGGGCTCGTCAACTGGCAACGGGCCGTGAAGTCGCCACGGGAAATCGAGTACATGCGCATCGCAGCGCGCATCGTCGAAAAGATGCACGCACACATCGTCGAGCGCATCGAGCCGGGCATGCGAAAGAACGATCTCGTGGCCGAAATCTACTCGGCCGGCATCGGCGGGGTGGACGGGTACGGCGGCGACTATCCGGCCATCGTGCCGCTGCTGCCGACCGGCGCCGATGCCGCCGCGCCCCATCTAACCTGGGACGATACCCCGTTCGCCGCCAATGCCGGCACGTTCTTCGAAATCGCGGGATGCTACCGGCGCTATCACTGTCCGCAATCGCGCACGGTCTATCTCGGCAAGCCGCCCGCGCACTTTCTCGAAGGGGAGCGCGCCGTGGTCGAGGGCATCGAGGCGGGGCTGGCCGCCGCGAGGCCCGGCAACACCTGCGAGGACATCGCTCGGGCCTTCTTCGCCGTGCTCGCCAGGTTCGGTATAGAGAAGAACAGCCGCTGCGGCTATCCGATCGGCGCGAGCTATCCGCCGGACTGGGGCGAGCGCACGATGAGCCTTCGGCCTGGCGACAAGACCGTACTCGAGCCCGGCATGACGTTCCATTTCATGCCGGGGCTCTGGCTCGACGACTGGGGGCTCGAGATCACGGAAAGCATCCTGATCACCGAGACGGGCGTCGAGACATTCTGCAACACGCCGCGGCGTCTGTTCGTCAAGGAGTGAGCGGTCATGCGCGCGTCTCCGATTCAAGCGACGATCGATTTCGAAGCCGAAGGCGAGCAGCATGGCTTTCTGAAGCTGCCGTATTCGCACGATGCATCGGCATGGGGGGCCGTGATGATTCCGATCACGGTCGTCAAGCGCGGCGAGGGGCCCACCGCGTTGTTGACGGGCGGCAATCATGGCGACGAATACGAAGGACCGATCGCGCTGACGAAACTCGCGTCCACGCTGAAGGCGCGCGAGGTCACCGGCCGCGTGATCGTCGTGCCGTTCATGAACTATCCGGCATTTCGCGCGGGCAGCCGCACGTCGCCGATCGATCGCGGCAACCTCAACCGCAGCTTCCCGGGCCGGCCCGACGGCAGCGTGACCGAGAAGATCGCCGACTATTTTCAGCGGCACCTGCTGCCGCTCGCCGACTACGTGCTCGACATTCATGCGGGCGGGCGCACGCTCGATCTCCTGCCTTTTGCAGCCATTCACGTCTTGCCCGACGCGGCTCAGCAGGCGCGCGCCGAAGCCGCGATGCGCGCATTCGGGGCGCCATATTCCATGCGCATGCTCGAACTCGACAGCGTCGGCCTGTTCGATACGGCGGCCGAAGAGGCGGGCAAGGTGTTCGTCACCACCGAACTCGGCGGCGGCGGCTCGGCCACCGCATCGAGCGTGCGGATCGCCGAGCGCGGCGTGCGCGGCTTTCTTGCCAACGCGGGTATTGGCGTGCGCGGCCGTGGTGCCGACGCAATCGCACGGACGACGACGCTGCTCGACATGCCCGATGGCGATTGCTACACGACGAGCGAGCACGAGGGGCTGCTGGAGATGTGCAAGGATCTCGGCGATACGGTCGAGGCCGGCGAGCTGATCGCACGCATTCATGACGCCACGCGAACGGGCGCGCGAGCGCGCGAGTATCGCGCCCGTCGAAGCGGCCTGCTGGCAGCCCGTCATTTCCCGGGGCTAGTCAGGATCGGTGACACGATCGCTGTCGTGGCCGAGGTGGTCGAGCGCGGCATCGCTGCCGGCTGCGCTGCGACGTGACGAGCGTGGCGGCGCCATGAGTGCGATCAAGCTCGACCGCTACGATCTCGCCATCCTGCGCATCCTCGCGCGCGACGGGCGCATGACGAAGTCCCGTCTCGCCGAAGAGGTCAATCTTTCTATTTCCCCGGCCTGGGAGCGGGTGAAGCGGCTCGAGGAGAGCGGCCTCATCCGCGGCTACCGGGCCGATATCGACTGGGCCGCCGCATTCAAGGGCAGCCGCATCGTCGTCGAAATCGCGCTCGCGCGCCACACCGCACAGGACATGCGCCGTTTCGAGGAACGCGTGGCGGCTGCGCCCGAGGTCGAACAGTGCTATGCGACGGGTGGCGGGGTCGATTACGTCATGCACGTCGCATCGCGCGATATCGACCACTACCAGCGCTTCATCGATTCGCTGCTGACGGACGAGCTCGGCATCGAACGCTACTTCACCTACGTCGTGACGAAAGTGGTCAAGCGCGAACCCGGCGCGATGCCTTCATGGGCCACCCCTTCGGGCGATCGGGCGGCATCAGAATGACCGTGGGCGGGAACGCGCCCGAAAAAACGTGGTTGCCGTGCGCGCCGAACAAGAAAAACGAGAATCGCCGCACCGTCGAACAAAAAATATCGCGGGCAAGCAACCCCTAAAGTGACTGCATGGATCGACGATTCAAGGAGCTCGCCATGTTATTGGGTCACCCCGTACTGATGAAGTCGCTTTGCTACATCGACGGCAAGTGGGTTCACAGCGACGATGCGAAGACGGTCGCTGTGGTCAATCCCGCCGATCGCGAGGTCATGGGCTACGTGCCGATGCTTGGCCGGGAGCAGATCGAGTCCGCGGTAGCCGCGGCGCAGCGCGCCTTCGGAGCGTGGCGGTTCACGCCCGTGAATCGCCGCGCGGCGGCGCTTGGACGGTGGCACGAACTCGTGCTTCGGCACCGCGAGGATCTGGCCGCCATTGTCTCGCTAGAGCAGGGCAAGCCGCTTGCCGAAGCGCGTGGAGAGATCGCCTACGCGGCGAGCTTCATCGAGTGGTTCGCGCATGAGGCAAGACGGCTGACAGGACGCAACATCGCCACTCACATCGACGATGCCCATCCGGGTACGGTTATCGAACCCGTCGGCGTGGCCGCGCTGATCACGCCCTGGAACTTTCCGGTGGCCATGATCACGCGCAAGGCGGCGGCGGCCATCGGGGCGGGCTGCTCCGTGGTCGTCAAGCCCGCGCACGAAACGCCGTTCTCGGCGCTTGCGCTCGCCCAACTGGCCGAAGAGGCGGGTTTCGCGCCGGGCCTTTTCAACGTCGTGCTGGGCGAGCCGCAGATGGCGATGGAAACGCTGGTCGGCGATCCGCGCGTGCGCGCGGTCAGCTTCACCGGCTCCACGCGCGTCGGCGCGCTGGTGACGCGAGCGGCCGCGCATTCGGGCATCAAGAAAATCGCGCTCGAGCTGGGTGGCAACGCCCCGTTCATCGTCGCGGCCGACGCCGATCTCGAGGAGGCCGTGCGTGTGGCCGTCGCCGCGAAGTTCCAGACCTCGGGCCAGGATTGCTGCGCGGCCAACCGCATCTTCGTCGCGCGCCCGCTCTATGAAGCATTCGTCGCCCGCTACAGCGACGCTGTGCGCGCGCTGAAGGTTGGGTCCGCATTCGAGCCCGATGTCGATGTCGGTCCGCTCATGCATCAAGCCGCGTTCGATGCGACGCTCGAGCGTGTGGCCGATGCGCGGCAGGCGGGCGCCCGCGTGACCGTGGGCGGTGCGCCGCATGCGCTCGGCGGGTGGTTCTTCGAGCCGACCGTGATTGCCGATGCCGCGCCAGGCATGCGCGTGTACGACGAGGAGAACTTCGCGCCGATTTCGGCGGTGCTTGCCTTCGACACGCTCGACGAGGCAGTCGAGCGCGCCAACGATACCGAATATGGTCTGGCCGCCTACGTCTGCTCGAACGACGTTCATACGGTGTTTCAGTTGATCCGCCGTCTCGATTTCGCGATGGTCTCGGTCAACGGTGCCAGGTTCACCGGCGCGCCAATCCCGTTCGGCGGCATGAAGGCGTCGGGCCTCGGCCGCGAAGGCGGCGCCGAAGGATTCGAGCCGTTCGTCGAAACGAAATATTTCTGCCTGGGGCAATTGGGGCTGCCGGGCATCGAAGCACCGGCGCCGATACGCGAGGCCGCACAGGCCATTTGAAGCATCCCCTTTTTCGTATTCCCTGGAGAAGACCATGACCGAATTCGACCGTCTCTTCGCGCAAGACCGCGCGCACTTCATGCATCCGTCGACGCACGCGCACGACCATGCGAGCGGCCTGCTGCCGGGCCGCATCGTTACCGGCGCGAAGGGCATTCGCATCGAAGATCACGAGGGGCGCTCGTATATCGACGCGTTCGCCGGCCTGTATTGCGTCAATATTGGCTATGGCCGCACGGAAGTGGCGGACGCCATCTACGAGCAGGCGAAAAAACTGGCCTATTACCACACATACGTCGGGCATTCGACCGATACGATCATCGAGCTTTCGTCGCGCATTGTCGATTGGGCGCCGGAGGGTATGAAAAAGGTCTATTACGGCATGTCGGGATCGGACGCCAACGAAACGCAGATCAAGCTCGTCTGGTACTACAACAACGTCCTCGGACGGACGAACAAGAAAAAAATCATCTCGCGAGAGCGGGGCTATCACGGCTCGGGCATCGTGACGGGCAGCCTCACGGGCTTGCCGAGCTTTCATCAGTGTTTCGATCTGCCGATCGAGCGGGTGAAGCACACCGTTTGTCCGCACTGGTATCGCAAGGCGCCGGCGGGCATGAACGAGGCGCAGTTCGTCTCGTATTGCGTCGACGAACTCGAGAAGCTCATCGCGCGCGAGGGTGCGGACACGATTGCCGCGTTCATCGGCGAGCCCGTGATGGGCACGGGCGGCATCGTTCCGCCCCCGGCCGGCTACTGGCCGGCGATCCAGCAGGTGCTGAGAAAGCACGACATCCTGCTCATTGCCGACGAAGTCGTCTGCGGATTCGGCCGGCTCGGTTCGAAGATGGGCTCGCAGCACTACGGCATTCAGCCGGATCTGATCACCATCGCGAAGGGACTGACGAGCGCTTATGCTCCGCTGTCGGGCGTGATCGTCGGCGAGCGCGTGTGGGACGTCATCGAGACGGCGTCGCGGGCGTTCGGTGCGATGGGGCATGGCTGGACCTACTCGGGGCACCCGATCTGCGCGGCAGCGGCACTTGCCAATCTCGATATTCTCGAGCGCGAGTGCATTACCGAGCACGCTGCCGAGACCGGTGCCTATCTCCTCGACCGGCTGCACGCGGCTTTCGATTCGCATCCGCTCGTTGGGGAGGTGCGCGGCGCCGGCATGCTGGCCGCGCTCGAGTTCATGGCGGACAAGGGCGAGCGGCGTCCGTTCGATGCAGGGCTCAAGGTGGGACCGCGTGTATCGGCCGCCGCTTTGCGGCGCGGCCTGATCGCCCGCGCGATGCCGCATGGCGACATTCTCGGTTTTGCGCCGCCGCTCGTTGCCACGCGCGCGGACGTCGACGAGATCGTGCGCCTTGCACGCGAAGCGGTGGACGAGGTCGCGGCGGAAGTGGCCGGGGCGGCCGTGGCGGCGTAAGTCGACGGTCGAGCCGCATCGTGGCTGCGCGCGGGGACTTCGACGAGATACCCCGCATGCATGCGCGATGAGTAAATATAAAGACCGCATATGTGACGAGGATTTTCTCCAGTTTTTTCCAGCGTAGTGTTAATGGTGGTTTTGGCGTTGGCCGCGATCGCGAAGGCGCTTGCGGCCAACGCGGCCCGATCTGTCGGGCACAGTCATTGCTGGCGCGCCGGACGGACAGGTCCTTTACCATCCGGAAAGGAAAGCCGTGCATTTTTATTGCGTTCGGTGTTTCACAGTTGCCGCAGGGCCGTTAGAATCCGTGGCGTTCACCGCTGAAGAAATGGAGGAATTCGTTCGTGGCGACCTATAAAGAATTACTGGCAAAGAAACAGCAACTCGATCTCGAAATCGAGAACGCGCGTCTGGCGGAAGCGGAGGCCGCGCTTGAAACGGTCCGGGAGACCATTGCGGCGTTTAACTTTACGCCGGAGCAAGTGTTCGGCTCGCGACGCAAAGCGAAGAGTGCCGGCGCCAAGCAGGCGCAGTTCCGCGATCCGGAAACGGGGCAAACGTGGGGTGGCCGCGGTCCTCGGCCGCGCTGGCTGAAGGGTAAGGATCCCGAGCAGTTCCGCATCAGGGCGTAAGGGTCCCGCCGCTAAGGGTCCCGCCGCTAAGGGTCCCGCCGCCGCGCTGCGATCAGGCCGTGCACCCGGGCAGCAAGGCCTGCAGTTTGTCGAGCAGCGTTGCGCGCCGATACGGCTTCACCATGAAGTCCGCGGCGCCCGCCTTTATGCTTTCGATTACGACACAGCGGTGGCTCATCGCGGTGACGATGATCACCGGCACTTCGGCAAATGCGGGCGTCGATTTGATCTCGCGCGTGAGCGCGATGCCGTCGATGTCGGGCAGGGCAACGTCGATCAGCACGAGGTCCGGGCGGTGCCGTGCCATTGCGTGCAGCGCCTGCATGCCACTCGATGCGCAACTGAGATCGACTCGGGTGCCGTCGAGCAGGCGGGCGATCAGCGTTTGCTGAAAGACGTCGTCGTCGACGGCGAGCACGCTCGGCCTTACGCCCTCGGCGAGCGCGCAGATGTTGCGCACAGCTTGCAGTTGCGGGCCGAGTGCGCCGGCGAGCGTATGCGCGGCTTCGCAAAGCGCATCGACTGACTCGCCTATTTTTCTGACTCGCTTCAGCACCATGTCGTCCGCACCGAGCGCGGCTCTCGCGGCCGCTGCCCGCGTGCGGTCCACTTCGTGCGCGAAGCGTCGCGCGCGGGCCGCAAGCGCGGGCTCGATGCACGCCAGCCGGCGGGCCTGCGAGATCAATCGCGCGGCGCCGGCCGCGGGCGACTTGTCCGCCAGTGCTTGGAGCGCATGACGGACGGCCATCGCGAGGCGCGGCTCGTCGCTGGTGGCCGGCCAGAAAACCGCATAATCGTCGAAGCAGCCATCCCGGCAACGGGCGTAGGCGCGCGCAAGATCGTCGGCTCGGCACAGCGCGATTGTCCGATGGGCTATCCCATGCACGAAGCGGCTTTGGCTGTAGAGCGCGGCGAGACAGCGTTCGGCGCGATCGATCTCGTGAAACGCGAGTACGACCACGGCGGGCCTGCACGCTTCGAAGTCCGAAACGATATGCCGCGCGCCGCACGATATCTGTATGCCCCCGAACTCGCTCGCAAGCCGCCGGGCGACACCGTGAGCGGTGGCCTCGGTATCGGCTGCGATCAGAATCGACGGGGCATGGTTCAAGGGCTCACCTGTACGCGCGCGATGCGTGCGTCAGGCTGCTCCATGATCGGCGTAATCAGCCCGGAGAATCCGCCGGCGAGGATTGCGCCAGACGGTGCGCGGCATCGATGGCACTACTGTAGGCGGCGTCGAACTGCATGCTCAGTTCGGTAAACGACATATCGATGCCTTGCTTGCTGTCGGCCTCGATTCGCGCGCATAGTTCGCCGAGCGCGAGCGCGCCGATGGAGCGCGATGACGACTTTAGCTTGTGCGCCACCGCTGCCGCTTCATTCGCGCGCCGCGCGTCCAGATGAGCACGCAATTCCGCAGCAAGGCTTGCCGAGCATTCGACGTATTCGCCGAGCAGTGCCTGCACGGTTTCGTTGTCGTCGCCGA
This sequence comes from Trinickia caryophylli, assembly GCF_034424545.1. Taxonomy (NCBI): domain Bacteria; kingdom Pseudomonadati; phylum Pseudomonadota; class Betaproteobacteria; order Burkholderiales; family Burkholderiaceae; genus Trinickia; species Trinickia caryophylli. The sequence continues at coordinate 614,360 of NZ_CP139971.1, read as the reverse complement.
CGATCGCACGCAGCGCGCTCAGGTCGATGATGTCTTCCGGGTGCGGGGCATCATCCGGCACCGGCGGTGCCGCTGTCGGCGCGGCCGGCACGGCGGCGGTGGCCGGCGGGAGCTCGTTTGTGGCGGATGCGGCGGGTGTGGCGGATGTCATCGGCTCGGCGGCGCCAGCCGGCGCGATCCAATGCTCCAGCGCTTGCTGTAGGAAGACGAGCTTCAGAGGCTTCGTCAGGTAATCGTCGATGCCGAACGCTTTGGCCCGGGCGGCCTCTCCGTGGATCGCATTCGCGGTCAACGCCACGAGCGGCACGCGTTTGCGCCGCTCGCGCAACTCCTCTTCCCGGATCGCCTGCGCGAGCTCGTAGCCGTCGCGATTCGGCATGTGCAAGTCGGTCAGGACCAGCGTGTAGGGGGTCTCGCGCCACATGCGCAGCGCTTCGTCCCCGTCGACGGCCATATCCGCGCGGTAGCCGAGTAAATCGAGCTGCCGCGAGATGACCTTGCGGTTGATCTCGTCGTCCTCGGCGACGAGGATTTTCACGCCAGGATGCGCACCTGCGCTCGTGCGAACCACCAGTGGCGTGTTCTCGTCGACGAGCGCGCCGCCTTGCGACGGGGCGCGTCCGGCCGCGAGGGCGACCGCATCGAGCAGCGCGCGGCGGCGCAGTGCCTGGGCGCCGATCGCCACCATGCGCTCCATGGCCGAATGCTGCAGGAGGCTGCGGGTGGGCGTGATCGTCACGCGGCCCGCGGTGGGCAGCAGCGGCCCGCCACGGTAATCGTCGCCACATATGAGGACGGTCGGGCACTCGAGCGTTGCGAGGTGCGCGGCCGCGTCGACGGCGTCCGTTGCAATGACCACGTTCGCCGATGCAGCCGCCAGATAGCGTGCAATATCGGCGGCGACGAACTCGGGCGAGGGCGCCACGACGCAGGCGAGGCCGGTCAGGTCCAGCGACGAACGCGGCGCTGCATCGGCCACGGGTGCGAGCGGCAGCGTCACGACGAACGTGGAGCCCTTGCCGGGCTCGCTCGTTACCGTGATTTCGCCTTTCATCATCGAGACGAGGCGCCGGCAAATGGCCAAGCCGAGGCCGGTGCCGCCGAAGCGGCGTGTCGTGGACGCTTCTGCCTGGCTGAACGGGCGAAAGAGCTGCGACAGGGTTTGCCCGGTCATGCCGATGCCGTTGTCGGCGATCTCGAAACGAATGGCGGCGCCTTGCTGCTCGGCGAACGTCACGCGCACGCTGACGTTGCCGCGTATCGCCTCGCGTCCGCTGGAGAATTTGATCGCGTTGCCGACGAGGTTATAGAGGATTTCGCGCAGCCGGGTGTCGTCGGCCAGCACGAGCGGCGGCAGATCGGGGGCGACGTAGGTCCGCAGCGCGACGCCGCGGGCTTGCGCGACGGTGGCAAGCGATGCCGCGAGCCCGTCGACAACCTCCTCGACCGACACAGGTATCGATTCGAGGTGGAGCTTGCCGGCCTCGATCTTCGAGAAATCGAGAATGTCGTCGATGATTTGCAGGAGTGCCGACGCGCAATCGCGGATGGTGAACACCATCTCCTTTTGGTCGGCCGACAGCGAGGAGCGTGCGAGCACCTCGGTCATACCGATCACGCCGTTCATGGGCGTACGGATTTCGTGGCTCATCGTCGCGAGGAAGGCGCTCTTCGCGCGCGACGCGGCCTCGGCGTCCGAGCGTGCCTGCTGGAGCTGCTCCGACTTCGCGATCTCGCGGCGGTTGGCCGCGGCGAGACGCGCGAGCAGCGAGCCGGTGCGGCGATCGGCGAGGACGATCAAACACGACAGCAGCAGCGCGGCGAGCAGCAGGAAGACGCTGCGCGTGCGCCACGGCGCGAGGAATTCCTGGGTCGAATAACCTACCGCCACCGCAACCGGGTAGCCCGCCAGCGTGCGATAGCTGACGATGCTGTCGCGGCCGTTGGCGAACGAGACGGTGCGCAGGTTGCCGCTCGGAGCACGCGCGAGTGCCCGGCGCAGCGCGTCGTCGGGCGGCAGCGTGGTGCCGACCGAACTGTTGCCGTCCGAACGCAGTGCCAGCACAACGAAGTTGTGGGTGCCGACGACGCCGACGAGTCCCTGTTTGCCGATGCGCAGCCCGTTATAGAGCTCGGTGAAGTAGGCTGGGTCGACGGAAACGACGACGACGCCGAGAAACCGTCCGTCGACCGCGTTGATGCGTTGCGAGAACTGCAGTGAGGTCTTGCCGCTTATGCGCCCGACCACGGGCTTGCCGATCATGAGCGCCGTGCTCGGGTTGTGCTCGTGAATCTTGAAGTGTTCGCGATCCGACAGATTGATCGGCGTGAAGCCCGGAATCGTCGAGGCGCGCAGATAGCCTTGTGAATCGATGACGGCCACTTGGACGAAGACGTCGAGCTTGATGAGGCCATTGCCGACGTAGTACGCGAGCGGAATCGAGACGCCGTCGTTTTGCACCTGCCACGAAACGAGCGCCGCCACCTGCTCGGCCTCGCGAATGACGCGCGCGGTATGCGCGGAAAGCGCGTCGGCGAGCGCGGTCGCCCCAGCGCGGGCATTCGACATTTCGACGCGTTCGTCCCAAATGGTGAGCGCGCCGAGCGAAAACCACAGTGCAGCGACGAGCAGCAGGCTTTGCAGCCGCAGCCCGATGCGGCGGCCAGGGGAAGCGGCAGCCCGCGCATCGGATGCGGGGGCTGGGTCTGCTTCGGACTGCTGGGCGGGCGTCGGGTCCATCATCAGCCCTCGAATGACCTCTGGAAAAGCCGGACACGGCTCGTGGAAAGCGAGCCGCGCCAATTTGATCGATACATTCGATAACGGCGGAGGAGCGAAAAAATTGATACGCCGTAAGGGAAAACCGCAGGGCGTCGCCGTTCTCCGGTTTTATCCGTGCGCTGGCCGCAGCCCGGCTGCTGCGACATTAGGATCGCATCCGATTTTTGCGAATTTGCTGGAACCTGGAGCGGGCAATCGTTTGCCGTATCGATGCCAGGACGAGCGGCGGCCCGTGTGAGTGCTGCGGTTCGGGCATCGCCCGTGCACGGCGCGCCGCAAGATCCGCGTGCGCTGGCGGGCCCGCCGAGCCCGCTGAGTCCCGCCTGTTATTGAATGTCGTCGACCACGTCGAGCCGGTAGCCGTGGCCATACACCGGTGTGAGGCGCAGGCCGTTTTCCGGACGCAGTTGCAATTTGGCGCGTACCCTCGACATATGGGTATCGAGCGTGCGCGAAATGGCGTTGGGCGATTGACCCCAGACGGTGCCGCCGATGTGCTCGCGCGAGAGGATGCGCCCTAAATAACGAAACATCAGCAGTGCAAGGTCGAACTCGCGGCTCGTCAGCTCGACCGCCTGACCGTCGATGAAGCACGTGCGCGTAACGGGGTCGATTCTGTAACGGCCGACTTCGATCGATTGCGGCGCGGGGTTGGGCTGCAGGTTGGCGCGCCGCGCGAGCGCGTCGATGCGGGCGAGCAGTTCCTCGGCGCGGATCGGTTTGATCATGTAATCGTCGGCGCCCGCGTTCAGCGCCGAGACGATGTCCGCTTCGGCGGAACGGCTCGTCATGAAGATGATCGGTACGCGCTCGCTGAGGTTTTCGCGCGCCCATTGCAGCACCCGATGGCCCGATACGCCCGGCGTTTGCCAATCGAGCAATAACATGTCGAAGGTCTCGCGCTTCAATTGGCGGATAAGATGGCTGCCGTCCATGAATGGATGGCAGTGGTGTCCTTTTTTCGCCAGCACTGCGCTAACGTGTTGGATCTGGCTTTCTTCGTCTTCCAGATAAGCAATTTTCACTGTCGAATCTCCGAGCCGCCAGGGCGCGCGAATTTTTTCGCTGTCATGATCGCCGCGTTCGCGACGACGTGCGCATTCTAGCGCTTGGGCGGAAATCAGGCATTCGTGCCACGATGTGGGCGTTTGGGGATTTGACAATTGTTTAGAATCCTGCGTCGATCGCGTCGATTCGTATCGCGCGCGCGATCTCTTCCGTTTATGCCGGCTATCGTTGAAAAAAGACCATTGCCTGCGTAATATTCGATGACTTTTTTTTTCTTCGGATACGATGTCATCATTGCACGCCGCTGTCGGTCAGGGCGCGATGCGCGGATCGACAAGCAGAGGGCTTTTCGTTTTGCGCGCGTCCGCTGCCATTTTTGCGGCAATCGCGTTGCAAGCCACATCGAACCCTGTGTTTTCCGCCGAGCGCGAGCCCGCATCCAATTTCGCCACCTATGTAGCCCAGCCGGGCGATACGCTGTACAGCGTGGCGGAGCGTTATCTGCGCGATCCGGCGGATTGGCACGCATTGAGCCGTCTCAATCGCGTTGCGGCGCCGCGCCGGCTCCAGCCGGGCACGAAGCTGCGCATTCCGCCCGAATTGCTCAAGCGCGAGCCGCTGGCGCTGCGCGTGGTCGCGACCAGCGGGCAGGTCACGCGTGCGTTCGAGCGGCTTCCGCCCGTGCCCGTGCGCAAGGGCATGGCGCTCAGCGAGGGCGATCTGATCCGCACGGGTGCGGACGGCTTCATCACGGTGGAGTTCGACGACGGCACGCACGTCGGTCTTCCGCCCGACAGCAGTGCGAGCTTCAGCACGCTCAACCGCACGGTATTGACGGGTGCGACCCATCGCATCGTGCAACTGCGTAAAGGCGAGGTCGCGAGCGAAGTGACGCATGCCAAAGAGCGCGACGACCGTTTCGAAGTGCACGCACCGACGATCGTCGCGGGCGTGCGCGGCACGCGGTTCAGCGTCAGCTATGGCCAGCGGGCTGCGGCCGTGGAGGTGCTCGATGGCGCCGTTGCGGTGGACAAGACGGCAGCGTCGGGCTCGCCGAAGGAGCGGCAGGCGGCGTTCGAACGCGTGCGCCAGACGCTGCCCGCGCAATTCCTGGCGGCAGGATACGGCAGCGTCACGCCCGACGGCGGAGCGGTCGGGGCGCCGGTGCCCTTGCTGCCCGCGCCTGCGCTCGAGCACCCCGCGAAGACACAAGACGGTGCCGAAGCCGCGTTCGATATCGTGCCGCTAGAGGGGGCCAGCCGCTACCGGGTGATGATCGCGCGCGATGCGGGGGCGATCGATCTGATTCGCGATCAGCGCGTCGACACGCCCCATGCATCGTTTTCCGATCTCGACGACGGTACGTATTTCGTCCGCCTTTCCGCCATCGACGAGTATGGTCTCGAAGGGCGCCCGGCCGTCTATGCGTTCGAACGGCGCCGCAACGCAGTCTCGGCCTCGGCGGCGCGTGTCGCAGGATCGCGCGATTATCGTTTTCGCTGGCTCGTCGGCCGCCCGGGCGTTGCCACGCATTTTCGTTTCATCCTGGCGCGCGACGAGGCACTCGAAGAGCGGCTCGTCGATGCCGTCGACATTGCCGGGGACGAGTTCGTCGTCAGCGGCTTGCCGGCAGGCGTCTACCACTGGACCGTCGTTGCCGAGCAATTCGAGAACGGTCGTTTCTATGAAACCCCGGCCGGCGTGCGCTCGTTCACGCTTGCCTATTGACCGGGCGGCACATGACTCAGGACTCCTCGAGCCGATGGCCGTTATCGAGCGGGCCGCCCTCGCGGCATAAACGGATGAGACCCGAAACGCGCCGCTATCTGCTCGAGTGGTTCGCGATCACATGCATCGGGATGGCCGTGGTATTCGCATGCAGCCTCGGCAATGCCACGGCGGGGCTCGACCGGCGCATCTATGACAAGCTGCTCCAATTGCATCCGCGGGCACTCGCGCCCGAGATCGCCATGGTCGAGATCGACGATGCGACGATCCGGCAGTTCGGGCGGTGGCCGTGGTCGCGCGAACTGCAGGCGCGCCTGCTGGCGGCAGCGGCCGATGCCGGCGCGGCCGCGATCGTCTACGACGTGTTGCTGACCGATCCGTGGCGAGGGGAAGCGCCTCTGTCCGAGGCGCTGCGCAAGGTGCCGACGTTCCTGCCGCTCACGCTCCGGCGGGTCCCGAACGACGTTCTGCCCATTGCCGAGTTGCCGCAACAGGCATTTCGCGACGCGGCCGCAGGCATCGGCCACATCGATTTCGAAGCCGATGCGGATGGCGTCGTGCGCGGCGTGGCCTTGACGGAAAGCGACGGGACGCGGCGTTGGCCCTACATCGACGTGCCGCTTTTCCGGGCGATTCGCGAAGGCGCCATCGCCTTGGCGGATGGACGGTACCTGTCGCAGGGAAAGCCCGACCCTACGAACGTGCGCGAGGGCGAGGGCGGGCGCGTACTCATTCCGTTCGGTGCGAGCGCGCATTCGCGGGCCCACGTGTCAGCCGCGAAGCTGCTGGACGGGCAAATTTCGGCGCAGACGCTGAGCGGCAAGATCGTGTTCGTCGGCGTGACGGCGGCCGGCGTGCATGGTCGCCTGATGACGCCCGTTTCGGGCGACGATGGCCCCGCGTCGGACGTGGCATTGCATGCCGACGTTTTAAGCGCGCTGCTGTCCGATCAACTCATTCACCCCGTGCCGCGGCCGTGGGTGGCAACGGCATCGCTCGCGTTCGCGCTCGTGCTGCTCGCGGGCTTCTTCGTACTCTCCCCGTGGCGCTCGCTCCTTCTCACGGTCTTGCTCTGCGTGGTCGTCCTGGCCGGCAGCGCGCTGTTGCTCGGCGCGCTCGATCTCTGGATTTCCCCCGTGCCCGCGATGGCCGCGCTGGTGTTGCTTTATCCGCTCTGGAGCTGGCGGCGGCTCGAGATGACGATGTCCCGGCTGCGGCGCGAGCTGGCCATTCTCGATAGCGAACCGGATTTGCTGCCGGAGCCCGACATCACGCAATACTCATTCGGCGGCGATGTGCTCGAGCGCCAGATCGTATTGGTGGAGCGTGCGGCTCAGCGCTTGCAGGACATGAAGCGCTTCGTCTGGGACAGCCTGAACAGCGTGCCCGAGCCCGTGATCGTGGCGGATCGCGTGGGCATCGTCCTGCTCGTCAACAAGGCCGCGCGCGCGCACTTCGCGAGGCTCGACAGCCCCGAACCCAAAGGGCGGCCGCTAAGCCACGTGCTGGGCGGATTCTCGCTGATCAAGGCAATCGATACGCCGGCGGAGCTCGAGGCCGAGGTTCGCACGGGCTGGCCGCGCGTGCTCGATCCGACGGGTCGCCAGGTCGGTGTCGTCAAGCGCGGTCTCGAAGTGCGCGATCACACGGGGCACGATTATCTGCTGCGCTATGCGCGGTGCCGCAACGAGCGCGGAGAGGAGTCGGGCAGCTGGGTAGCCGCGCTGGTCGAGGTGACGGCGCTGCATGCGGCCGAGCGCGGGCGCGAAGATGCCCTCCGGCTGCTCTCGCACGATATGCGCTCGCGCCATGCATCGATTCTCGCGCTCGTCGAGTTGGAGCGCTCGAATAACGAATCCGAGCGCACGCGCGTGCTGCTCGAGCGCATCGAGCGGCATGCTCAGCGCGCATTGAATCTTGCCGACGATTTCGTCCAGCTAGCGCGGGCGGAATCGCAGGCCTATGCGCTCGAGCCCGTCAGCTTCGGCGATATCGTCATCGATGCGAGCGACGAAGTGTGGCCGCAGGCGCGCGCAAAAGATGTTCGCATCGAAGTCCGGCTGGACAGCGAAGAGTATTGGGTATCGGCCGATCGCTCGCTGATGACGCGTGCGATGTCGAACATCATCAACAATGCGGTCAAATACAGCCCCAACGCGACTATCGTGGTGATCAGCGTCGCGAGACGAGGGACGCATTATGTGCAATGCTCGGTGTCCGACGAAGGCTATGGCATACCGAAGGAAATGCAGGCGCATCTGTTCGAGCCTTTCCGACGCTTTCATTCCCCGGGGCAACCGACGACCAACGGCGCCGGCCTCGGCATGGCTTTCATCAAGGCGGTCGTGACGCGGCACAGCGGAGAGGTGCACGTCGACAGCGCGCCGGGCGAAGGCACCACGGTGACGATTGCGCTGCCCTTGCTGGAAACGACGGCTGCCGCATGATGACGGATCGATGAAGCGGGGAACATGGTGAGAAGGACAACAGTGCTGACGATGGTGAGCGCGGCGATGCTTGCGGGATGCGCCGGCATCGGAACCGAAGTGACCGTGACGAAGGGGGCGCCTGCCGAAATCGGCAAAGGCGCACGGACCTACGTGCTGACGAACGATCCGATCGATTCGGCCCGCCGTGACGCGACGCGTTACCGCGCGCTCGTGAGCACGGCGCTTGCGCGCGGCGGATTCGATGCGGTTGACGGTGGGCAGGCGCGCTACAGCGTTTCGCTGGCTTACGATACCCGCCTGCAATCGATTTCAGTTGCCAGCGGCGAAACATGCGAGCCAGGCGGCGACTGCGGCAGCAATGGGTCGCGCGCCGTGTTTTCGTGGCCGTGGCAAAAGACTTACGTCCATTCGCTGACGTTGCGGTTTTTCGACCGTGAAAATGGGCACGAAGTCTACAAGGTGCGCGCGGAGCGCAGCGATCATCGCGCTGACGAGAACGAGGCGTTCCCGTATCTCGTCGACAGCGCGCTCGCGCAGTTGCCTTATGCGAGCGAGGGACGCTGGGACGTCAAGCTGCGTCCGGCCAGCGGCGCAAGCCAAGGCGCCGGGGTGGTGTCCGCCACGCGCATACGCTGAGAGGGCCGGGCGCGGGACTCGGCCGCCGCGCGTTTTCGGCTTCCGTCCGGCGACGAGATCCGCCGGCTTCCTCGACGCCGCCGGAGGCAATGTCCGGCGCCGGCGGGAGATTTGCGACATTGCCTCGTCTGGCATTTTGCAGACGCGATAATATTACGACGCATTACGCAAACGATTGCATACAGAACGGTTCAGCCTGATTCGAATTGAATTGAGGCGGAATGAGTCGATCTGGACATTGGCCCACGGCACGTTTTCCAACCGGGCAGAATCAATGCGCGTTTCAAAGTCGCGATTCCTCGAATTTCCGTAGAATGCGCGTAGCCCGGCGGCGTAGCTGAAAGAAAGGCGCTGCCGAGCGAACACAATAAGACTAGAGAGAGAGAAAGACGGGCCGTCATCATGACCGACACTTCATCGCTCGCGCCTTCGGTCGGCGAGCCAACACCCATCGTGCTGGCCGTTACGCGCTGGTATGCGCGCATCCTGCTGGTCGCATTCGCGTTGCTGCCGGGTTACCTGATTGCCTACCTGCACTTTTTTCAGGACCCGGCATTGCGGTTTGAAAACCATGGCTTTCACGAAATCGCGATCGGCATCGCCACGCTCGAGGGCATTTTCGTCAGCTATGTCACGTGGCAATGTTATCGCCGTTCGGGCGAGCCCATCCTGCGATGGCTGATGTTGGGTTTCATCGGATTCGTTATCGTCTATGCGCCGCATGGCATGCTGACTCCGCTCGCGCATGACGATCCGTGGCTGTTCCTGCTCTACGGGCCCGCGTCGCGGCTGCTGATGGCCGTCCTGCTCATGGTCGGGTTGATTGCGTATCGGCGCTCGCCCGATGGCGAGGGGCAGCGCGTCGACCGCTGGTTCTGGTCGAGCTGGCTCATTACGTTTGTCGTCATCGATTTGCTCGTCGCGGCGCTGGCCAACACGCCATGGGCCGGGGCACTCGCAACACGGCTCGTGCTCGAGGGCGGCGCGCTCGTCGTATCGCTGGCCAATGTCGTCTGCCTGTTCGCGCGGCGAATCCATTCGCCGCTGATGACACTGTTCGCGGTGTCGGTTGGCGCGTTCGCGTTCTCGTCGCTGGCCTTCCTGCTCGGCAAGCCATGGAACCACATGTGGTGGCTCGCTCATGCAATCTTCGCGGCCGGTTTTCTGTTGCTGAGCTATGGCATCGTGCACGCGTTTCGTACGACGCGCTCGTTTTCGGCGATCTACAGCCAGGAGGCGTTGATCGCGCGGTTGCGCGAATCGATGGCACGCACCGAAGGGGTCCTCCAGGAGCTTCGGAAAACGAATCAGAAAGTCGAAGGGACGAGCAGCGTGGATCCGCTCGTCGGGACCGTCAATCGGCGCACCTTCGTCGAAGCGATCGAACGCGAGATCGAACGTGCGAAGTGGGGCGGACTTTCGTTCTCGGTGCTCGCGCTCGATCTCGACAACTTCACGCGCGTCAACGATCGGTTCGGGCGCGCGGTGGGGGACGACGTATTGCGCGGGATCGCCGACATCTGCATCGATGCCATTCGGCCGTACAACGGCGTGGCCCGCGCGGGTAGCGAGGAATTGATGCTGCTGGTGCCGCATGCGGCGATCGACGTTGCGCTGACGCTCGGGGAGCGGATCCGCTCCGATGTGCAGGCCAGCATTTTCGAGAGCGGCAGCCATCGGTTTTCGGTCACGATCAGTATCGGCATTGCGCAATTCGCACAGGACGGGGCGACGGGCGAGGCGCTCATGCGCGTGGCCGAGGAGCGCCTGAGGCGAGCGAAACACCATGGGCGCAATTGTGTTATCGCGGTGTGATCGTTCGGGTTTCGCGGATTATGGCGAAGCGCTCGTAACCGATACATAGTCGATACTCGGTCGGTACTCAGTCGATACGCAGCCGCTTGAAGATCGGCAATCCCGGCCCGCCATGGCGCACGGCTTTCGCCTCGATCGCCGACTGCGCGTCAAGCCAGCTTGCGCAGCAACGCGATGGCGTCCTGCGCCGCCTTTTCCCCAGTCTTGTATGCGCCCTCGATGGTGCCGTACTGCTCGGTGAATAACGCCTCGCCGGCGAAGAAAATCGGTTCGTGGGGCAGGCCCAGCAGCACGCGCGCGTTGTACGCGTCGGGGAGGTCGGAGGCACCGTTGGCGATCGGCGCCGTGTACGAATACGCGCCATTGATGCGATCTGTCTTGCTCCAATTCGTCATGCCTCCATAGACAAGTGCCTCGTTCGACAAATCGTCGCCATGGAGTTTGACGAAAAGAGAGCGGAAATGATTCACTACCGCGTCGTCATTTTTCTGGTCGAGCGCTGCCGCGATGTCACCCGCGCATTCCGCGAGGAACACCGCCGGCGGGAAAAAGTCCGGGCGATAGTACTGCCATACGCCTCGCTCGCTCTCGTCCGGCAAGAAATATCTCGTGTTGTCTTGGATATAGTGCGAGACATCCTTGCCGTTGTTCGGTACCAGTTTGAACGCCAGTTTTTTGTAGGAGCCGAGCTTGACGTGGCATGCCTCTATCGCATCGTTTTGATGCAACTGCGGGATAAACGTGATGTCCCGCAATTTCGTTGCCGGCACCGTCACGATGCAGACATCCACGACCGCGTTTTGTGTCGGGCCGAAGGGGGCGGTACGATCGTAATAATCGATTTTCACTTTTGAATTTTTCACCTTGATCCTGGTGACGATATTTCCGAGCCTGCTGGTGTACGTGCTCAGGTTGCCGGTGTGCGCGCTCGGCGCGAATTGCTCGAGCTTCTTCCCCCATTCCTCGACGAGACGGCCGACGCCCACATTCGGGACGAGCCAGACCGAACCCTCCTCTCGCTCTTTCTGGCGCGCCAGATCGGCCGCGAGGTACTGCCACGGCTCGGCCGATTCGGTAAGCGGTTTGAAGGCGGACGTACCATAGCCGAGCAGACTTTCCTGGGTGTTCGGATTGCCCGGTGCGTTACACACAGGAAGGTTCAATGCCTTTCGATTTTCGTTGTAGCTCTCGCTGATCGAGGTTTCGACTTCGTCGATGGCGGCCCATTGCGCAATCGGTGCCTCGCCGCCGTCCTCATATCCCCTGGCATCTACTTTTTTCCATCCCTGAGCGGTGCGAACCCAGCACCAGCTTTTGTCGATCGGTTCCTCCCGGATACCGAAGCCAAGCAGTCTCGCGATGTACGCCCAAGGGTTGTACTCCGGGTCCTGAATGAATTGCGCTCCCATATCGAAGCAGAATCCGTCGAGGGATTCGATTTTCTTCGTCAGGGCACGGCCTCCGTACCGTGTGTGGGCTTCGAGTAGTTCGATGTCCAGCCGGATATCCTGAGCCCGCAGCAGGGCGTGCGCGGCGGAAATGCCGGCGGCGCCTCCGCCGACGATGGCGACTTTCATGCGTTTCATCGGTGGTTTCCTTCGTGCCAGTCGGTTGGACTACGCTTTCAGCACAGGGAACGCCATCCGGTGACGGTTGTGAAGGAGTGCCACGGGGAAGGTGGGCCGACCAGGATTCGCGTTCACGCATCGTCGACGGGCTGACGAGACGACCATGTCGCTCACGCCGCTCACACCGCTCACACCGCTCACACCGCTCAAAGGCGATTTGAAGCCGTAGCGCGCGCGCTGGGGGGCGCGAAACGGCATATCGCAAGCGGTACGATCGCCGCCGCCGCACTGGCGAGGAACGTGACCGGTGCCCCGAAGCGATCCCAGAGCCATCCAGCGAGGACGCCTGAGGCCAGCATTGCCACGCCGCTCACCAGATTGAAAATGCCGAACGCGGTGCCGCGCAGCGCGGGCGGAGCGGCGTCGGCCACCATCGTTGCCAGCACGCCTTGCGTGAAGCCCATGTGCAGCCCCCACAGCACGACACCGCAAAACACGGCGAGGGCCGAAGCCTGGAACCCGAGCAACAGGTCCGCGGCGATCAGCAGGGCGAGACCGATCGCGAACGGCACGCGCCGATCGAACTTGTCCGAGAGGCGGCCGGCCGGATAGGCCGATAGCGTGTAGCTGATGTTCATGACGACCATGACTGCCGGCACCCACGCGAGATCGAACCCGGCGTCTTTCGCGCGCAGCACGAGGAAGGCCTCGCCCACGCGCACTAGACTGAATGCGGCCCCGATGACGACGACGATCCAATAACGGCTTTCGAACGCTCCCAATGCCCGCCACTGAAGCAGCGCGCGAAATGGTGCTGGCGTCGTATCGCGCGCGGGCCGGGTGTCGGGCTCGCGAACGCCCAGCACGAGCAGCGCAACACAGATGAAAGCGGGAATGACCGCAAACCAGAGGACCGTGCGAATGTCGTTGCTGAACACGAACATGAGCGCGATCGCGCACAGCGGCCCTGCCACGGCACCGACGGTATCCATCGATTGACGCAGGCCGAAGCAGGCGCCGCGGATCTGCTCGGGCGAGACGTCGGCGACGAGTGCGTCGCGCGGCGCACCACGGATGCCCTTGCCGATGCGGTCGAGAAGACGCGCGGCGACGACGACCGCGGGCACGCCGGCCAGCGGAAACAACGGCTTCGTGAGCGCGGCGAGCCCATAGCCGAGCAGCAGCAATAGCTTGCGTTGTCCGAGCCAGTCGCTGAGCGGCCCCGAAAACACCTTGACGATCATCGTCGTTGCTTCGGCGGCGCCTTCGAGTGCGCCGAGGGCCGTAACGCTCATGCCCATCGTCGCGACGAGGAAAATCGGCAACAGCGCATGAATGAGTTCGGAGGACAGATCCATGAACAGGCTGACGAAGCCCAGTGCCCAGACGGTGCGGGGAATCGCGTGCCGGTGCGGAGCGGAGGAGGGTGTACTCATCGAATGCCGTTGGCGAAGGGAGCGTGGCGGATGACGCATGCGTATGCAGGCGCGGTTAGCCGATTGTGGCATGAACGCGCCGGCTGTCGGTCGTTCTCCGCGCTCGTCGCAAAGCCGTCGTGGAAAAACCCGAATCTGCTCGCGCATCGAAACGTCAGCCCCAGACGATCAGCAGCTACCGCGACGCGTTCCGTCTCCTGCTCAAGTTTTTCCGCCGCCAAACTGCACGTCGAGCCTGTGGCGCTCAACGTCACCGATCTCGGGCCGGACGTCATCCTCGCATTCCTCGAAAGCCTTGAGCGCGAGCGAAACAATTCGGCGCGCTCCCGGAACGCTCGACTCGCCGCGATTTGCTCCTTCTTCCGTTGGATTGCTGTCGCGAGACCTGATCTCGCGGGCCTGGCCACGCCCGTGCGGGCCATCCCCACGAAGCGCACCGACCGTCGTCTGATTTGCTCTCTCTCACGCCCCGAGATACAAGCGATCCTGGCCACCCCAGATCTCTCCTCGCCCTCCGGACGAGGTGACCATGCGCTTCTGCTCACAATGTACAACACGGCTGCACGAGTCTCGGAAATCACGTCGATGGAATCTCGGCAGATCGAGTTCGGCAGTCGCAGTAGCTTCGTTCATCTGCATGGCGAGGGACGGAAGGAACGGAGCGTTCCCTTGTGGACACGCACGGCTGACGCCCTGAGAAAGTGGACGCGCGAGCAAGATAAGGAACCGGGCGCGCTGTTGTTCACGAACTATCGCGGCGAGAAGCTGACACGCAACGACGTCGACGCGATCCTGCAAAAAGCCGTCTCGCGCGCGACCGACGCCTGTCCTGCCTTGAGCGGGAAGCACGTCTCGCCCTGAAGGAGAAGGCGCTGAATCGGCTTCAGCCAGCGGGGCAGACCACTCCGCGGTTTCGTGCAACCGACAAGGTGATGGCGTTCCTCGAGAGTCTGTGATTATGTTCACCGCGGCGGCCCAAGACGTCGGTCACTCAATGCGTTACGGCCGCCGCTGCGCATAATCCGGTGCTGAGCATAATCGCCAATTTTTTTGGCCAAAATGGCCTTACGCTGCTGATTCGAAAGCGAAATCAAAGTCGATCGTCAGATCGAGCGGAAGGTGCCAAGCCGGCTGATGTGGTTCCTGGGGTAGGTGAGAGCGCCTCAAGCACCTCGGCATCGACCGGATGGCGCTTCGCCTGCAACTCTTTCAGCTTCCTGGACATCCACGGCACGTTGTAGTGGATGTCCATGTTCGCGACGAACTGGTTGTACTTGATGACCTTGCGCTGCACGTGCCGGAGGTTATCGGCGTGACATCCCCACCGGACATCAGCCGACCCGGAGATGCGCCGCGCGATTCACTCCGCGACGAACAAGAGCAAGCAGGTCAACGACTTCGCGAAATGGCCATCAAGGGTGGCCAGGGCAACGTTCAAACGTAAGTAAGTCCTATTTCTAAAAGCGCGTTTGTCGGGACGGTGAGAACACCGACATCATTGTCGCCTTTCTGTCATGAATGAACTTTGTCTTTAACGGCCCATCGTTGCTAACCAATTTGGATAGATTTTTAATCGACTACTCATGACGTCTTCTGAAAAGAAACCTGTCCGCGAGTTGCTTCGCTTCTGGACAAGCTGGGAGATGCTCATCATTCAGGGCGTCAGCGTGGCGATTGTTGTGTTCTCGCCGGACGATGTGCTGACCCAATATCCGATGCTCTCTGAATTTGTGGATGTTGTGGCTAGGTGGTTTCCACCCTTGAGCGCCCAACAGAGGGTATCGGAATTTCCTCAAGTGACTGGCTTGTACTTCTCCGTCATGTATTTTGTCACGCCACTGATTCTTTTTCAGTCTCCTAGGGCTAAGAATGAGATTTTTAAAGGTGGCAAAAATTACGACATAAGACCAATAAGATATTGGGTCGCAGCGGTAATGTGCTGTGCATTTTGTTTGTTATCACCATTTTTTCTTTATTTGTGGGATGACGCAAAAGATGAATTGCTTCCGTCGACGCCCATAAGATCATCTAAGTTATGGTTGGCGGTGTTAGGGTGGACCTCCGCTGGAGGTTGGGCATGGCTGACCATTTCTCATACCATGTGGATTCCTATTTTTGCTGTTGGAAAAATATTGAAGATTAAATTGAGAGACTGATATGGCATCTGAAAAGACAGAAGATAATGTGGTGAAAGATGTGTTTCAAGAAACGCTTTCGCAATACACCTCCAGACTTATCGAAAAAGGGGCGGAAGCGCTTAGAGGTGCGGCCAGGGACACGCGTTCGCTTGCGAGTGCGGCGGCTGATCGCGCCTCGCATTTCAAGTCCTTGCTAGCCAACCTGGACACGCTCACTACTTCGGTCCATCAGCAGCTATCTAGTTTGGAGTCGAGCAAGTTGTCGTCACAGGCGCGAGCCTACGCGGAAGCATATCGGAGTGAGGTCGGCAAGGCAGAAGGATTTTTTAAGTCTGCAGTGCGAGGCCAGAATGCGTCGACGGTCATGTCGGCGTTCGGTAAAAACCTGGGTGGGTTGATCAGTGCCATTGGGTTCATTTCAACCGTTTCCGATCCGAAAGCGACCGAATTTTCGGTCGGCAGAGAACTCGCGGCGCTAGGAGGAGGCATTCTGGCAGGATGCGCGGTTGGGTTAGGTGGCGCAGTTACAGCGGCAGGGGTGACTGCAGTCGCTGCGCCAGTCATTCTGGCGGTGGGGGGAACGGTTCTCGCCCGAAAAGCCTGGGACGTCTACGCCAACGCCATCGGTTGGGACGAAAAAACCTCGCCGAACTTCCATGACACGATGCTCAGCACTGTCGGCACAATCCGCAACGCATTCGGATTCGCAGTGAACAACGATGGAAGCTCCGGCGCTGCGACAGAACTGGATAGCAGGCTATCCACCGATCTCATGGGCGTCGGTATCGTCACTTGGCCGGACGGCACGCGCCAGATAATGCAGGGCGATTCCACCGGCGGCCTGTCCGAACTGACCTTCCGCAAGGACGGCGGTTATACGAAAGTGACGCGTGAAGCCGATGGCAGGATTGGCCACCATACCGTGGATGCCCTTGGAACGATCATCCGTTTCCAATCGGCCATGCCCGCGGACGTGACGCTTAGTCACAATCAGTTCTACGCCGACGAGGTTGCGAACAATCTCAATACGATTTCGGACATCACGGGCGTACCAGCCGCCACCTTGATGGGCTTGAACCCCGCGCTTGGCTTAAATTCGGAATCGCAGCCGATTGGCGCGGGGCAAATCATCAATCTGCCGGCACCGACCAATCTGATCAACATCGATATCAACGCCAACCCGCAGCCGCGAAGTGGTTCAACAAGCGAAGGCCAGGCGGCGCAAGACGTGCGCAACGGCTTCGTTCTGAACAGCGCGACCAGCAAAATCTCGTTCGCTGACGGCACGCTCGACAAGACCGATTTCGTTTCCTCACAAATGGGCAGCTTCGCCACCGGCGGCGTTCGCCCCGGCGAATTTCAACTGGATCCGAACGCCAAGCCCGGCGCATACCTGAGCACACGCTTCCTGGATCCGCTCTCAACGAGCAATCCCAACGCTCTGGGATTGAACGCCACCGTACTCAACGGCTTGTCGGCCATGACGACGTTCAACACGTACATCGATCCGATCCTGCTCGATCTGTCCGGCGACGGTATCAAGATGACCGGCATCGAAGACGGCGTCATGTTCGATGTCGATCACGGTGGCACGCTCAAGCGCACAGGCTGGGCGGATCGGTCGACCGGCATGTTGGTAGTCGACGACGGCACCGGCCAAATCGTCAACGCGAGCCAGATGCTCTCCGAGTATTACGGAGGGCGGGCGGGAACGAACGGCGGTCCAGGCGCAACGCCGTTCAAGGACGGGTTCGGCGCGCTCGCGAGTATCGACGCAAACGGCGACGGCACGATCGACAGCAACGACCCAATCTGGGGCAAGCTCAGAGTATGGGTGGATAGCAACCATGATGGGCAAAGCGACGGCGAGCTCAAGACACTCGATGAGCTAGGCATCACGCAAATCACCGTCAGTGCTACATCGGGTGCCACCGGCGAGACGCAAAACGGCAACGAAGTGCTAGGCCGCGGCACGTTCGTAATGAACGGCCAAACCCGCGAATTAATGGCGGTGAATTTCCTGGCCGATCCGGTCAGCAATACGTTCACGGCGGTGGATGGCGGCAGTCGGATCACGTCGACGACCGGCACCGTGACGCGCACGGCTTACTCGAGCACGAGCGCATCCGCCGAAACGCTCGATGCGGCTACCCTCGGCGTCGAGAACGTCTATGCCGGCCGCGGCGATACGACGCTGATCGCTTCGACGTCGGGAAGCTGGCTGGTCGGCGGGGGCGGCAGCAACACCTACCAAGGCGGCGTGGGCGATGACGTGTTCGTCGTCAGCGCGCGCGACAACCCGAACAACATCCACGGCAACGGCGGCCGCGATACGGCGATCATCGTCGGGGATCAGGGTGTCGCGCTGAACATGGCCAAGGCCGGCCTGACCATCGCCGAAGGCGGACGCGGTGACGATGTAATCGTGAGCGGCGGCAACAGCAGTGCTTTCATCAAGGGCGGCCAGGGTAATACAACGGTCATCGGCGGCGGTGGCAACGACGTGCTTGTGGGCGGATCGGGTCGCAACACGATCATCGGCGGCACGGGCAAGGCAGTCATTTACGCGGGGCCGAGCGGCGACGCCATTTATGCGTCCGCCCAAGGCAGCATTATTCATGCGGGCGGTGGCCCCGATCGAATTTTCGGCGGGGCTGCCGACGATGTGATCGAAGCGGGTCACGGTAACGGATTCATCGATGGCGGTGGCGGCACCAACGTCGTCACGCTGCATGGAAACCACGGGGACTACACGATCACCCAAACCGAAACGGGCTACACGATTGCCGACCATCAGGCCGGGCGCGATGGCGCGCTCACACTGGAGAACATTCAGAAGCTGAATTTCTCGGATATTTCAGCTGTCGATCTGACGTTAGCTAACCCGATGCCGGTGTCTGACGCACTTCGTGTCGATCAGGTGGGCCACTCGTTCGACCACACGCAGCCGCATCTGATCGCGGCCTCGCAGTTGCTCGCAAACGATCAGCCCTTGGGCAGCGAGGGGCCGTTGACGATTGCTTCCGTCGGCAATGCCGTCGGCGGAACGGTAGAGCTGACGCAAGCGGGCGACGTTCTCTTCACGCCAGATCCGACTTACTCGGGCGTGATGAGCTTCAAGTACGGGGTAACCGACGCCGCGGGCAATCCGGCTGCATCGGTGGTGGATCTGAACAGCGGCAAAACCGCGCCGATGCGCGCGACAGCTACGTTGTCTGCACCGGAGGTGCCGACCGATCCGCTGGCACCGCAGGAATGGTATTTGAGCGACGCGAACATCGTTCCGGTTTGGCAGGACTATACCGGCAAGGGTGTTCGCATCGGCCAGTTTGAGACAGGCGGCGATTTTGCAACGGAGCCGGAAATTCTCGACGTCAATCATCCGGACCTCGCGCCCAACATCGACCCGACGTGGCTGGCAACGCAGCAGAGCAAAGGTACGATGCCGCAGGCAGTATCCAACCACGCGACGATGGTCGCTGGCGTGATGGTCGCAGCTAAGAACGGGCAAGGCGGCGTGGGCGTTGCGTATGACGCGACCATCGGCGGGCATTATTTGGCGAACAGTGGCGCCGATCTGACCAGTCTTGGCAATATGGTCAGCTATGACATCGCAAACCATAGCTGGGGATTCAAGCATGATTTTGCGATGAGCAATCTGCAGGAAGGCTTGATCAACACCGAGAGCGCCTTGCTTGCGAACGCTCAGTATGCCGCTAATGCGGGACGCGGAGGGCTGGGGACGGTAATTGTCGCTGCAGGCGGGAACGCGCGTGAAACCGGCGGAACTGCGCAGGGCTCGCTCACAAGCAATAACCGCTTCACGATCGAAGTCGGTGCGATCAACGCCCAGAGCGACCTGTCGACGTTGCAGCTCGGCTCGGCGCCGTTCTCGAACCCGGGGGCGAGCTTGCTCGTGTCCGCCCCGGGAAGCAATGTGGTGTCGACGAGCCATATGCTGGAGACGGACCGCGGCTCCACCTTCGGCAGTCAGTACAGCGACATGCAAGGGACGAGTTTCGCCACGCCCATCGTGTCAGGGGTTGTCGCGCTCATGTTGCAGGCCAATCCGAATCTCGGTTATCGGGACGTTCAGGAAATCCTCGTGCTGTCCGCCCGAGGCGTGCGGGACGGAGCGACGCAGTGGCGTGAGAACGGCGCGCGCAACTGGAACGGCGGTGGCATGCACGCGAGCCACGACTATGGTTTCGGCGGCGTGGACGCACGCGCAGCGGTGCGGCTGGCGGAGTCGTGGAGCAAGCAGAGCACGGGCGAGAACGAGCGCTTACACGCCGGTAGGAGCGGCGAGCTCGGCCAGACAATCACAGCGGGTTCTACCTTCCGTTCGACGCTCGCGATGCCGCCCGGCCTCGCCGTACAGCACGCCGAGATCGATTTCGACGCCGACTTCGGGCGCCTAGGCGACGCGGTCATCAAGCTGATTTCACCGGACGGGACCGAGAGTATTCTGCTAGATCGCGCGGGCAAGGCGCCTGCTGGCACATGGGGCGCTAGCGACGCCGACGTGGGTGATCCACGCGCGGGGATTCTCAAGTACACGTTCATGTCGACGCATGACTGGGGCGAGCGCTCAGGGGGTGATTGGACGCTCGAAGTGACGGACGCAGCGAACGGCCTGCCCATCAAGCTGAATCAATGGTCGCTACGCCTATACGGTAACCACGCAACTGCCGACGACACGTATTTCTATACCGATGAGTACCGGAGCCAAGCCGCTGCAAACGCGGCCCGCGCACACCTCGACGACAGCATCAACGGTACGGCTGGGGGGCGGAACACGCTCAATGGAGCCGCGGTGTCGGGTGATATGTCGGTCGACCTGAGCACCGGAACCGCGAACATCGCAGGTGCGCCCTTGACGATCAATCAGCCCGACAGGATCCAGAACATCGTGACAGGGGTCGGCAACGATCGGCTGGTTGCAAGCAATAGCGACGCGCTGCTCGACGGCGGGCGCGGCACGAACGCTCTGGTTGGCGGCGCGGGCAAGGACTTCTTCGTCGTGCATCGGCGTGCAAATGGCATCGATACGATCGAGAATTTTGACGCGACTCGCGGGGAGGTGATCGATCTCGTCGGCTTTGCCGGCAAGAACTTCAGCGACCTCACGCTGACGCAGCAGGACGGGGAGGTGCACATCGAACTGGGAGAGGCGCAGCGCATCGTCGTCAAAGGGCAAACCGTTGAGGCTCTGGCCGCGGAACGTTTCCTGTTCCAGGACAGCTTTGTTGCACCGGCGAGCTATGTCGACAGCGCAGCGAATAGCGCTGGCCTGCCGAACGAAGGCGGGACGGTCGTGCTCAATGGCGGCGCGCGAGGCGTGAGTTATACGAGTGACGCCGACGGCAGGTTGATCGCGTCGCTGGCAGGCGTGGTCTACAGTCACGATTCGGCCACATCCGATACATTCGTGATCGAGAAGCAGGATGTGGCATCGAGCTATCGCAACGCGTTGCGTGGATTCAAGCATGGGGTCGACAAAATCGACCTGAGTCGTACTGGTATCACGCGCTTTAGCGATTTGGCGATCGAGAAGAGCAATCGCGCGACGATCAACGGCCTCACGCAGATTCACGGTGTGAGCCTTCTGAGCAAGTCACTCGGCACAGCCGATAAGCCGCTTGAACTCGTGTATCTGGATGCGCTGGACCCCGCTCAATTGACCGAGTCGGATTTCATTTTTGCGAAGCCCGAACCGGGGTTGGCCGGGGTAGTCACCCCGCCTCCCGCAGTGACGGGCGAGCCTGGGTACGGTGCTGTTGATGCTCTGGTGCCGGCCCAGTCGCCCGACCTTGATGCCGTGAGTACGATCCCTCCGGCGCAGGCTAATGAAGTTGCGCCGATCGCGGCGATCACCGTCGATCCGATACTGCCCAGGGCTATAACGGCCGATGTCGATCTCGCCCGACTGATCGAATCAATCAAAATAGAGCCGATTCGGCCGATCGAACCAATTAAAATCGAACCAATCCAGCCGATAAAGCTTGTTGAAGTTTCCTCGTCCCTCGGCTCTATGTCGAGCTTCAATGTCGAGAAGCTGGTCCAAGCGATGGCGGCGTTCACGCCGCCTGAAGCGGGAACTATCTCCTTGACTCCGGAGCAACAAACGACGCTGCAACCCGTCCTGGCCGCTAACTGGCATTGAAATTCAAATAAGAAACGCCGTCTGCGGCCGCGGCTGCAGACGGTAACGTTGCTGGGTCCGGCCCGGCACGCCCGATTCCACATGAACGATTGTCACCAAACAGCTTCGCCACCCGATCCCGGGCTGGCGGCCCTTGCGCTGATCGCGCAATTTCACGGCATGCCCACTGATATCGAACAAATGCGCCACGCGAGCGGGCAACCGGCCGGCCAACTTGCCTTGGCGGATCTCGAACTGGCGGCGCGCTCACTCGGGCTCAAGACGCGTCGCGTGCGAACGACCGCCGGGCGCCTCGTCTGCCTACCCAAGCCCGCGCTGATGCTAGATAAGGGCGGCGCGCATTTCGTGCTTGCGGCTTGCGACGCCGACAAGGCGCTGATCGCCGAAGCCAACGCGACAAGCCCAACCGTCTCCACGCCCGAAGCGGTCATGGCACGCTCGGACGGACAGGTGCTGCTGATCGCGTCGCGCGCGTCGCTCGCTGGCCAGCTTACGCAGTTCGATTTCTCGTGGTTCATTCCGGCCGTCGTCAAATACCGCCGCCTGCTGCTGGAGGTGCTAGCGGTGTCGGCGGTGCTACAGGTCTTCGGCCTCGTCTCGCCGCTGATGTTCCAGGTCGTGATGGACAAGGTCATGGTCAATCGCGCGTTCAACACGCTCAATGTCGTGTGCGTCGCGCTATTGATCAGCGCAATCTTCGAAGTCCTGTTGAACGGGGTGCGCAACTACGTATTCGCGCATACCGCGAGCCGAATCGACGTAGAGCTGGGTGCGCGGTTGTTCCGGCATATGCTGGCGTTGCCGCTCGCCTATTTCGGTGTCCGTCGCGTCGGCGATACGGTCGCCCGCGTGCGTGAGCTCGAGAATATCCGCAACTTTCTCACCGGCCAGACGCTAACGGCGCTGATCGATCTGTGTTTCTCGATCATCTTTCTCGCCGTCATGTGCATGTACAGCGTGTGGCTCACGCTTGTCGTAGTTGTCTCATTGCCGGTGTATGCGGTCATCTCGATGATGATTACGCCGATGTTGCGCCAGCGACTCAACGAGAAATTCGCGCGTACCGCCGACAACCAATCGTTCCTTGTCGAGACTGTGTCGGGTATCGAAACCATCAAGGCGATGGCTGTCGAGCCCCAGTTCACGCGCCGCTGGGACAACACGCTGGCCGGCTATGTGTCGGCGGGGTTCAGGGTCACATCGCTCGGCAACGTGGGCCAACAGCTGATTCAGCTCGTGGGCAAGCTGGTATCGCTTGTGACGCTGTTCCTCGGCGCGCGCTTCGTGATCGAGGGTAAGCTGTCGGTCGGCCAGCTCGTCGCCTTCAACATGATGGCGCAGCACGTTGCCGCGCCTGTGCTGCGGCTCGCGCAGCTGTGGCAGGATTTTCAGCAAATCGGGATCTCGATGAGCAGGCTCGGGGATGTCCTCAATACCCGTACCGAGCTGCCACAGAGCCGCCAGACACTGCCGACGCTGCATGGCAACGTGAGCTTCCACGACGTGCGTTTCCGATATCGCCCCGACGGTCCCACCGTCCTCGACGGGGTGTCGCTCGACATCAAGGCGGGGGAGGTCGTGGGCATTGTCGGTCGTTCGGGCTCCGGCAAGAGCACGCTGACGAAGTTGCTGCAACGGTTGTACGTACCGGAGCAGGGGCGCGTACGAATCGACGGCATCGACCTGACCCTTGCAGACCCTGCGTGGCTGCGGCGGCAAATCGGCGTCGTACTGCAGGAGAACCTGCTGTTCAATCGCTCGATTCGCGAGAACATCGCCCTCACCGATCCCGGCGCATCGCTCGATGTCGTCATCCGTGCCGCGCAGCTCGCCGGCGCACACGAGTTCATATCTGAAATGCCGGAAGGCTACGACACGGTTGTCGGCGAGCACGGCTCGAACCTTTCCGGCGGCCAGCGGCAGCGGATCGCGATCGCGCGGGCGCTGGTGACCAATCCTCGCATCTTGATCTTCGACGAGGCGACGAGTGCGCTCGACTTCGAAACCGAACGCGTCATCCAGCGCAACATGCAGGCGATATGCACCGGCAGGACGGTCATCATCATCGCGCACCGGCTCAGTTCGGTGCGCCATGCGAATCATATCGTCGCGATGGACAAAGGCCGGGTCGTCGAGAGGGGCACGCATGATTCACTTCTCGAACTGCAGGGATATTACGCTCATCTCGTGTCGCTGCAGCATGCGTGACATCTTCTACAGCAGCAACTGATCATGCTGAAAATTCAAGCGCTCGGCGCGCTGATTGCGCGCTACGCTGCGGTGTTCCGCGAATCATGGCGGATTCGCCATACCCTCGATACACCGCCGCGGCAGTCGCACGAACGGGCCTTCTTGCCCGCACATCTTGAACTCGTCGAATCGCCGGTGCATCCGCTGCCGATGTGGACGATGCGCATCATCGTAATTCTTGGCGCTCTGATCGTCGTGGTTGCGTTGATCGGCCGACTCGACATTGTCGCGGTAGCGCCCGGCAAGCTGATTCCGAAAGAACAGGTGAAGACCATTCAACCCGCGCTAACGGGCGTCGTGCGCCGCATTCTGGTGCGCGACGGCCAACGTGTGCAGGCGGGACAATTGCTGATGGAGCTCGACACGACCCAAGCTGCGGCGGACGCCGACAAGGCGCGCATAAGCCGCGTCGACGCTGCCCTTACCGCCGAACGATCGCGGGCGCTGCTGGCCGCGCAGGAGCAGGCCAAGATGCCGATGCTCGACAAGGTCGACGGCGCGAGCGAATCGCAATCGCTCCAAGCTCAGCGCGTCGCGGAAAGCTTCTACGTCGAGTACCGGGACCGCCTGAGCAGCGCGCAAGCGGAACTGCGCAAGCGTGAGGCAGAACTCGCGACGACCAGGCAGCACATCGCCAGGCTTGCCTTGACCGCGCCGCTCGCAAGGCAGCAGGCGAACGATTACGAGTCACTGTCCGCCGACAAGTACGTGGCCAAGACCGAATACCTGGACAAGGAGCAAACGGCGCTTAGCCAGGAGCATGAGCTCGCGGCCCAGCGCAGCCGCTCGCAGGAGCTCACGGCCGCGATTGCGCAGCAGCGCGCCGAAATCGCCGCGACGACGTCTCAGTTCCGGCGTCAGCAGATGGAACTGCTCGAAAAGGCGACTCAGCAGCTGGCGCAAAGCCGCAAGGACGAGACGAAGGCGGATACGAGGCAGAAACTGCTGAGCCTGACCACGCCTGTCGACGGCACCATTCAGCAGTTGCGGATTCATACGCTCGGCGGCGTAGCCACCGCCGCGTCGCCCGTCATGGACGTGGTGCCGGACGACACGCTCGAGGTCGAAGCGAGCATCGAGAATAAGGACATCGGCTTCGTCAAGTCCGGGCAACCTGTGACCGTCAAAGTCGAGGCGTTTCCGTACACGCGTTACGGCTACCTGGCCGGCACGGTCGAAGCCATATCGAACGATGCAGCGCACGATCGCCGGCGCGGCCTGACGTTTCCGGTGCGCGTCCGGCTTGCGACGAACCGAATCCGCGCAAACGGTACGTGGGTCAATCTCACGCCGGGTATGGCCGTGACCGCGGAGATCAAGACCGGCAAGCGTAGCGTCGCAAGCTATTTCCTCGACCCGGTAATGAAAACTGCCCAGGAGAGCTTGCGTGAACGTTAGGCGGAGCATGATGGCGTTCGTTGCAATGCTGGGTGGGTGTCTGGCGATAGCGGGTTCGATGCCGGCGCGAGCATTCGATCCGCTGCTTGCGGAGCGCTCCGTGTCGACAACGCCGGCTGCGGACATGTTGAACGGAAGAATATGTAAGTTCGGTGAGCTGCCGAACCCGCTGCGCTTGCAAGATGTCGTCGAGCGGGCGATGTGCAGTCATGCGAAAACGCGCTTGGCTTGGGCGAACGTGAAAATTCAGGCTGCCGCGGTAGGGCAAGCGCGAGCGGCGTTTTTACCGACATTGAACGGCAGCTGGCAAGGTACGCATGACGTTACGAATAATCGTGTCAAAGGCTACCCACGGTTTGACTCCAGCTATCGGACCAACCTGCAAAGCGCGAACGTATCACTGAGCTGGGTGCTGTATGACTTCGGTGGACGATCAGCCGGGTTACGCGGCGCGGCCGAATTGTTGGCGGCGGCCCAGGCCAACCAGCTTGCAACGCTGCAAACCGTGTTTGCGACAGTCGCCAGGGATTTTTACGCGGCTCAGGCGGCGCAAGGGGCACTGACCTCTGCGCGAGAGGTGGAGCAAACGGCCCATTCGAGCGCGAAGGCCGCGGCCGCGCGCGTGAATAAGGGCGTTGCCGCAATCAGCGACCAATTGCAAGCGCAGACCGCCTATGCGGAGGCGGTTATGAATAGGACGCGGGCGGAAATTGAGTGGCAAGCCGCGCAGGGTACGCTCGCGTCCGATATGAGTCTCGCCCCTACGACGGCAATCAAGTTGCCGGATGTCAGTGACGGCGTGATGCCCGATACGGCATTTGCGGAATCGGTCGACGCGCTGATTGATGTCGCATTGCGGAACGCGCCAGGCGTGAAGGCTGCAAGCTCGAAAGTACGGGCAGCGCACGCAAAGGCAGCCCAGGTTCGCGCAGAGGGGTTGCCACGCGTAAGCTTGGTTGGCCAGTACAACTTCAATAACCAACCGACGAGCCTTCAGTCAGGCTTCCCGCCGCTGCCGGCAACGCATCGAGAATGGTACGTGGGACTGCAGCTCACCATTCCTATCTTCGAAGGGTTTTCTCGTTCGTATCAGGTGAAGCAAGCCCATGCGCAAGCCGAGCTGGAGCTTGATTCGCTCGACGAAGTTCGCCAGCAGGTCAGCCTTGACGTCTGGCGCGGATATCACTCGGTCAAGGGCGCGACGGACGCCCTCGGTCATAGCGCGACGTTACTCGCGTTGTCGCAACGCTCGCATGACGTGGCCATGCGGCGCTACCAAGCCGGCGTTGGGAGTATTCTCGAGCTCCTCAATTCCCAATCAGCGCTCGCCGGCGCAAAGCGGCAACGGATTCAAGCGCTGACCGACTGGAGAACGGCGCGTCTTCAATTGGCTGCGACGCTAGGCAGGCTTGGGATGTGGAGCCTCGACGGCGAACATCCATGATCCCGTTGTTGGGAAATAAGTCCTACAGCTGCGGACTCCGGTCGGGGCAGCGCGTGGCCGGCAGGACAAGAAGAATGTCACAGTTGCGCCCACGGTCAAGCAGGCCTACCCCCAAAGCGCTTCCGGCGCCAAGCGCTGAAGTCGCTCAGTTTCTCGATGAGTTCGATGCTTTCCTCGACACCGTCCGCGGTCTGGCGGGCGGCACACGCCGGAAGTATGTCCGGTTCGTGAGGCACTTCCTGCACGAATGGATTTCGGACGCTCCACTGCAATGGCAGCACCTGTCAGCGGATGCGCTTCGCGCGTATGCATGCCACGAGCTTTCATCGACGACACGACGGCCGTCGAATGCGCTATTCGTCGCGCTGCGGGCCATGCTGCGCTTCCTCGCCGTCAAGGGGGGGGCGCACCCGCGCTCGCGGGCGCCATACCGCGAGTCCGGCGCTGGCGTCACGCTACGCTGCCGGCGTGCCTGTCGACCGATGAGGTCGATCGCCGAAGTGACCAAGCTCACGCTCGACGACATCGACTGGGGCAACGGCGTTATTTGCGTCCGAGGCACCAAGTCGCGTCGGGACCGCGAATTGCCGCTGGCCCGCGACGTCGGCCGCGCGCTGCTGGCCTACATCAAACGGGAGCGGCGATCCTCGCCTTACTGGGCTATTTTCCTCGAAGCCACTCCACCATGGAGACCATTCGCGGACTCGTCGTCGATCTCTAAGATCGTTCGGCGGGCCATGACCGGAGCTAACCTTTCTTCAGCGCGCGGCGCATCTGCTTCGCCATGCCGCCGCGACGAACATGCTCAGGCAAGGGACCAGCTTCAAAGGCATCGCCGATGTGCTCGGGCATCAATCGCTGCAAAGTACCGCCGTCTACGCGAAGCTTGATCTGCCGGCGCTCTCGCGTATCGCCATGCCATGGCCGGGAGAGCACGTATGAAGGCCGGGGACCTGGAGAATCAGCTTGCCCAATACCTTGATCGTCGTGAGTCGTTGCGCTACCGGCAAACCCACCGCGGCGCACTGACGCGATTCGTGCGGGACTACGTCATCGAACATCCTGGTGAGCCTGTCCGGGCCGATTACGCGCTCGCGTGGATCACGCGGGTTCCCCGCGCGCCGCAGACACAGTCTGCTATTCTCGGTACGCTGCGCGGATTCCTACGCTTTGTGCAGCTCACCGATCCCGCCACCGCCGTCCCCGACAACCACCTCCTGCGATTCCCGATTCGAACTCCACCCTTCATCTGGAATGCGGAGCAACTGCGATCGATTCTGGAGGCGGCGGCAAACGTGAGACCGCGGGGCGGATTGCGTGCAAGTGCCTATGTCACGGTGTTGGGCCTGCCGGCGAGTTCCGGATTGCGCATCAGCGAAGCATTGCGCCTCGATGTCTTGGATGTGCATCTGGTCGACGCAATACCTCAACTCGACGTGCGGGAAACGAAGTTCAAGAAGTCTCGCATCGTACCTCTGCATCCGACCACGGTAAATCACCGGAGGCAGTACGCCGATCGCCGTGGCCACCGCTGCCATGCAAGGCAATCGAACATCTTCTTCGTGACGGACCGTGGACAGCAACTCGATCAGAAATACCTGGAGCGATGGTTCTCCGGCGTCACGGACAAGCTCGGCTTGCGCCGACCGGGAGGACGACGACCGACGTTGCACTCGCTGCGCCACACCTTCGCGGTGAATCGGCTTACGCAGTGGTACAACGCGCAGGTGCCCGTTTGGGACTTGATTCCGAACCTCTCTGTGTACCTGGGTCACGTCAGCCCAAGCGACAGCTACTGGTACATCTCGGCCACCCCGGGATTGCGCGCTGGCGCCTCGGACCGTTTCGCCATGTTTGCAACCTCGGGAGGAGAAGAATGAGACATACTCACGCCCTCGTCGCGCCACTGCTTCAGGAGTTCTTTGTCAAGCATCTGCTCGCGCATCGTGTCGTGGAAAAACCCGTTGACATTTCTGCCGTCCGCATAGACACTCAAGCGCATGTACACGCCCATTCACGCCGCCGCAATCATTAATCACCCGACGCATGCCTGGCATGGCGCAGCGTTGGGGGCGTACGCACGTTGAAGTTCAAACGAATGCATGACGAAGGCCCCCCGGAAACGGATGGGGCCTTTTTCTTTTGGTGGCTTCCTCCGTTTGCCGACTCAATCGACGGAGAGAAAAATGACCGAAAGAAGTCCGCAGTCCGAGTCCTTTGATTTATCCCAGAGCCGCTCGCCCGGCACCGGGCAGTTACTGAAAATCGTCGTTCACGCGAGCATTGCGCCCGATCGCACGGTGGCCTGGCGCATGTCCGTCGATAGCGATTTGCGTGTGCAGGCCGGCGTCGTATGGCTCACGCGAATGGGCTGCCTCGACGATTACTGGCTGCAGCCCGGCGATCTGATCCGCCTCGAGCGCCACGACCGGATCTGGCTCGGCACCGATCGTGGCGAGCCAGCCGACGTCACGCTGACGAGCCATCATGTTCAGCGCGCGGCGCCGCTGCGGCGTTGGCTCTCGCGGTTTCAGGCCTGGGTGGCCGGCGCGGGTGGCTTTCCGCTCGGCATTTGACGAGGCTCATGCTCGGCAGCGGTGGCAGGAAGATCGATCGTGACGCCGAGGCCGCACCCGCCGATGCCTTCCGTATAGCGAACGGTGGCGCCGAAGCGGGCCGCGATGCGCGCAACGATCGACAAGCCGAGCCCGCTGCCTCGCTGGCCGGTACCAACGACACGGAAAAAGCGGTCGCCGAGCCGTGCCCGGTCGGCCGGCGCGACGCCTGGACCATCGTCGCGCACGGCAAGGCTTGCGCTGCCGGCGGTACGCGAAACGTCGACCTCGACGCGCCCGCCGGGGCGCCCGTATTTGATCGCGTTATCGAGCAGATTGTCGAGCATGACGCGGATCAATTCGGCATCCGAATAGATTGCCACGGGCTCGCCGGGATGCAGCGTCATCGTCAGGTGCTTGCGTTGCGCATCGGTTTCACGCACGGTGAGGCACTGGCGCGCGACGGCGTGGAGGTCGACTCGCTCGAGCGGCGCGAGGACGGCCTCGTCGATGCGCGCGAGCAGCAGCAGTTCGTCGGCAAGGTGAGTGCTGCGATCGACGCCTTCCACCACACGCCGCATGGCAAGCGCCTTCACGTCGGGATCCTGTGCGGCCAGCGCGACTTGGGCCTGCACCTTGATCGCGGCAAGCGGGGACTTCAATTCGTGCGCCGCGTCGGCGGTAAAGGCGCGCTCGCGGTCGAGCGATTTGCGCACGCGCGCGAAGAGGCCGTTCAACGCGTCGAGCAACGTGCGGGCTTCTGTGGGCGTGCGCTCCAGATCGAGCGGCTCGAGATTGTCGGCGTCGCGCGCGCCGATGGCGGCCGAAAGCGCCTTCAATGGCGCGAGGCTGCTGCCGATGCTGAACCAGAGCAGCACGGCGAGCAGCGGCAAGGCAAAGGCAAGCGGGCGGGCAATTCGGTGCGCGACGCCTTTGACGAGGTCCCCGCGGTGCTTGGCATGTTCGAATACGCGTACGCGCCGGTTTCTGGATGCGTCGCGCAGCGCCATCACGCGCCATTTGCCTCGCGGCGATGCATGCGGTTTCGTTTCGGGCGATGACGCCAGCGCCTCTTCCACCTCGGTCGGTTTGAGGCCCGCGCTGACGGCGACGAGCGTGCCGTCCATCGTTCGCACCTCGAACAACAGTGGGGGGCCTTCGTGTTCGGCGCGATCGCCGTCTGCGTCGAGGGTGCCGTTCGCGGCGAGCGTCTTCAGATCGGCGGCATCGAGCAGGAGCAGCATCTGCGCGGCCTGTTCGAGCCGTGCATCCTGCCACTCGTTGGCCTCGTGCGTGGCTTGCCGGTAGCTCGTTGCGAACGTGACGATCCAGACGAGCGCGACGCTCAGCAGCGTCAGCACCACGAGGCGGCGGCGAATCGAGAACGTCATGGCGCCTTTTCCATGAGGTAGCCGACTCCGCGAATCGTCTTGATCAGATCGTGGCCGAGCTTTTTGCGCAGATTCGAAATGTGCACTTCGATCGCATTGCTTTCGATCTCCTGGTGCCACCCGTAAAGCGCTTCCTCGAGCCGCGCGCGAGAGAGCGGCATGCCCTGGTGGCTCAGCAGTTCGACCAGAACCGTGCATTCGCGCGCAGTCAGCGCGAGCCGCTCGTTGTCGCGCGTGACGGCGAGTGTGGACGGGTCGACGGTGAGGTCGCCGTAGTGGATCTGCTCGACGCTGCGGCCGTGCGCCCGGCGCAGCGGGGCCCGGCAGCGGGCGATGAGTTCGCCGAGGTCGAACGGCTTGCCGAGATAGTCGTCGGCACCGGCCGCGAGGCCGTCGATGCGGTCGGCAACGGTCGCGCGGGCGGTAAGCACGAGCACCGGAACGTCGTTGCCTCGTGCGCGCAAGCCTTTCAGCAGTTCGATGCCGGCGAGCTTCGGCAAGCCGAGATCCAGCACGAGCAGTTCGTAATCGGTCGTGGCGAGGGCGGTGGCGCCCTGCCTGCCGTCGCGCGCCCAGTCGACGGTAAAGCCGGCCTGTTTCAAGCCGGCCTCGACGCCGCTGCCGATGAGATCGTCGTCTTCGACGAGCAAGATGCGCATGAATCGTATTCCTATGGATCCTGTTCCTGGGTGCCCGTGGGTCGTGCGGGTCGTGCTGATCGTTTCGGCGATCGGCGGGGGCGCGCCTGCCGCCACGATGCGGCTTTGTGGCGAGTGTAACGCGGGCGGGCAGCGTGCCGGTGTGCCGGCTCGGCTGGCGTCGCACGGGTGCGCATTGCGTTGACCCAGGTCAACGCAGCGCCCGCGCTCGTTCGTAGACTGAAATCCGCGAGCGCGCCGCGCTCCGGCGTATGCATGCAATGCCGTGCATGGCGCGCCACAGCGAGTGCCGCGATTCGCCCGCTTTTCCGTTACCTTTGCGCGCACGATTTCTCATTCGTCAGTTCATGCCTCACCTCTCCCGCCTGACCGACCGCATGCTGCTCGCTCTGGCTGCCACGAGCCTGGCGGCGGGCCTGGCCGCCCATGTCCTCGAACACGCCGAATGGGCGAAACCGATCTGGATCGCTGGCGCCGTGCCTGTGCTGCTCGCGCTGTTGGTGTCGGTTGGCCGGGCGCTCGTGCGTGGCGATCTCGGCGTGGACGTCGTAGCCGTACTCGCCATTGGCGCGGCGATATCGCTCGACGAGGCGTTGACCGCCTCGGTCATCGCGGTGATGCTCGGCAGTGGACGCGTTCTTGAAGGCCTGGCCGAGGCGCGCGCTCAGCGCGAGATGACGGCGCTCCTGAGCGGTGCCCCGCGTCGGGCGACGCGATTCGAGAACGGACAATGGTACGACGTCGAGCTCGACTCGGTACTCGTCGGAGACCGGCTGCTCGTTCGTCACGGCGAAGCCGTGCCGGTCGACGGCTCGCTTGCCGGCCCCGCGCAGTTGAACGAAGCATCGATTACAGGCGAATCGGCACCGCGGCGCAGGCAGGCCGGCGAACGGATATGCAGCGGCGTACTCAACGCGGATGCGCCGTTCGAGATGATCGCCACGGCGACTGCGCGCGACAGTACGTTCGCGGGCATCGTCAAAATGGTGCGTTGCGCGCAGGCGCAGCGCAGCCCCGCGACGCGGCTGGCTGACCGCTACGCGCTTGCGTTCGTCGGCGCCACGCTGTTGCTGGCGGGCACCGGATGGATCGTCACGGGCGACGCGATGCGCGCGTTGGCGGTGCTCGTCGTGGCAACGCCATGCCCGCTGATCCTGGCGGTGCCCGTGGCGGTCGTTTCCGGTCTGGCTCGCTGCGCCCGCCGCGGGGTGCTCGTCAAAAGCGGGGCGGCGCTCGAGCGCCTGGCTGTGGCAAGGGTGCTCTTTTTCGACAAGACCGGCACGTTGACGAGCGGCGGCGCGCGCCTCGTATCGATCGACTGCGACAGCGGCTGGCGAAGCGAGGACGTGCTGAGACTGGCCGCGTCGCTCGCCCAGGCATCCAATCATGTCATGTCGGAAGCCGTCGCGATGGCGGCGCGTGCGCGCAATCTGCCGCTGTCCGTGCCGTCGCTGGTGAGCGAAAGCGCCGGCGCAGGCGTAGCGGGCGTCGTGGACGGGCGTGTCGTCTCGATTGGTTCGTACGCCTACGTATCGTCCGGTGCCGCTGCCATGCCCTGGGCTCAGGCGATATTGCGGCGCACTGCGTCCGACGGCGTCTCGGCCGTCTTCGTCGCCGTCGATGGCGCCGTTGCCGGCGCGATCGAGCTGGCCGATCGGATTCGTCTCGAGGCGCCGCGCGCGTTGCGCCTGCTGCGGCGAGCCGGAATCGAGCGGCTCGTCATGCTGACCGGCGACCGGCGCGACGTGGCCGAGACGGTCGCGGCGATGCTCGGCGTGACCGAAGTCCATGCGGAGCAAACGCCCGCCGACAAGCTGGCCGCGATCGAAGCCGCACGCCGCGACAAGGTGGTGGTGATGGTTGGCGATGGCGTCAACGATGCGCCGGCGCTGGCGGCTTCCGATGTCGGCGTGGCGATGGGCGCCCGCGGCGCGGCGTCGTCATCCGAGGCGGCCGATGTCGTGCTGCTCGTCGACCGCCTCGATCGTCTGGTGGAGGCGCTGCGCACGGCGCGGCGCTCGCGCCGCATCGCAATCGAGAGCGTGACGGCAGGCATGGGATTGTCGGTCGCGGCGATGCTGGTGGCGCTGTTCGGCTATTTGACGCCGATTGCCGGCGCGGTGCTGCAGGAGCTGATCGACGTGGCGGTCATCGTCAACGCATTACGCGCATTGCGCCCGGGCGCGGATTGGTCTGCCGCCGGTACATTGGCGGGCGCGGATGCGGCCCGCATGCATGGCGAACACGTGCGGCTCGACCCGCTCATCGCGCGCATTGCGGCGGTGGCGGACAGCTTGCCGCGATTGTCGGGCCGGGAGGCGGTGGCACAACTGACTTCATTGAGCCAGGCGCTGGACGCGGAACTGGTGCCGCATGAGCGCCGCGATGACGTCGAGGTGTATCCGCAACTTTCACAGCTGCTCGGCGGAGACGACCCCATGGCGGCGATGAGCGCGATGCATCGTGAGATTTTCCGTCTCACGCGGCTGCTGGGCCGGATGACGGCCGATTTGCCGCCCGGCGGGCCGGACCCTGTCATCGTGCGCGAACTGCAGCGGCTGCTTTACGGGCTCGATGCGATCGTCCGCCTGCATTGCGCGCAGGAGGACGAACTCTTTCATGCGCTGGGCGACGAGTCCGCGCTCGTGCTATGAGGGGCGCGCGCCGAACAGCGTATCGAGCTCGGCGCCGGAGGCCGCATCCGCGAATCCGTCGAATCGTCCAGCCGCCAGCGTTTGAGCGGCACGCATGAATGCGCCCCATGCCGCGCGGGCGAGCGCGCCGCCCACGCTCACGCGGCGTACGCCCATGACAGCCAGGTCGTGCAGGGTGAATTCGGACGTGGCGCCGATCAGCACGTTCACGGGCTTGGGCGCGACCGCGGCCACAACGGCTTCGATCTGTTCGCGCGTGCGGAGGCCCGGCGCGTAGAGGCAATCCGCGCCGGCGTCCGCGTAGGCGCGAAGCCGGGCAATCGCATCGTCGAGGTCGTTCACGCCCACGACGAAATTCTCGGCGCGCCCGACCAGTAATGTGTCGCCGCCGGTCTCGTCGATGGCTTGCCGCGCGGCCGCTATCCGCTCGGTGGCCTCTACGAGCGGATAAAGCGGCGAGGCCGCGTCCCTGCGCGAATCCTCGATCGACAGGCCCGCGAGGCCCGTCGCAACGGCGAGCTTGACGCTTTCGGCCACGCCGGCCGGATCGGCGGCGAACCCGTCTTCGAAGTCGGCATTGACGGGCAAATCCGTGGCATCGACGATCGTGCGCAGATGGGCGAGCGCCGCATCGCGCGAGAGCGAATTGTCGGATTGGCCCGTCGACCATGCGATGCCCGAGCTGGTCGTCGCGATCGCTTTGAAGCCCAGGTGCTGCAGGTAGCGGGCGCTGCCGGCATCCCACGGATTCGGCAACATGAAGCAGCCTTGCGCATGCAGGGCACGAAACACTGCGCGCTTATTGGCGGGGGAGCGAGCCATGGCATATTTCCTTCTTCTTGATTGGCGGGAAGGGCACGTCGCGAGCCGTGCCCGCACTGCGTTCGGACTACGGCGCTTTCACGGTTTGGGACCGACGAGGTTCGCGTCGCGCGCGAGCTGCCATTGACCGGCCGCATTCTTGTGTGCGAGCGTCAGCGTGTAGCCGGCATGCCTGATCGGTTCGGCGGTACCGGGCGGCCAAACCCGGATATCGATACGGTTGCGCATGAACGCCCAATCGCCGACTACCCGCAACTCGAGGATTTCGGCGGTACCTTCGATGCGCATGCCCTGCTGGGCTTGCGAGGCGGCGGCGAACGCCTGCTTGCCGAACGGCTCCCGATCGGGGGTCATGAATACCATGTCGTCGGTCATGAGGCCGAGTAGCGTCTGCGTATCGCCTGCCTTGCTGGCGGACATCCAGGTGTCCACCAGCGCGCGGATCGCGTGTTCGTCTTCCGTCATTGCCGTCTCCTCCTGATGCATTGGCAGGGTTCGCGCCGATTGTAGCAAGCGAGCGCCGGCGGCATAAGGCATGCGCCGATCTGAGACAATGCGGGCTCGAGCCGGGATCCATCCCCCAAGATCGAAGCAACGGAAAGGTATCGAATGAAAGATGTTCAACTCTCGCATTCCATTGGCGGGGTGCGGATCCGCGCCTCGGCACCGGACGATGTAGCCGCGGTGCAGGGCATCTACGCCCATTACGTGCTCAACAGTCTTTCGACGTTCGAGGAAGTGCCGCCGTCCGTCGACGAGATGGCCGCGCGCCGCGAAGCTGTTTTGCTGGCGGGCCTGCCGCACCTCGTGGCGGAACTCGACGCTCGCGTCGTGGGCTACGCGTATGCCACCGCCTATCGGTCGCGCGCGGCCTATCGCTTTACGGTGGAAGATTCCGTCTATGTCGCGCCCGGCATGGCGGGGCGCGGCATCGGCCGCGCGCTGCTTGCCGCGCTCGTTGCGCAATGCGAAGCGGGCCCTTGGCGGCAAATGCTGGCGGTGGTCGGCAATAGTGCCAACGCGGGTTCCGTCGCGCTTCACGAGAGCCTCGGGTTCAAACGGATCGGCACGCTCGAGGCGGTCGGCTTCAAGCTGGGGCGCTGGGTGGATACCGTCCTGATGCAGCGCGCGCTCGGCGATGGCGCGAACCGCTTGCCGGACGCGGCCACGGGAAGCAACTGCTCGTAGCGGGCGCCGCGCGGCACGGGTTTCAACGATTCACGCTCCGGATGGTTCGATCATGCCCACGCCATACGCAGAATCGGTGTATGCGCGCCTTGCGCGCGCCGAAGACGAGGTCAAGCAGATCCGGCTCGCGCACATGCGCTGGATAGCGAACGGTTTGCTGGCGGCCGTCACGCTTTTGTATGCGATGTCGGTGGTTTTTCGTGCGAGCAGCCCCTGGTGGGCTTACATCGGCGCGTTCGCCGAGGCCGCGATGGTGGGTGCGCTGGCGGACTGGTTTGCCGTGACAGCGCTTTTTCGGCACCCGCTCGGGCTGTCGTTCGTGCCGCACACGGCAATCGTGCCGAAAAACAAAGACCGCATTGCCGACAACCTCGGCCAGTTCGTGCAGGGCGAATTCTTCTCGACTGAGCGAATCACGGCGGTCATCAAGGAGGCGAAGCCGGCGGCGCGGCTCGCCCGATGGATGGCCGACGAGCGCCATGCCGAGATGATCGGCGCGATGTTCGTGAAACTGCTCGGTTACGGCCTGACCATGCTCGACGACGCCACCGTGCGCGCTTTTTTGCACAAGGCATTGGCGGGGCGATTCGGCGAGCTCGATCTGTCCACGCTCGGCGGGCGTATCTTGCACGGATTGACGCAGGACGGACGGCATCAGGCGGTGCTCGATCAGATGCTCGCCGCGGCGAGCGAATATGCCAACGACGCAAGCGTCAAACGCGGCATCGCGCGCTTTTTTGCCGAGAAACTTCCGCTTTATTTCCGATCGCTGAAAGACAAGACGGCCACGTTCGCCATAGAAAAATTGGTCGACATGCTCGGCGAAGCGCTATCGGAAGTCGAGCGGCAACCCGATCACCCGTTGCGGGTCGAATTCGACCGGATCATCGCGAACTGGATCGAGCGGCTGCAATCGGATCCGGATTTGCGCGAGAAGATTCGCCACTACCAGGTTCAACTGGCGTCGAACGATGCGCTGACAGGTTACGTCGATACTCTTTGGAAGGACATCAGCACCTGGCTCAACGACGATCTGCGCAGCAATCATTCGATCGTCGCGAAGAAGCTTGCCTCCGTGGTGGCGGCGATCGGTGCGACATTGCAGGACGACGCCGGCATGCAGCTCGTCATAGACAACCAGATCCTGCTCCAGGTCCCGCCTTTGCTGGAAGGTTTGCGGCCGAAGCTTGCGATGTTTATCGCGAGCAAGATGAAGGAGTGGAAGGAGCACGAGGTGGTGCAAAAGCTCGAGCTCAACATCGGCCGCGATCTTCAATTCATCCGGCTCAACGGCACGCTCGTTGGCGGATGCGTCGGCCTGGGCATTCATCTGCTGACCATGATCGGCCACCGCTGAGCGTAGCGACAGGTGCCCGCGCACGAAGCGTTGACGTGAATCAATGCGTCGCGGGCAGCGCAGCCTAGGCTTTGCCAGTGAGTCGTGCGATTGGAGCACGGCGAGACCAAAAAAAGGGGGCAGGGGCATGCAATGGCAATGGCGTTGGACAGGCACGTCCCGCAAATATGCGGGGACGATGCGCGTGGCGACGGGCCCATGAGCGACGCGCGCACCGGCATCGGGCATCGAAGGCGAGCGGGATGGCTGAAGCCCGTTGGCTTCAGCGCGCTAATGGCGATTGGCGCAACATGGCTGGCCATTCTTTACGAGCATCCGGTCGACGACTCGATCGTGCAGGCGATGTCGGACCCGCGGTGCGAAGTCGTGCGTCGCATGCCGGCGGGGGCGCTGCTGGCGGTTTCGCCGCCGGACGACGACCGCTGCGTATCGTTCTACATGTACCGTGTCGTTTCCATGCATACGGCCGACGACGAGCAAACGTATGTCGCCTCGGTCGGCCAGGAGCGAATCGCGCAATTCTGGCAGCTCGTGCGTCCCGTGATGGCTCTGTGGGCGGTGTCCGTCGGCGTCTTCGCGGGCAGCCTCTGGCTGGCTCGGCGGCTGCTCGGGCGGCGCGGGTGACGCATTGCCGCCTGAGGTGCGATCAAAAAAAACGGGCGGTGCAATCACCGCCCGTCATTGACAGCGATCGGCCTCGAAGCCAGCCTTATTTGTCGCTGGCGTCCTTCACCTGCGGCAATGCGGACGATTCGCTCGGCGCGAGCAGGCCCACTTGCGAATAGATGCGCAGCTTGTCGCGCGTATCGGTAATGTCGAGATTGCGCATCGTGAGCTGGCCGATGCGGTCGCGCGGCGTAAACGTCGACGCCACCTTTTCCATGGAAAGCCGCTCGGGCTGATAGGTGAGATTCGGCGAGCGCGTGGCCAGAATCGAGTAGTCGTTGCCGCGGCGCAGCTCGATCGTCACTTCGCCGGTGATCGCGCGTGCGACCCAGCGCTGAGCCGTTTCGCGCAGCATGATTGCCTGGGGATCGAACCAACGCCCTTGATAGAGCAAGCGGCCGAGACGCCGGCCGTTGTCGCGGTACTGCTCGATGGTGTCCTCGTTGTGGATGCCGGTGACGAGGCGCTCATAGGCGATATAAAGCAGCGCGAGCCCGGGGGCCTCGTAGATGCCGCGGCTCTTGGCTTCGATGATGCGGTTTTCGATCTGGTCGCTCATGCCGAGGCCGTGGCGGCCGCCGATCCGGTTGGCTTCGAGCAGCAGTTCGACGTCGTCGGCAAAGCTGACGCCATTGAGCGCGACGGGACGGCCTTCCTCGAAGCGCACCGTCACTTCTTCGCGAGCGATCTGAACGTCGTCACGCCAGAAAGCGACGCCCATGATCGGGTTGACGATCTTGATCCCGCTTTCGAGACTTTCGAGGTCCTTCGCTTCGTGAGTGGCGCCGAGCAGGTTCGAATCGGTCGAATAAGCCTTTTCGGCCGACATCTTGTATTCGAAACCGGACTTGCGCATGAATTCGGACATTTCTGCCCGGCCGCCCAGTTCGTCGATGAACGTCTGATCGAGCCAGGGCTTGTAAATCCGCAACTCGGGATTCACGAGCAGGCCGTAGCGGTAGAAACGCTCGATGTCGTTGCCTTTGTAGGTGCTGCCGTCGCCCCAGATGTTGACGCCGTCTTCCTTCATCGCGGCCACGAGCATCGTGCCCGTGACGGCACGCCCGATCGGCGTGGTATTGAAGTAGGTGACGCCGGCCGTCGAAATATGAAATGCGCCGCATTGGAGTGCCGCGATACCTTCGGCGACGAGCTGCGCGCGGCAATCGACGAGCCGTGCGTTTTCGGCGCCATATTGCATGGCGCGTTTCGGAATCTGGTCGTAATCGTCTTCGTCGGGCTGGCCCAGGTTCGCCGTATAGGCAAACGGCACGGCGCCTTTGAGCCGCATCCAGTGCAGCGCGGCGCTGGTGTCCAGGCCGCCCGAGAAGGCGATGCCGACTTTCTGGCCGACCGGGAGGGATTCGAGAATCGTAGTCATGAGCCTAACCGTTCAGTGAGATCTGGAGCAAAAACCACGATTGTACGTTGATCTGCGGCGCGCGAGATCGGCCGGGCAGTCCACGCAACACAGAATTGGACGGTGCGCCGCGAAATGCGCCTGCGCGGCGTGCGCAACGGCAGCGTGGCTGGGGGAACTCAATGTAATTTAAATGAAAGGTTTGCGGGGAACGGCGGACGGAACATCGGGCATGCGCGATGCGAACCAATAGGGGCGCCACCACGCCAATTCCGGAGCATTCAATGACTACCATGGCTATTCGTCAGTCCGATACCGAGGTGCAGGTCGACCAGACCCTCTATGCTTTCTCGCGGAAGGACGATGCAGACGCTTTTCAACGCTGCGCGGCCGATACTTCCGTGGACGGTTGCTGTCGCAGCTACCCGCCGCTTTCCGCGCGGCCGGCCGCTGCGGAGCGGACGCCCGACCATCCCGAGACGAGCGATCTGCCGGATCGGCACGGCACGCGCAATGCGGGGGCGCCCGCGACGTCGCAGCCCGAGGCGTTCGTTCTGGACGCGAACGGCTGGATTCCGAACAATGAGAGACTGCCCGTGCTGCTTTATCGCGGCGCGATTGCGCTTGACGGCGCCGCGGATGTGGCCGTGCCGTTCGAGCAGCGGTTCACGCGCAACGGCTGGCCATCGCAATGGCGCGACGGTGTCTATGACTTCCACCATTTTCATCCCGCGACCCACGAAGTACTTGGTTTTGCGCGAGGCTGGGCGCGGCTCGTACTCGGCGGGCCGCCGCCGCTCGGGCGCGAACTCGAAGTGAGGGCGGGCGATGTCGTCGTCCTGCCGGCTGGCACAGGGCATCGCCGGATCGAAGCCAGCGACGATTTTCTCGTGGTGGGCGGCTATCCGCCCAACCAGGACACGGGCATCAGCCGCACCGCAGTAGGCGAAGAGCAACGGCAGGCGATGCTGCGGACGTCGTTTCCTCCGAGCGACCCGGTGGCAGGCCCCGGCGGTCCCCTGACCCGCTTATGGGCCCACCCGCAATAGTCCGTCTCGAGCGCGGGGGGCCATCGTGCCCCCCGCGCATCACACAAGCGCCGCTGCCGGTTCCGCTGTGACGAATCCCGCGAGGAACAGCGCATGCGCCAAGGTCAGCGAGCCGTCCAGCCCGAGTGACGATGCGAGATCCCGAACGAGAAACGATTCGCCGCGCGTAATGATTTCGATCGCTTCGCCCGCGTAATCGGGCACTTTCATCGATTTGCCGTCGAACATCAGCGCGATCTGGCCTTCCTCGCGAGAAACCTCGAATCGACCGGGCGGTAGCCTATACAGGCGCGTATCCGTGCCGATGGTCGACGCATGAGGGGTGAAATGCCCTCTTCGCTTGATCGTGCCCGGTAACACCTTCGCTTTGAACGAATCGACCACCGCCTGCGATTCGACCGCGGCCTGGAGCGTGCCGAGGATCTCGCCGAGCGTCGATGCCAGCTGCGCGGCCGACTGGGCGGAGTTGGCGAAGCCGGGAGGCAACGCCCGACGCAGATCGAGACGCTCTTTGCACGCCGCCAGCGCTTCCGCCAACAGCTCGACCCATGTGTAGACACTGATGCCAAGCGTGACGTGAGCCGAATGGTCATCGCTCGTGAGCGTGTCGTGGACATAGCCTCGAGGCAGGTACAGGAGATCGCCGGGCATGAGGTCGATTTCGAACATGGGTGGCGGCAGCACGTATCCCGCTGGCGAGAAGGGTTGGGTATGGTGCGGAAGCAAAAGGGGCGGCTCGTATATCCGCCAATGCTTGCGGCCGTCGATCTGCAGGATGAACACTTCGTGAGCGTCGTAGTGCGCGCTGAAACCCGCCGTACCGCCCGGCGTCAAATAAAGATTGGTATGCACCACGTGATTGAGTTCGGCCTCCATGGCGGCGCAAAGTCTGTTCAGCGGCGCCCATGTCCGATGGAGGGCCGGCAGGATCACCGTGGCTCCGGTGCGATAGTGCGCATATACGACGTCGAGGTCGGGGACGCCGCGAAACAGATCGTCGCCGTAGTGCATATCCGTCGAATAGGTGTCGGGCGCAAGGTACCGGCCGCCTTTCGCGAGCCGGATTCCTGGGTGGCGGATATCCTGTTCGGCCAGCATGGTTTCGACATCGGTCGCCGAAATCAGTTGTGCATAGTGTCTTTGCTGGTCCCTTGCGAGATGCAGCGGCTTCGTTTCCCAGTAATCCGAAAAAAACTGGTCCGCGCTGAGCGGGGCAATCAGATCACGGAACGTGAATTGGGCTGCATTATCCATACGGAATGACCTATTCAAAAAGATTGGTCGGGCCGGCATGTCCGGCGCGCGATGGGCCAGGAGATGCCTTCTGTTTGTCCGGATGCGCGATGGCACCCGTCCCGCCCCTGTCGGGACGCAGTCCTCCGTCAGAACAAATGAAGCGTTGCGGCCGCCCCCCAGGCGAGATTCGGACTCCGCCCCCTGCGCCCCAGAACGCTTCGCAGGCGTACGAGCCCGTATCGATCGCATTCGCACATGCCGCTGCGTAGTCAGAACCATGACTTTCGCGTTGCGTCGGCCCGCACAGGCGGGATCAAGCGTGCACACGTCATTTGCGCTCGAGCGCCCGGCAGGCGCGACTCGAGCGCGTGGAGCCTCTGAATCAGCCGTGGTTGGTCGGGAAATCCGTCAAGCCTTATACGGCGCCTTGCCGAGATCCTGCGCGAGGTTGCGGCTGAGGTCCTGCGCCAGATTGCGGCCCAGATCCTGAGCGAGGTTGCGCCCCAGGTCTTGAGCGAGATTGCGGCTCACATCGGTGGCCATGTTGCGCGCCAGATCCTGAGCCAGATTGCGGCCCACATCGGTGGCCGCATTACGCGTTACTTCTTGCCCGAGATTTCTGCTTAGATCGCTGGCGACGTTACGCGCAAGATCCTGTGCGAGGTTGCGCGAGATGTCGTGAGCGAAATTGCGGCTCAGGTCGTGTGCGAGATTGCGTGCCAGGTCTTGAGCCAGGTTTCGGCCCAGGTCCTGGGCGAGGTTGCGAGACAGGTCCTGGGCAAAATTCCGCGCCAAGTCTTCCGCCAGGTTGCGCGCAAGGTCCGTCGACAAGTTCCTGGCGAGATTTGCGGCCGGATCGCTTGTGCCCAATTCGGAGACCTTCGAGCTCGATTCACTCATTTTAAGCTCCTTGATTTAAATCGGCATATAAAAACCGAGAAACACTGGGTTTATGGGGCGTAAGAATGTTCTGTCTAATATGCTGGTCCCCAAAAGCCCTCCCCCCGCGCCGGTGTCTTATATTTCATGTTTCGAGCCGGGTGATTGAAAGTGTGTGCGGGGCCAATAAACGGTAGCACAAGCGGATGGAATTTCAAGAGTATGGCGGTGCCGGCGAGGTGCTGAAAATCGGCTTTACTTTTTATGCGTCGATCCTATCCTTGCAGAGCGATACTTCACGTCGCATTCACGCAATGAAGGAGAAAGGAAATGGAAAAGAGTTATTCAAAGGATGACGAATTTCAGAGCCGCGAAAAACTCGTCGAGGTCAAGAAGCGCTTGCACGAGGGAAAACTGAGCGCCGAAGATATTCAGCAGCTCGAGGCGATCGTGAGAGCCACCGAGCGTGCGGCATCGGCTTTGCGCGCCGCCGTTGTCGAATAACACTGTCGATTTTTCGCAGGCGCCGCAGCGCATGGGCGTCTGCGACATGGAAGAAATGCTATGGAGCTTCGCCGGACGGTCCCCTTCCTTGGAAACGTTTTTGATCGGCACGTTTTCAGAATCGATAATCTACTGATCGGTCAGGGCGAGGCGCCCCGACGGGAAATCGTTAGCCGGATCGGGCGCACGCTGGACCTGCGCCTTATCGATCGCGATATTCCG
The DNA here is from genome assembly GCF_034424545.1 of Trinickia caryophylli. Taxonomy (NCBI): domain Bacteria; kingdom Pseudomonadati; phylum Pseudomonadota; class Betaproteobacteria; order Burkholderiales; family Burkholderiaceae; genus Trinickia; species Trinickia caryophylli. Next base: position 570,999 of record NZ_CP139971.1, on the reverse strand, counting down.
TTCGAGGTGGCGGAGGAAATTATCGAGGAGCAATTCGGCGCCGCGATGGATTATCTTTTTTCTCATCCTGTCTGGGAGTGTTTCCGTTCCGGAGAGAATGCCGTCGAGCCGCTTCTTGCTTATCTTATTGAAACGCGACACTATCTCGAGGCTGCTCCGGCCCGCATGGCACCAGGCGTTTCATGCAGTTATCCCGACAGCGAGGTCACTGAGATACTTGCGCGCCACCTGCTGGAAGAAAGCGACCATTCGATATATTTCGAGCGCGCGCTCGAGACGTTGGGGGTATCTGCCGAGGCGATTCGATCGATCCGCCCGGACCCGCGCACGATTGAACTGATTCACCTGATGCGCGACGTGGCAACCCATGATCCGCTTTCCGCCGCGGTATGTTCAGGGCTGCTGGAATCGACCGCGAGCGATCGCGATGTCGTATTGCGATGGCACGAGATGCTGGTGGCGCGAGGTCTTTTGCATGAGCGCACGGTCGCGGCATTCAAGCGCCATGTGACGGTTGATCATGAGCTCGGTCACGGTCAGACCTGGCGCAACGTTTTGCGTGCGCTCGGCCCGACCGTTCATTCCGACCGATTGGCAACCGCGTTGAATGCCAGTACGCAGGTAGCCGAGATGCTGTATCGCTGGTTCTCCGCGTTCCAGCAGGGAAGTTCCGGCATGGCCGTGCTCCTGCTTTCTCAGCAGGACACGGCTGCTGCCGGGAGAGGCGATGAATCGGCCGCTTATCGCGACCGCTTCTGGTCGGGCATTCCGGTGTGGCCGGCAAGCGTCCTGCACGCAACGGCTTATGCCGCGGATCACTCGTCTGCTGTCCGGGCGGCGCTGTCGAGCATGGTGCTGCTGGAAACGCCATCGGTCACGCCTGTCCCGGCGGCGCTTGGCGAGCTTGCCGCCTCCGGCTGGCAACCCGATGCGAAGCCCGTGCCGGCCCACGCGCGAGAGTGGGTGCGTCTGATCGATGGCCACCGGTTGTGGGATCTCATGCTTCATGCGAAGGGCGAGTCTGCCGTTGCGCTTTCGACCGGTTGGATCGCCGAGAACATTGTCTATCTGCGGGCTGCGGCAAGGCACAACGCCAATGTAATCGCGTCTTGCCCCGACCGGCGCATCAGGAACTGGATGGTCCACCACATGAAGGAAGAGCAGGGGCACGCGTCCATTCTGGAGCGTCATCTGCCGGGGGGCACCGACCTGGCGGCGTGGCGCCCGCTTCCCACCACCCGGGCGTTCGTCGGCGCATTGGTGGATGCGGCGCGGGTCAACTGGAAAGCCTACTGTCTCGCACAGATCTGTCTGCAAGGCTCCTTGCGCGACAACAGCGACGCGTTCTACGAGGCGGTCTCGACGACGTCCGCGCAAGCCGCGCAAATCATTACCGGGATGCGCGACCACGACCACATCGATCGGGATTGCGGACACTGCGACGATGCGGAGGAGCTTGCAGCGCTCCTCAGTGCCTACCCGCTGGAGCCGATGACGCTGGAGCATGGCGCATTGATCGGACAACTGGCCTGGAGCTTTCTTGATGGAATCGCCGATCATTATGTCCACGAGGCCTCGGTGGCGCAGCGAATCGGGTGGGTCGGCTAGGCGTCCGGAGCTCCTTGATGCGCTTCGCTTACGCGGATTGGATCAGGACGCGCTGGCTGCGCTCGAGACGGTTCTGGACGATCGCGCCCAATTCGAAAAATTGCTCCGGGCCACCTGGGACTCGCGCATGCCGGCCGCTACCTGGCGGCGAATGCTTACCGCCGAACTGCTCGAACTGAAGGCGTGGTCGTATCGGAAACTGATGGCTTGCAATGCGGCTCCACCGAAACTGGACAATGCGGGCCGTGTGTTCTCGCTATTGCCGGGATACGGGTTCGCGTTGCATACCATCCGTCGCGCCTTGCCCTTCGCTTTTCTAGGCGTTCCGGTTACCTGCGCGTTCAGTCGGGACAATGTTGGCTCGGGCGCACGAGTGGTTGCGGGAATCGCAGCAGCGCTCGGAGTAAAGGAAGCACTCAATGCCGCGCAAACCGATGCCGCCACGCTGCTGGGGTCGCTGCCGCCGCGGCGGATCGCGCTGGCTGTGGTCACGGGCCGGCGACAAACGGTTGCCAACGTGAGTCGGATACTGGGCGCGGAGCGTGTGGTGGGCTGCACGGGACGGTGCGCGATAGAAATTCGCGACGGCCGCGACTGGGAACCAACAGCATCTTCGCGCATGGGGCGCAGCTGTACCATCGTACGCGCGTCGTTCGTCAAGGAAGGCTCGCGTTGGCGCGGCAGGCACGCCGTGTGGGATCCGCTTGTCGTCGTCCGCCGGCTGCACCCATCGGTCATCGTGGACAGGACGGGCACACTGGTCGATACGATCGGGGGCTACCGGTGCATCCAGCCCGATCGAGGTTTGAATCTCAGCGGTTTTGCCGCCGATCCGCAGTTCGGTTGGCCTGGAGATTATCTGCTTGCGCTTTGAGGACCGATCGGTTCAAGAACAGGCAAACGCGGCCTTGCGTCCCGCTTCGCCAGCCAACGGCAGCGCTGCGCGCGTTCGCATAGCGCCACACACGTCGGCCGGGCAGTGCGAGGCCGACCGGTACGCATAGTCATTGGGCGCACCTTTCGTTGCGGCGGGGCGGTTCGATCGAGCCGCTGGCCGACATCCTTGACGCCGGGCGCGTGTAATTATCCGCCGGTTCGATTACGCTACCGGGGCTCGATGAGTAGCGGCGTGCGCCGCTTTGCCAACCTGCTCTGAACCGTAACCACCACGATGATCGCCCGAAGCGAACCGGAAACGATACGCTTGCCTCGTTCGAGGCTCTTTCGCATTTCTCTCTTTGTCCTGCTCGGCGCGTGCCTGCTGCTCGCCGCCGCGGCCGTTTGCGCCATTCTCCTCGTGCGTGGAAGCTTGCCGCAGCTCGACGGCACGCGCACAGTGCCATCGCTCGGCGCATCGGTCGGCATCGAGCGCGACGCGCAGGGAGTCGCGACGCTTTCGGGAACGTCGCGCGAGGATCTTGCCTACGCGACGGGCTTCGTGCATGCGCAGGACCGCTTTTTCCAGATGGACCTGTTGCGGCGCTCGGCGGCCGGCGAACTGGCGGGATTGATCGGGCCGGCTGCCGTAAGTCTCGACGAGAGCCATCGCATTCACCGCTTCCGCGCCCGCGCACACGACGCCGTGGCCGCATTGCCGGCGGATGAGCGGCGCCTGCTCGAGCGCTATGTGGCAGGGGTCAACGACGGGCTCGATGCGTTGACGGTGCGCCCGTTCGAATACATGTTGCTTGGCGAGCGCCCTAAGCCATGGTCGAGCGAAGACAGCTTGCTGGCCGTCTATGCCATGTACTTCGATCTGCAGTACGGCGAACTCAGGCGCATCCTCGCGAGAGAGGCGCTGCGCGAGCGCGTGTCGCCCGATCTGCTAGCGTTTCTTTTGCCGACCTCGAGCCATTGGGACGCGCTGCTCGATGTGGCATCGATACCGGCCGTGGCCGCGCCGCCTTCGCCCGCGGCGCCCGATTGGCTTGACGGGGCGCATGCGCGCACGCCGCAGACGATGGTATCCGACTGGCAGGCGTGGGGGGCCGCGAACGCGATGACGGGCAGCAACGCGTGGGCTGTCGATGGCGCGCATGCGCACGCGCAGCGGGCGATGGTGGCCAACGACATGCACCTGTCGCTGCGGCTGCCGAACGTCTGGTATCGCTTGTCGCTGGTGCAGCGAAGCAAGGCGGGCGTCGAGCGGCGTTTCACGGGCGTCACGCTTCCTGGCGCGCCGACGATCGTGGCGGGCAGCAACGGGCGCGTTGCCTGGGGCTTCACCAACAGCTACGGGCATTACATGGATCTCGTCGAGCTCGAGCGCGACAGCCGCGATGCGAACCGCTACCGCGTGCCGGGCGGCGCCTGGGAGCGCGCGCGCATCACGCATGAACGTATCGATGTGCGCGGTGAAAAGGCGGTCACCCTCGAGGTGGCCGAAACGCGGTGGGGGCCGGTCACGAACGCCGGGACGAAAGCGTACGCGATTCGCTGGACGGCGCACGACGCCAATGCGGTCAACCTGCGTTTGCGGCAGATGGAGGATGTCCGCACGGTTCGCGAGGCGCTCGCCGTGGCGCAAACGATGGGCATCCCCACACAGAACATGCTCGTGGCCGATGCGGACGGGCACATCGGGTGGACGCTGGCCGGACCGCTGCCGCGACATGAACCGATGCCGTTTGCCGGCCAGACGCCCCCGCTGCCCGACCTGCCTTGGCGCTCGAGTACCTACGCGGGCTGGCGCGGCTACCTGGCGCCGCCCGATTATCCGGCGCTCGTCGATCCGCCGTCGGGGCGCCTCTGGAATGCGAACAATCGGCAATTGGCCGGCGCCGACCAGGCGAAGATCGGCGATGGCGGCGCAGACGTCGGCGCGCGCGCCACGCAGATCCGCGACGACCTCCTCGCGCGCCAAAGTGCCGTGCCGCATGATTTGCTCGCCGTTCAGACCGATGACCGCGCGCTCTGGGTCGAGCCCTGGCGGCAACTCGCGCAAACCGCGCTGGACGGCGCGGCGCTCGACGGACATCCCGATCGCGCGCGGTTCAAGCAGATCCTCAGCGCCTGGAATGGCAGAGCGGACGCCGATGCAGCCGGTTATGCGCTTGCCCGCGCGTTCTTCGATTCGATGTACTCGGCCTGGTTCGCCCCGCTCGACGCGGCGCTCGGCCAGACCCAGGCCGGCCTCACCTATGCGGTTGCCAACTCGCGCCGGCTCGCCGTCATGGAATCGCTGGCCCGCTACGAGGCGTGGGTTCCGCCCGGCTATGCCGACTGGCATGCGTTCGTGCTCGCCCGCATCGACGATGCGATCGAGCAGGCAAAGGCCATTGACGGTGCGAGCGGCTCGCTGGACCATGCCGTATGGGGCGAACGCAACCGTGCTGCGATCGCGCATCCGTTCGAACGCCTGATTCCGCCGGCGCTCGCGTCGCTGCGCACGCTGCTCGCGGCCCCTGCGGATCCGCTCTCCGGCGATTTCAACATGCCGCGCGTGCAGGGAGCGTCGTTTGGCGCGTCTGAAAGGATGGTGGTGTCGCCCGGGCATGAAGACGAGGGCATCTTTCATATGCCGGGTGGGCAGTCGGGTAATCCCGCCTCGCCGTATTTTCTGGCCGGACACGAGGCATGGGTGCGAGGCGAATCGGCCCCGTTTCTGCCGGGCCCGGCGCGGCACAAACTGACGCTGCGGCCGTGAATTTGCTCCTGAATTTGCTCCGGAATGGGAGCGGCCAGGATTGCCGCGCGAGTTGCGGCGATTCGCTCCTTCCACCGGCGGCTGAGCGCCGAGCCCGCCGGCTGACCACACGATGAGGACCACCATGAACGACGTGGCATCGACAATTGCGGGGTTCAATGCCGGGCGCGACGGCGAGCGGCTGCGAATGAAATACGCGCTCATGCGTGAGTCCGTGCTCAGTTTCTATCGCGGCACCTGTCACCTTTTTTATCAGCGGCTCGCGCACGAGCACGTGCTGCAAGCGGGGCCGCGCGTATGGGTGTCGGGCGACCTGCACTTGCAGAACTTCGGCACCTACAAGGCTGACAATGGGCTCGTCTACTTCGACATCAACGATTTCGACGAAGCTTGCCTCGCGCCCAATCTGTTCGAGATCGTACGGCTCGTTACGGGTGTGCTTGTCGCGGCTGACGAAATCGAATTGAGCCGCGCCGAAGCACTCGCGCTCTGCCACATGGCGGTCGCGGCCTATCGCGAAGCGCTGCGCGCCGGCAAGGCGCGATGGATCGAAGCCGAGCTGGCCGAAGGCATGGTGAGCGAGCTTTTCGACGGACTCGGCAAGCGTTCCCGGATCGATCACCTCGACCGCCGGACGACGATGGACGGCAAGAAGCGCGTGCTGCGCGCGGACGGCAAGCGCGCGCTGCCGGTGGACAAGGGCACGCGCGAGCAAGTGCTCGGCTTCATGACCGCGTTCGCCGAGCAACAGGAAAACCGCGAGTTCTACCGCCCGCTCGACGTCGCGCGGCGCATTGCCGGCACAGGCAGCCTGGGTGTCGACCGATACGTGATTCTGGTGGAGGGGAAAGGTTCGCCAGACGGCAATTATCTGATCGATCTGAAGGAGGCGCTGCCTTCATCGTTGGCGGTGCATATCAGCACCCCTCAGCCTGGATGGCGCAGTGACGCCGAACGCGTAGTTTCGGTGCAGCAGCGCATGCAAGCCGTTTCGCAGGCCTTTTTGCACGCCGTCGATTTCAACGGACGCTCGTATGTGTTGCGCAGCCTTCAGCCTTCGGAGGATCGGGTCGATCTCGGCAAGTGGAACGGCAAGCTGCCCCGGCTCGAAACGGTCGTCAATACGATGGCGCAGCTGTGTGCATGGGCTCAGCTGCGCAGCGGAGGGCGGCAAGGTTCGGCCATCGCTGACGAACTGATCGCGTTCGGCGCTCGCGATGATTGGCCGGTGGGGCTCATCGATCTGGCGGTGAAGGCGGCCGGGCAGGTGGCCGACGATTGGCGTGCTTATTGCGCAAGCCATGACGCCGGCGCGTTCGACGTGCAGGCGGCGGGCCGGCGATAACGCACGGGCCCGCCGTTTCGACTGCTCCGAAGTGGTTTAAAAAGATTTGAAATCGATTCGGAATCGGGCGCTATTTTAATGTCGTCTTTTCCTCGCGGGACGGGTACGGGCCATGCGCACGAATAAAGTGAAACGGTCGAGTGGCATCGGGCATGCTCGTCGGACAAATGCCACGTGCTGCTTAACGTTTTCTTAAGGTTGGTCGCCTATGCTTCATGGCGCAGCTCCGACCGCTCGTTCGCCGTTAGGGTGCACGTACTTGGAGGATCCATCATGAAGACCGCATTCCGGGTTATTGCAATCTCTGCTGTGTTGTCGCTGCCGACTACACTATTCGCGCAACAATCCAACGAAGCGTTGACGCGCGATCAGGTCAAAGCCGATCTGCAGCAGCTTCAACAGGCAGGCTACCAGTCCGCCGCGTCGGCCGATGGTTCGAACTATCCCGACAACATCCAGGCCGCCGAGGCCCGCGTCGAGACGCAGACGGGAATCGGGGGCACCCAGGCCGGCACCTCGCAGTCCGGCCGCCAGATGCAAATGCAGCCGCAAATGCAGCCGCAAATGCAGCCGGGCCAGATGGAGCGTGGCACGCCTGCGTGGCAGCCTGAGGGTCAGTAACGTTCGTTGGTGACCTTGGCTGACGGCGCCACTCTCACGGGCGGCGTCGTCAGAGACCCATTCCCCTTTTTTCCCCAGTCATGTCTCCGCGCAATCTTGCCGGAGGGCGGTTGCGCGCGCGGTTTTCATCGCCGTGCACCAATACATTATCAATTCAATGAAATGACAATTTCCTTTCTGCGTATTGGCGACGTTAATTTCGCTGACAGGATAAATTTGTGGCCGGTTTCTGGTTGAGTATTGTTGATATTCGTGTCTCTTGACAAATATCCGGTGTAAATCTAATTTTCATTTTGGCGAATGAATTAATTCGCCCTCCTAAAAATGGTAGTGAATTATCGGAAGCCGCAATGGAATATCCCGGCGAAGGGAGGCGTTCGCGCGCTTTCGAGCGTTGAGAGGTTCGCACCCGATGCGGAATCGGGATTTCGCGCAATCGATCCACTTATCGAACAGGGGCAGAAATGAAACCGGACCGGAGTGTCGCCGGCAGCGACGGCCGTTATGGCCGATGCGTCTGGCTTGGGGCAGGCATCGTTGCGGCATTGATCCTGTCGGGATGCGGAGGAGGGGACGGCGGGTCGTCAGGGGCATCGAGCGTCGTGCGGCAGACGGCATCGGCCGATGCGAAGGCCGCACAGAGCAGCCCAACCGCCAATCAGCCCTATACCGACCCGATTGCCTACTCGCCCAAGGCGGACGACGGTCTCGATCCGTCGCAGGTGGCCGAGAAAGCGGCGGTCATGCATTACACGTGGACGTCGGGTTCGAAGACGATCGACTACACCACGACTACCGGCCATCTTACCGCTATCGATTCGAATGGCCGGCCCGAAGCCACCATGTCCTACGTTGCCTATACGGCACCGTCCACGAACGGCGCGCCGCGCCCCGTCACCTTTTTCTACAACGGTGGCCCCGGCTCGTCGTCGATCTGGTTGCGCCTCGGCTCGTTCGCGCCGACCCGCGTCGCCACGCCTGATCCGCTCCTCACGAATTGGCCCAATTACCCGCTCGTGCCGAACGCCGAAAGCCTCATCGATACGACGGATATGGTCTTCATCGACCCTCCCGGCACAGGGCTGTCCGAGGCCATCTTGCCGAATACGAACAAGACCTTCTGGGGCTGCGATCCCGACGTCGTCGTCATGCGCGATTTTATCGAGCGCTATCTGGCCGCGAACAAGCGCGGCGATTCGCCGATATACCTCTACGGCGAATCGTACGGCACGCCGCGCACGGATATGCTCGCGCTTTCGCTGGAGACGGCGGGCGTGCATTTGTCGGGTATCGTTCTTCAGTCGTCCATCCTCAATTATTTCGCCGACGCCATCGAGGCAGTAGCGATCACGAGTTCGACCGCCGGGCTCGCGCTCGACACCGATACCCTGAGCGGTTATCTGCCCGCTTACGCCGAAGTGGCTGCGTATTTCAATCAAGTTCAGCCGGCACCGATCGATGACGCAGCCTACGCGTGGCAGGTGGAGCAGTTCGTCAAGAACGAATATCGGCACTTCAAGAAGTACTCGCAAACGTGGGTGCTGAGCCAGCTCGGCATACCCGATGCGTTGGGCAAGCCCGTGTTGCCGAGCATGTCGACACTTGCTTCGTGGACCTGGGGATCGGGCATGACGATGCAGGCGCTCAACGGCTATTTCAATCGCGAGCCTTTCTCCACGACGCTCTTGCCGGGCACGACGATCGGCCGCTATGACGGACGTGTGTCGCTACCGAATTCGGACCCCCGGCTCCAGACGGATTCGGACCCCTCCGATATCCTCATCGCGCAACCCTTCGCAACCGCGCTGCAGACGCAGTTGCCGAACTATCTGGGCTACACCGCGCCGAACGCGACGTTCATGCCGCTCAACGAGGACATCATTCAGGTGTGGGACTTCTCGCATGCGGGGCAGCCGTTGCCCGACACCGTGCCCGATCTGCTGGCCGCGCTCACACTTGATCCACAGTTGAAAGTGCTGGCGGAGAACGGCTATCACGATCTCGCCACGCCGTTTTTCAGCACGGAGAAGGAGTTGGCGAGGCTGCAATCGGTGCCGGGGCTCAACCCGTATCTGGCCGTGAACTTCTTCGCCGGTGGACACATGACTTATCTCGACGATACCGCGCGGCCGCAAATGAAGTCGCAGCTCGCGCAGTTCTACGCGGGGCTGCCGATTCCCGGCTCGCTCGGCCTGCGGATGCTGCCGCCGCCGTGGCGCGACGAGGCGCCGGCCGACGAGCCGACGGGCCCGGCGGTGGCGACCCAGGCCGCCGCGCTGTGAACATGAGGACTGCTGCTATTTGGCACAACTAACGATCGCGAGCTCATCATGTCCCATATAGATATCGTGCGGCGCACCGCCGTCATGCTGGTGCTTGGCCTCGCTGCGGCGCAGGCGGGCGCGGCCGGCGTGCAGTCGGTCGCACCCGTGAAGCTGCCCAGCCGCGGCGCGGGCGTCGATGGCCCTTACTTCCCGCGCACGCGGGTGACCCCCGCCGCGCCGACCACCGGGGCAGCGCTGCAGCAACAGGCCCAGGAGCGGTTGGAGGCGAAGCTCGGCGCCAATACGGCGCTGAGCAATGGCGCCTCCATCACGAAGACGCAGGCGCAGGCGAACGGGCTCGGCTACATCGCCAAGCACTTCGACGAGATCGACCGCACGCATACCGGGCGTGTGTCGATGACCGACGTCAGGCAGTATCTGCAGCAAAAGCAGCGTCAATGACGCGGTAGGGGCGAAGGGCACGCTTCGCCCCGCTCCGACGTTCGAAGGGGCGATTCGCAGGCCGGGAATGCGCGCGAAGTGCGCGAAACGTGGGCGTGCCCGGGTCCGGGCTCAGGCGCTCGCGCCGCTCGCCCGGCTGCGCGCGATCGATTCGGCGAGCGGCATGTGCTGCCGGCCTTCGGCGTCGAAGTTCCCGGGCGCGAGCCAGTGCTCGAAACCCGCCCGCACCGCGGGCCACTCGTGATCGAGCAGCGAGAACCACGCCGTATCGCGCGAACGGCCTTTGTAGACGATGGCCTGCCGAAAAATACCCTCGTAAGCGAACCCGTAGCGCAACACGGCCGCGCGAGAGCGCGCATTGAGGCTGTCGCATTTCCACTCGAAGCGTCTATAGCCGAGTTCGTCGAAGACGCGGCGCATGAGCAGGTACATTGCCTCGGTGGCGACCGCGGAGCGCTGCAAGCGCGGCGAGTACGTGACGTGGCCGACTTCGACCACGCCGTTCGCGCAATCGACGCGCATGAGCGCAAAAGTGCCGGCCGGTTGGCCGCTTGCCAGATCGACGATGGCGAAATGAAGCGGATCCTCGCTCGCGGCCGCCCGTGTCAAATGCGCAGTGAGGGCGGCTTCGTCGGCAAACGGGCCGGCGTTCATATAGGTCCAATCGCGTGTGTCGGCGGCCGCGGCGTAGGCTGCGTAAAGCGCCGCGCCATGCCTGGCCGCATCGAGCGGCTCCAGCCTCACGCGATGCCCCGTCATTGCCGTGCGAGGTGGCCGCTCGCGCGCCTGCCAGCCCGGCACGGCCGGCCCGATGGGCTGGCCGAATTCGTTCGTGCGCGGCGCCGAATCGGTGTGATCGAGCGTCGACGTCATGCTTCGCTCCTCGATTCGGCAGATTCGGCAGCCGGGGCAGGTTCCATGCGCGGGGCCGGCACGGCAGTACCGTCGATGGCGTTCTGGCGCCAGCGCTCGACATACCCGGGTGTGCCGGCCGGAGCAGCGAGGGCGACCGGCGCGCGCGGCACGAGCGCCATCGGCAGCACGCCGGCCCACACTGGCAGCGAGAGATCGCCGTCGTCGTCATTCGGGCCACCCGTGCGGATCTTGCACGCCGCTTCGTCGAGCGCGATGCGCAGAACCGTCGTGGCCGCGAGTTCGCGCGCGTTGCCCGGGCGCGCCTCGTGCGAGCGTCCCGGTGCGAGCGCTTCCATGAAAGCATCGAGCGCTGCCGCCTTGCGTTCGTTCGGGACGACCTCGAACGCGCCATATATCGTGGCGCTGCGGTAATTCATCGAATGGTTGAACGCCGAGCGCGCGAGCACGAGCCCATCGAGATGAGTCACCGTTACGCACACCTGCGCGCCGGTGGCCGCGAGTTTGAGCATGCGGCTGCCGTTGGACCCATGAATGTAAAGATGCTGGCCTTCGCGCCAGCACGCGGTGGGAATGCAATGCGTGCCGCTTTCGTCCGAAAATGCGACATGACAGACGTAGGCGGCATCGAGAATCGCGTACAGCGTGGCGCGGCTGTAATCGGCGCGTTGCGCTTCGCGCTTGATGCGCGTGCGTGCCGTGGGCGAGGGCAGGCCGGCTTCGCGGTCGGTAGCGGTGGTCATGGCTTCGGCGTTATCGATATATTGAAAACGTCAGCTTAAGAAAAACGTGGCACCATCGCTAGATCCACGACATCGATAAATTTTAGGACCACGGTCGGAGCCACGATGGATTATGGGCTGCTGCTCACGAAGTTCTCGCGCCGCTCGGCGAGCGACGGCGACATTCGCATGTCCGGCCAGCGGCGGCTATATGCGTGCCTGCGCGCGGCCATTCTCGACGGAACGATCGCGCGCGGCACGCGCCTTGCCGCCTCGCGCGTATTGGCCGACGAACTCGGCATCGCGCGCAATTCGGTGCTCTATGCCTATGAGCGGCTCGCGGAAGAAGGCCTCGTCGTCGGCACGCGGCAAGGCACGGTGGTGGCGGACATCGGCTCGGCGCCGCAGGATCCGCCTGCGGCCGAAGTGGGTGCGAACCTTTCGCACCGCGTTTCCGGTATCGGCCGGCCCGAAAGCGAATCGTTCGCCGCCCGCCCCGAGCCGTTCGCATTCGCGCCCGGTGTGCCCGCGCTGGACGAGTTTCCGTTGACTGCGTGGCGTCGCTGCCTCGAGCGCGCGTGGCGTGGGATCGAGACGACGCAGCTCGGCTACGTGCCACGAGAGGGCAACGAGGCATTGCGCCGGACCATCGCGGAGTATCTGCGCATGTCGCGCGGCGTACGGTGCGACGCGTCGCAGGTCGTCGTCACCGACGGCACGCAAAGCAGCCTCGATCTTTGCGCGCGGCTGCTGGCCGATGCAGGCGACACCGCCTGGATCGAAAACCCCGGATATGCGGGCGCACAGGCCGCGTTTCGGGCGGCCGATCTGCGGCTCGTGCCCGTGCCCGTCGATGCAGACGGCCTGGCTCCCACGGCGCAACTGTGGCGGGACCGGCCACCGCGTATCGTCTATATCACGCCGTCGCATCAATATCCACTCGGGGCCGTGATGAACCTCGAGCGGCGGCTTGCGTTGCTGCGCGGCGCAAGCGAGTGCGGTGCCTGGATCGTCGAAGACGACTACGACAGCGAGTTTCGTCACCAGGGCACGCCGCTGCCGGCGCTGCAGGGGCTCGTACCGGCCGCACCCGTCGTCTATCTGGGCACGTTCAGCAAGGTCATGTTTCCAGGGCTGCGCATCGCTTTCATGGTCGTGCCGCCCGCGTTGTCGGGCGCGGTGGCCTCCGCGCTCGGGCGCTTGATGCCCATGGGACGCGTGGCCGAGCAGCTCGCGCTGGCGGAGTTCATCGAAGCGGGGCATTTCGCGCGTCATTTGCGGCGCATGCGCAAGCTCTACATGCAAAGACGCGATGCGTTGCTCGATGCACTGTATAGCCACATGAACGGCGTGCTGACCGTCTCGTCGGGCGCGGGCGGCATGCATCTGTCGGCGCGGCTCGACCTGCCGCTCGACGATACGGCGGTGAGCAGCCTTGCCTGCTCACACAATCTGACGTTGCGCCCGCTTTCGCCGTTTTGTCTGCCCGGCACGGACAGCTCGGCGTACAACGGTTTCGTGCTCGGCTATGGAGCCGTGGCGGCCGGGCAGATGGATGCGCTCGTACGGCGCATGCGTGCGGTCGTGGAAACGCTCAGCGCCCGTTCGCCACGGTAGCGCCGATCGCTCGCCGCACTTTGCCGACCTGAGAAGCCGTGACGGCCGGTGCGCGATTGCCCCAGCTGCTGCGTACGAACGTAAGCAGTGTCGCCACCTGGTCGTCGTCGAGGCGCTCGGCAAATCCGGGCATCGCAAAGCGCGTCGGCGCGAGCTGCGTTCCTGGCATCTGCGCGCCCTCGAGCACGAGACGGATCAGCGAAGTCGGATCCGTCGTATTGACGGCCGTACTCAGCGCGAGCGGCGGAAACGTCTCGCTGTAGCCCTTGCCCGACGTGCGATGGCAGGCGGCGCAATTGTCGATGAAGAGTTGCGCCCCCGCATGCGTTGCCGTGCCCGTTCGCATGCTCTGCGCCGCCGTATCGTCGTAGACGAGCGGTTTCGCCGCGGCGTCCATGGGTTTCAGCGTCTTCAGAAAGCGCGCGATCGCGATGAGGTCCCCGTCGTCCAGGTACTGCGTGCTGTGCTCCACCACGTCGGCCATGCCGCCGAATGCCGCCGCATGCGCGGTGCGCCCCGTCTTGAGGAACGTCACGATGTCCTGCTGGCTCCAGGTGCCGAGGCCCTCGACCGGGTCGGTGCGCAGGCTCTTCGCGAAGAAGTGGTCCACGAGTCCGCCCGAGAGGAACGCGGTGCGGCTATCGTCGAGCGCTGTTTCCTGCAGGCCGATGCCGCGCATCGTATGGCATGCGCCGCAATGAGCCAATCCCTGCACGAGGTAGCGGCCGCGCGCGACGGCATCTCCATCGGCGCCCGCTGCATCCGCCGCGACGGCTGGCGCGAACGCCTTGCGCCACAGCGCGAGCGGCCAGCGCATCGACAGCGGCCATGGAATGTCGGGCGCCCGGTTCGCCTGCTGCACGGGCTCCACCCCCTGCATGAAGTAGGCGTAGAGCGCCTTGACGTCCGCAGGCTTTACGCTCGCGTAGGACGGGTAGGGCATGGCCGGGTAGAGCGAGTTGCCCGACTTCGCAATGCCGTGCCGCAGCGCGCGGTCGAAATCGTCGAAGCTGTAGCCGCCGATGCCCGTGCGCTTGTCGGGTGTGATGTTCGACGAGTAGACCTTGCCGAGCGGCGTGTCGATCGGCAGCCCGCCCGCGAACGGCTTGCCGCCCTTGGCGGTATGACAGGCAACGCAGTCCCCGGCACGAGCCAGGTACGCGCCCTGACGCACGAGTTGAGCATCGTTCGCGGGCATGGCGGCGGCGAGGCCGGATGCGCAATAGAGCGCGAGCCCCGCTGCGCACGAGGCGAGTGTCCTTGCAGATCGGATCATCGTGAATCCTCCTTACGCTTGCACGAGCGGGCCGGCTTGCTTCAGGTACTGCTCGCGAATCGCTTTCGCCGACCAGTACGCGAGCGCCGCAACGAGGCCCGTCGGGTTGTAACCCATGTTTTGCGGGAATGCCGAAGCGCCCATGACGAATACGTTGGGCACGTCCCAACTCTGCAGGTAGCGGTTGACGACGCTCGTGGCCGGCGACGTGCCCATGATGGCGCCACCCGTCGTGTGCGTGCTCTGGTAGAGCCGCGTGTCGTAATGCGAGCCTTTCTTGCGCGTGGAGACCCAGTATTTCTCGGGGTTCATCGCCTTGGCGACGTCGCCCATGCGGTTGCCGATATAGCCGAGCATGTCGAACTCGTTGTCGTGCCAATCGAACGTCATGCGCAGCAGCGGCAGGCCGAATGCATCCTTGTAAGTGGGATCGAGGTCGAGATAGGCGTCGCGATAGGCCATGACCGAACCCGAGATTCCGATCGTCATGTAGCGCTGGTAGGCGTCCTGGACGCCGGCTTTCCAGGCCGAGCCCCAAGCCGGTGTGCCCGGCGGCGTCGCTGCCTGCTTGATCGGGCGGCCGCCCGCGCGCACGTGGCGGATGCTTGCGCCGCCGATGAAGCCGAGCGGGCCGTGATCGAACTGATCTCCGTTGAGATCGTCCATGCCGATGCCGCCGGCACCCGTGCCGATGAACGGATTCAATTGCGTGCCCTTCGGGAGCAGCACGTTGACGCCGCCATTCATCTGGTACGCGTAGTTCTTGCCCACGACGCCTTCACCCGTCTTGGGGTCATAGGGCTTGCCGATGCCCGAGAGCAGCAGCAGGCGCACGTTGTGCATCTGGAACGCGGCGACGATGACGATATCGGCCGGCTGTTCCATCTCCCGCCCTTGCGCGTCGATGTACATCACGCCGGTGGCATGCTTGCCGCTCGCGTCGAGGTTGATCTTCGTGACATGCGAATGCGGCCGCAGTTCGAAGTTCGGTTTCTTCAGCAAGACAGGAAGGATCGTCGTTTGCGGCGAGGCCTTCGAGTACATGTAGCAGCCGAAGTCTTCGCAGTATCCGCAGAAATTGCAGGGCCCGAGGCGCACGCCATACGGATTCGTATAGGGCTCGGACGCGTTCGCCGCCGGCGTGGGGTACGGATGAAAGCCGGCTTCGCGCGCGGCCTTTTCGAAGAGCTGAGGGCCGTAGGCGGTCTTGAGCGGCGCGGTCGGAAATTCGCTGCTGCGGCGCGCCTCGAGCGGGTTGCCGCCCGCGACGAGGTTGCCGCCGAGATTGCCGGCCTTCCCCGCCGTGCCGAACACTTTCTCGGCGAAGTCGTAGTGCGGCTCGAGATCGTCGTACGTCACGCCGAAATCCTGCAGCAGCATGTTCTCGGGAATGAACTTCTTCCCATAGCGCGCCTCGTAGTGGCTGCGCATCTGCAGCTCTTCCGGCAGGTTGCGGTAATGCATGCCGTTCCAGTGGAAGCCTGCACCGCCCACGCCGTCGCCGAGCAGAAACGAGCCGTGCTGCCGGTAGGGAACGGCGATGTCGTCCACGGTATGCCGGATCGTGACCGTCTCGCGCGAGAGATCCTGGAACAGTGCGCCGCGCACGGCATATTTCAATTCGTCGGCCACTTTCGGATATTGCGCATCGGTGGGCGTGTCGCGCATCGGGCCGCGCTCGAGCGCCACGACGTTCAAGCCCGCGTCGGTCAGTTCCTGGCCGAGAATCGCCCCGGTCCATCCAAGACCGATGATGACGGCATCGACTTTGTTCTTCTTCGTCGCCATGTTCAGCCTCGCTTGCCCGAGATCGAAACGGGACCGTGCGGATACTTCGCGTTTGGCTGATCGATCCAGTCCGCGAAGTCGGCGCGCGCGCCCGGGAAACCGATGAGCTTCCAGCCGCCCATGTCCTTATTGCCGCCGTAGATGGGATCGGCGAAATAGCCTTCCTTCGTGTTGGCGAGCAGATACGAGAAGAACGTTTTGGCCGGTACGGTCTCGAACGTGGCCTTGCCCTGCTCGAGCGTCTTCAGCACCTGTTCCTGCGTGCGCTTGTCCAGCGTCGCGAACGTCTTGCCGCCATAGGTTTTCCTGCACCAGGCGTCGCATTCGGCAATGCCATGGCGGTAAATGTCGCGCGGCGTCAGGTTCATCTGCAGGCCGAACTCCGGCTTCGCATCCGGATGAAAAGGGCCTTGCGCGTAGCGCAGCTTGCCGTGCCCGTACGGCGTTTCCATCTGGCGGTCGATGTACTCGTGCACGTTCGTTTCGATTGCGCCCGCGCCATGCTCGTCCGCCGGAATCAGGCGGTCGATCGCGGCCATCAGAAACGTCCATTCGGCATCGGTGAAAAACGTCGGGTGATAGGCAGAGGCACTCTGTGCCACGGCCTGCTTTTCGCAGCCGCTTTGCGTGAGTGCGGCGCCGGTTGTCATCGTCGCGGCCGGCACGACGGCAAACATCTGGCGCAAGAAGCGCCTGCGCGGTTCCTTGTCTTGAGTCATAGCGTCTTCGGATTCGTGGGGCTCGTGGGGCAATAGGGCGCCCTCGGGCGACGGACGGCGGATGTCATCCGCCTCCGCTGCCCGGAGGGCGGGCCGGCGCGCAGCCGGCCGTTCGTGGCTGTGGGTGTGTCAGGCGAGCGCGCGCTGAGCGGGCCGCTCGCCTTCGGGCAGGCTGAATGCCGAGACGGCATCGGCGAGCGCCTGCGCCTGCGTGAGCAGTGCCTGCGTAGCCGCCGTGGCCTCTTCGACGAGTGCCGCGTTTTGCTGTGTCACTTCGTCCATCTGATTGACGGCCTGTGCGACCTGGCCGATGCCCTGGCTTTGCTCCTGCGAGGCCGCGGAAATCTCGTCCATGATGCTGTTCACGCGCATGACGGCGTCGATGATCTGCCCCATCGTGCGGCCTGCTTCCTCCACCTGTGCGGAACCAGTTCCAATTCGATCGACGGAATCGACGATGAGCGACTTGATGTCCTTCGCTGCGGCGGCGGAGCGTTGCGCGAGCGCGCGCACCTCTCCTGCGACCACGGCGAAGCCGCGGCCTTGCTCGCCTGCGCGCGCCGCTTCCACGGCTGCATTGAGAGCCAGGATGTTGGTCTGGAAGGCGATGCCGTCGATGAGCGCGATGATTTCCGAGATCTTCGCCGAGCTGGTGCTGATCTCGCCCATCGTACCGATCACGCGCGAAACGACGTCGTGGCCTTGACGCGCGATATCCGATGCGCTCGTCGCGAGCGCGCTGGCCTGCCGCGCATTCTCGGCGTTCAGCTTGACCGTGCCCGTCAGTTGTTCGGCGCTGGCAGCAGTTTCTTCGAGCGAGGCGGCTTGCGATTCGGTACGCGAGGACAAATCGGTGTTGCCCGCGGCGATCTGGCGGGTGGCCACCGCAATGGCGTCGCTGCCGGTGCGCACGCTCGCCACCGTTCCGGCGAGGCTGCGCTGCATGTTGGCGAGGCCATCGAGCAACCGGCCCATTTCGTCGCGCGAGGCTGCATGAATCGACCGGCGCAGGTCGCCTTGCGCGATGGCCGAGAAATGATCGAGCGCCTGATTGACCGGGCCGAGGATCGCGCGACGCAGCGACACCCAGCTCAACAGTGCGGCCAGCACGCCGATGACGATCATGGCGGCGGCCGCGCCGGTGAAGAGCTGGTAATGCCTTTCCGTTTCTTCGTAGCGGGTTTTGGCGAGGTCGAGCTGGTAGCGCTTCAGCGTCTCGGCCGAGCCTTGCATCTTCGTGTAGATCGTGCCCACGCGAATGGCCTTGGCGGCGATGTCGTCGTGGTTGCCGGTTTTCGTGGCCTCGCGGAATTCGGCGAGCGCGTCCTGCGTCTGGCGCAACTGCTCGCTCGTAGCCTCGGCGAGGCGTCCTTCTTCGGCGTCGTGGGGGAGCGCGAGGTAGTGATTCCAGGCTTTCATCGCGGCTGCCTGGACTTCATCGGTCTTGCGGTACATCGCTTCGGCATCGGCCGAGCCAGGCGAGATGGCTGCCCGGTCGAGCGACGTGCGCTCGCGGCCGACATAGATCGTCATCTCGCTGATGTCGATGGCTTTGACCAACTGCACCGAGTAGGTCTGCCGGTTTGCTTCGTTGCTACTACGCATACCGACCAAGCCGACGGCGCCTGTCCCAGCGAGCAGTACGCTGAGCAGACACATCGCCAAACCAAGCCGGCCATTGATCGAGAGAGCCGAACGCATGACGTTGTCCTTCTTATTTATTGTGTAGATTCGTGGGCGGTGCCCACAGGGAGGTCCGTCCAGTACTACGGCATTTCGTCGCAGATCTTGAGGTGAATCAATAAAACGTTTGCGCCATTTTTTGTAATGCTTTCGAAAGAATTCGAAAATGCCGGAAACCGCCCGCGGAGCATGGCGCTGACGGTGGGTGCGCACGCCTGCGTTGGTGCAAGGGGGGCGTGCGGGGCCAGACGCCGCCGCGAGCTTGAGCGCTCTGTTCCGGGCTTTTTGCGTTCAAGGACTTACGCACCGCTTTCCCACGTTATCCACAGTCTTACTAACAAAATCTGGGGATAACTTCGCCGCACGAGCGCGCGGAGCTTCGTTCCATTCCGCACGCTGGGAAAAAGGACCGGCAAATCAGCGGGTTGGTGCGTATAACGGGCGGGCCGGCACCGTTATGGTGCGGTGCAAAATAAGTAAGGGAAATCCCTAAAGTCCTGCTTTGATCTGACGATAAAACGTCAGTCTCCCCGACTGGAGCCTGACGATAATGGATACGCACATCGCTTCCACCCGCAAGAAAGCCTTGCTGCTCGGCGGCGGCGCACCCAATTCGACGTTGATTGCGGGTGCGCTGACCGCTTTCCTCGACGAGGGCGTTGAATTCGACGTGATCTCGACCTCCGGGGCCGGGGCGCTGATGGGGCTGTTGTACCTCGCGCCGCTTTCCGGATCGCCGCGCGAAGCGCTCGCGCGCTGGGCCCAGATTGGCGTGTCGGATGCGATCTACGAGATCTTCCCGGTGAACTACAAGGTGTTCATGAAGCCGGGACTTGCTGCCGGTGCGTATCGCGACGCACTTGCCGCTTTCCCGTTCACGCGCACGTTTTTCGACAGCTTTGCCGGCATGGCCGGTGGTGGAGCGGCCGCCGGCATGTGGGCCGATTGGTTGCGGCTCATGCTCGCGACGATGTCGCCGAGCGATCTGGCGCCGGGCAGCCTGGGCTTGTGCGCGCACCTCCCGTTCGTGGAGCAGGCGGTTGATTTCGATGCGCTGCAGGCGGCGCGCGCCGACTTCTACATCAACGCATACAACCTTACGCAGAGCCGGATGACCACATGGGGCAAGGACGAGATCACGCCCACGCACGTGCGCGCCGCGCTCTCGTTTCCGTTCATCTATGCACCGACGGAAATCGACGGCGACGACTACATCGAGGGCGCCGCGCTCGATGCGATGAACTTCAAACCGCTCGTGAGCGACGACGAGGGCGCGCCGGGCCTGCATCGCGAGATCGACACGCTCGTCGTATTCGACATACTCGGCGACGACAAGCTGCTGCGCAAGCCGCGCAACCTCTACGACGCCTGGGTCCGCTCGATCATTACACCGCTCGTCAAGATCGCGAAGAGCGACCTGAGGCTCTTCGAGCTCGAGCACAACGTCGATCCGGTGACGGGGCTGCCCAAGCGGCGGTTGCTCAAGGTCGACCTGACGGGCGGCATCGCGCCCGATCACTGGCCCGAAGTGCTGGACTGGTCCGATTCCAACATGAAACGTCTCTTCGATATCGGCTACTACGCCGGCCGCCGCTTTTGCGACGAGCACCGGGAAGCGCTGATGGGCGAGCGCGGCGCCGAGCCGGCAGTGGCGCGGAGCCCCGCCCGCGCGCGACGTGCCGCGGGCGAGCGGCCCATCGCGCAGCCGGTGCCGGCCGCGACAGCATGCGACGCCGCGTGCGGAGCCGGCTAGCACATATTCCCCCGTCGATCGATGGGTTGGCGGGCATCGCACGCGGTACGGCGTGCCCGCACGTTTTGGCGATTTGCCGCATTCACTCAAGGTTCACTGTATGACTATCACCCACCGCCTTCTGTTGACGCTCTCCTTCGCGCTGGCCGCGCTGCTGTTCGTGGGCGCCGATGGGCTCGTGCAGCTTTCGCGCAGCCAGGACCGCTTCGAGACGGTTCAGACCAACGTCATCCCGAGCATCGCGGCGCTCGACGATCTGAAGGGCTACCTTGCCGATACGCGGCTGGCCGGCTACCGCCTTTCGGTCTTCTCGAACCTGCAGGACAAGGGGGCGCTCGAGGACGCGCTCGCCAAGGCGAACCGGCAGTTCGACGACGCGCTTGCCGGCTACGAGAAGCAGTACGTCTCCGACGATAACGACCGGCGCCTGCTCGATGCCGACCGGGCGAACATGGCCGCTTATCGGCAAGCACTGCAGCCCTTCCTCGCCAGTGCCCGCGCGGGGGACATGGACGGCGTGCGTGCCGCGCTCGTCGCCGGCTCGCCGCTCGCGCTCTCGGCGGCGGCCGTCAAGAAGGGACTCGACGAGCACATCGCGTACAACATGCGGGCGTCCGCGGCCATTCGGGATACGAGCACGTCGGCCTATGTCTGGTCGTGGCGCATCATGATCGTGACCATGGTCGTGGCGCTTGCCGTGACGGCCGGGCTCGCCGCGCATCTCTACCGAGTCATTCGCACGAGCCTCGACGGCATTCGCACCACGCTGCAACGCGTGAGCGAATCGCTCGACCTGACGTTGCGCGCGCCGGTCGCACGCATGGACGAGATCGGCCAGACGAGTGCCGCATTCAACAACCTGCTGTCGCGCATCGCCGTTGCGCTGGGCGCTGTCCTGCAATCGACGCAGGCCGTTTCGGTTGCATCGAAGCAGATCGCAGCGGGCAACGTGGATCTCTCCGCGCGCACCGAAGAGCAGGCCGCGTCGCTGCAGGAGACTGCCTCGAGCATGGAACAGCTGACGGGCACGGTTCGACACAACGCCGACAATGCGCAGCAGGCCAGCTCGCTGGCGGCACACGCGTCAGGCACGGCGGACGCCGGCAACGGCGTCGTTCATCGCGTGGTCGAGACGATGGCCGACATTGCGGGACATTCGGACAAGATCGCCGATATCACGGGCATCATCGAAGGCATCGCCTTTCAGACCAACATCCTCGCGTTGAACGCGGCCGTCGAGGCAGCGCGCGCGGGCGAGCAGGGGCGCGGCTTTGCCGTCGTGGCGAGCGAAGTGCGCAGTCTCGCGCAGCGTTCGTCGAGCGCCGCGAAGGAAATCAAGGAGTTGATCGCGGCGTCGGTCGAGCGCGTACGCGAAGGCTCGGCGCTTGCCGACGAGGCGGGCCGCACGATCGGCGACGTGGCGAGCGCCGTCAAGCGCGTGACAGATATCGTCGGCGAGATCGCGGCGGCATCGAACGAGCAGAGCCGCGGGATCGAGCAGGTCAATCGCGCGATTCGTCAGATGGATGAAGTCACGCAGCAAAACGCGGCGCTCGTGGAACAGGCGGCTGCCGCGGCGCAATCGCTGGAGGATCAAGGGCTGCGGCTGACGGGCGAAGTCGGCGTGTTCCGGGTGGATGGACCGCGCGCGGCGGCCGTCTGAGTCGCACACGGGTTTACCTGCATTCATTCGCTTCGTCGCCCGCCCGATAGACGTTTATAGGCTACCGCGGCAGAACAGGCGATGATGAGCAACGGGGTAATCAAGACGACTGATGCCAGGCTGCCCCTGGTTTCGCGCATGGCCGCGCTGCTCGCGATGCTCGGCGGCATGGCGCTTGCGTGCGGAGCGGCGGCTGCCTCGCCGGCGCCCATTACCCTGCGCGAGACGTCGATAGCGGGCGTACCCCTTGCGCTTTGGCTCGGGATCGCGGCAGTGGCAACCTGGCTCCTGTTCGCGGCACTGGCCGGATGGTTCGCGGCGCGTACGATGGCACGCCGGGGCCTGAAGCGGCTCGCGGCCGCGGCGGCACGGCTGCAGGCGCCGGGTACGATTGCTCATGCGGTACCGGACGATGCGCCCCAGCCACGGTTCGCCGACATCGAACGTCAGCTGGACGCTTCGGCATGCGAGCTCGCGCAGCGCGAGCATCGATGGCGCTCGTCGCTGCACCGCGAGGCCGGCCATATCGAGGTCTTGAGGCGCATTGCGCAGAACGATCCGCTCGACGATGCGCTCGTGCTGCTCACCCGCTTCGCGGAGCAGCAGGTCAGCGGATCCATCGCATCCGTGATGATGCTGGATCCGAACACATACACATTCGACGCGTGCATCGCGCCGAGCCTGCCCGCAAGCTACCGCAACGCGCTCGTGGGCATCCGGGCCGGGTCGGGCGTAGGCTCGTGCGGTACGTCGGTGGCCGAGCGGCGCGTGGTCGTGACGGAGGACATCTTCGAGGATCCCCTCTGGCAGGACTATCGCGAACTCGCGAAGGCGTATGGGCTGCGCGCGTGCTGGTCTCATCCCATCATCTCGGCCGGCAACCGCGTACTGGGCTCCTTCGCGCTCTACTACCGCGAGGCACGTGCGCCGCGCGAGGACGATCTGCAGATAGGGCAGCTCGGCGCCGAAATCGCCGCGCTCAGCATCGAGCGTACGCGCACGGCGCAAGCGCTCGTGCAGTCGGAAGCCGAATACCGGTCGCTCTTCGAGCGCAATCCCAATCCGATGTGGGTCTGCGATGCGCGAACGCGCCGCTTTCTCGCCGTCAACGATCCCGCCATCGCACGTTACGGCTTCACTCGCGAGCAGTTCCTGAGCATGAGCGAGGCGGATCTCGAGTGGCGCGATCGCGGCGAGGCCGTGGCCGAAGCGCTCGACGGCAAGACGCGGCGCCACACGAGCGCGGCCGGCAAGGAACTCGTCGTCGAGATCGTCTATTTTCCGCTTCGCTTCTCCGGCAACGATGCTTCGTTGGCGCTCATTACCGACTTGACCTATCGGCGCACGCTCGCGCGGACGATCCGCGAGCAAAACGAGCTCTTTTCGTCATTGATGGAATCGACAGTCGAGGCGATCTACGGGCTCGACAGCGAAGGGCGCTGCACGTTCGTCAACGGCGCGTGCGAGCGGCTGCTCGGTTACTCTTCCGACGAACTCGTCGGCAAGCGCATGCACGATCTCGTTCATCATTCCCGCTACGACGGGCGCGTCCATCATGCAGCGGAATGCCGCATTCATGCGCTGCAGTGTCCCGGCGCTCATACGCATGCCGACGATCAGGTCTTCTGGCGGAAGAACGGCACGGCCTTGCCCGTCGAATGCTGGGCTTATCCGATGATGAAGGGCGGTGCCGTCTGCGGCACGATCGTCACGTTTCTCGACACCACGGAGCGAAGGCGGCAGGAAGACGCGCTGCGCTGCCAGGCGTCACTCGACATGTTGACGGGGCTGCTCAATCGCACGAGCTTCGTGCACGTGCTCGACCAGCGCGTGCACGACGCGCTCGCCGCTGGCGAGCCGCTTTTCGTCGGTATCGTCGATCTCGACGGCTTCAAGGAGATCAACGATTCGCTCGGTCACGAGGCCGGCGACCAATTGCTGCGGGAAGTCGGCCGGCGCCTGATGGCGGAGCTGCCTGAATATGCGGCCGTGGGCCGGCTTGGCGGCGACGAGTTTGCCTTCTTGATCGGCGCCGAATACGCGCAACGGATCGAGCTGATACTCGAGCGCCTGGTCGAAGCGCTGCGCGAGCCGTTCGCGATCTCCGGCATGGATTTGCAGATCAGCGGCAGCATCGGCGTGGCGCGATGCCCCGAGGCCGGTACCGATGTACGCTCGTTGCTGCGCCATGCGGACACCGCCATGTACCGCGCCAAGCGCGAGAGCATCGGCTACGTCATCTGCAGCGAACTCGCATCGGGCAACGCGCGGCGGCTTGTCCTGAGCCGGTTGCGGCACGCGTTGGCCAAGCGCGAGTTCGTCCTTTATTTTCAACCCAAGGTATCGCTGCGCGGCGCGGGCAGAATGGAGTTCGAGGCGCTCATTCGCTGGCAGGACCCCGAGCGCGGCCTGGTGGGGCCGACGGAATTCATGCCGATTCTCGAGCTCAGCGACCTGATTCACCCGCTCACGCAATGGGTCGTCGAATCCGCGGTCGAGCGATGCCTCGCGTTCGGCGGCGAGTCGGGCGATGCAGTCGTGGCAGTGAATATCTCCACGCGTAATCTGCTCGACGTGAGCTTTCCCCAGAAAGTGAGCGACATCCTGACGCGGCACCGCTTTGCGCCGCATCGGCTCAAACTCGAGATCACGGAAAGCGCGGTGATGGCCGACCCGAGCCGGTCGCTGAAGGCCCTGACCGACCTGCACCGGCTCGGCGTGAAGATAGCGATCGACGATTTCGGTACCGGTTATTCATCGCTGTCGTACCTGCAGCGCCTGCCAGTCGACGAACTGAAGATCGATCGCTCGTTCGTCACGGGCATGCTCGAGAACGAAGCGGCGAGAACGATCGTGTGCTCGATCATCGGGCTCGCGCACAGTCTGCGCATCGAGGTAACGGCCGAGGGTATGGAGACGGGCGCCGTGCTCGACGAACTGCGCAGCATCGGCTGCGATTATGCGCAGGGGTACTTCGTCGCGCGCCCGATGTCGCTCGTGCAGCTGCATGCGTGGGTGGCGGCAACGAACTGGTTCGAGCCTGCTGCGGCCCGGCACGATTCTCCACTCATCCAACTCGCTCATCCTGCCCGACTCCCGGCCGCCGGATGCGCGGCGCCTGGCCAGCTGCCCGGTACCGTGTCCAATAAGCGCGCGTTCGAATGAAGTTGGCCGCGTGAAGCGAAACTCTCGCGTGTGCGTGCGGCGCCATTGCCGCTGCGAAGGTCCCGGTCGTACCGGCGCAGTCGTATATCATGTGTCGCTCGAAGGGGAGAGGGCAGGGGCACGATGAAGCGAAGGGATGTGCTGCGGTACGGTGCCATGGCGGGGCTATGGTCGCTCTTGCGATCGGGCTCGGCTTTGGCGGCGGCTTCCCGCCCCCGCATCGTGTTTTTGAATCCCGGCGAGGCGGCCGAGCACGAAACCGGCACGCATTGGCAACTGGTGTCGCACATGATGGCTGCCGCTGCGGCTCAGTTCGGCATGGACCTCGAGGTGCGCTACGCCGAGCGGGACCACTTGCTGATGCTGCGTCAGGCGGAGGACGTGGTGCGCGGGGCCGAGGCACCGGACTATATCGTTATCGTCAACGAGAAAATGGCGGCGGCGCAGATGCTGCCGATACTCGCGCACTCGCCGGCCAAGGTGCTGGTGATACACAACGATCTGACCTTCGAGCAGCGTCGCGAGGTCGGCAACGAGCGCGAGCGGATCGGTAACTGGATCGGTACGCTGACCGCCGACGCGGAGCGCGGCGGCTTTCGGCTGATGCGCTATCTTTGCCGCTTGCACGGACGCGAGCAAGCGCACGTCATCGGTATTACCGGCGATCCGCACACGCCCGTTTCGATCGAGCGCGCGGCGGGCGTGGAAACCTACCTCGCTCAAAGCGGATGCGGTGCGACGCGTCAGCTCGTGTTCGGCGACTGGTCGTTCGGCGACGGGCGCGACAAAGCGCGGGTCCTGCTTGCGCGCTACCCGGAGGCGAACATCATCTGGGCCGCGAACGACACGATGACGCTCGGCGCGGCGCAGGCCGTGAAGGATGCCGGCGCGCGCGTGCTCGTCGGCGGAATGGGCGCGCTCGAGCATGCCGTGCAGAGCGTGGCGGACGGCAGCGTGGCCGCGATCGTGGCGGGCGATCAGTTCATCGGCGCGTACGCAATGGTCCTGCTCTACGATTACCACCATGGCGTGGATTTCCGCGAGCATGGCGGTGCGCGGCAAAAGCTCGACTTCCTGCGTGTGCTTCATCGAGATAACGCGGCGCAGTATGGCCATGCCGTATTCGGCGCGGGCGCCACCCCCGATTTCGGCGAGTACTCGCGTTTTCGCCACCGGGATACGCAGGGCTACGAATTCGACTGCCTGCGGCAACTCAGGATTGCATCCGGACTGACATGATTCAACCATCGGTGCGCCTCGCGCTGCGCTCGCTGAAACTTCACAGCAAGCTGATGCTGCTGCTGGTACTGCTGATCGGCGTCATCTTCGGAACATCGGCGTTCCTGCTGATCGAGCACGAGCGCGCGCGGCGCCTCACGGACGTGGAAGATCGCGCCACGCGCATCGCCGATCTGTTCAGCAGCTCGCTTGCGCAACCGCTCTGGAACGTGGATCGTGACGCGATAGACCGGCAGTTGAAGGCACTTTCGCCGAACCCCGACGTGCTCGAATTCACGGTAACCGCCACGCGCTATGGCGTGGTGTCGTCCTATCGGCGCCCCGGCGGCATCGAGGATCCGGCCAACCGTATCGTTCGCGTGATGCCGATCGAACACCGGGCGAGCGCCGGCGCGCCGAATGAAAAACTCGGCGAGGTCCGGGTGGTGTTGACGAAGTCGGGTGCGGAGCGGGCCGTGCGCAGTGCCAGGCGGGCCGTGCTCGGATCGATGGCGCTCATGCTCGCCGTGCTCTATGGCGTGATCTTCTGGGTGTTGCGGCGGGCGGTTCACGATCCGATCCACCGGCTCGAGGAAACCGTCGACCGCATCGCGGGCGGCGATCTGGACGTGCGCTGCCCGATCGATTCGGGCGACGAGATCGGCCGTCTCGCGATGCGCGTCAATGCAATGGCGGAGCGGCTGCGGCAATCGACCGTGCGCCTTTCCGAGAGCGAGCGCAAGTACCGCGGCATCGTCGAAAATTCGCTCGAGGGCATTTTTCTCCTGCACTGGAGCGGCAGGCTCGACGAGGCCAATCCGGCAATGGCGAGTCTGCTCGGTTACGAATCGGTGAGCGAACTGCTGCGGCAAAACGAGCAATGTCCCGATGCTGTGCCGTTCACGTCGGGCGAACGGGCTGCCATGTTCGAGATGTCGAGCACCCGCGGCGAGATCGCGGGGCTCGAATTGGAGTTGACGCGTTGCGACGGTACCTCGATATGGGTGCAGCTCAACGCCCGTGGGCTCGCCTTCGATCGCGAGCGGGGGGAGCCGCGCTACATCGAAGGCCTGCTGACCGACATCAGTGCGCGCAAGCAGGCGCTGGAGGCGCTGCGAGAGCACCGCGACCGCCTGGAGGCGGAGGTGAACGAGCGCAAACGCACCGAGGCCGAACTGCTCGCCTCGCGTGAACAACTGCGCCAGTTGTCCGCGCACATGGAGGTGATTCGCGAAGAGGAACGCAAGCATATAGCGCTTGCGATCCACGACGAGCTGGGGCAGCTCTTGACCGCGTTGAAGATGGATGTGTCGCTGCTCAAGCGCAGGCTCGTGCCCGAATCGCCCGAACGCGACAAAGCCGAGGCCATGAGCGACCTCATCGAGCGCACGATGCGCATCGTGCGCGATGTGGCCAGCCATTTGCGGCCGTCGGCCCTGAACTTCGGCCTCGTTTCCGCACTCGAGTGGCTGGCGGCCGATTTTACGCGCCACAGCCCGGTGCCCTGCGTCTTCCGCTCGGCCGGCGGTGAGCCGCTGCTCGAAGATACGCGCGCGACAGCCGTGTTTCGCATCGCGCAGGAGGCACTGACGAATGTCGCGCGGCACGCGGGCGCCACGCGTGTCGAGATGACGCTCGACAGCCGCATGCCCGAAATCGCGCTTACGGTGGCCGACAATGGCCGGGGCTTCGACGTCGAGGCCGCGCGCACGGGGCATTCCTACGGACTGCTCGGGATGGCCGAGCGCGCGCGACTGGCCGATGCGCGGCTCGAAGTGGACAGCGCGGCGGGTGCGGGTTCCGTAATCCGCGTGCGATTTCGCGGCGACACGGTTTCATCGGCTACTTGAGGGCGGAGAATGAACAAGTTCTATCTGGCGGGCGCGCTGGCGGCCTGTGCGATTGCCTTGCTGCTCGCGGGCTGCGACAAACAGAAAATCGCCGACGTGATCGACTCGATCAAGCCCGATTCCCTCTTGCTGCGCAACCTGCAGCCAGGCATGACGACGGTCGACGACGTCCGGCGCCAGGTCGGCAAGCCGGAAACGGCGCGGCGCGGCGCGGCGAAGACGGCTCGTTGCGCTACGAGTACCCGCGCGGACCGAACGGGACCACGACCTACATGTTCGACTTCGGCCCCGACGGCCGGCTGCGGGCGGTCACGCAGGTGCTGACGGCCGAGAACTTCGCCCGGTTGCGGCCCGGCATGACGAAGGACGAGACGCGCAGGCTGCTGGGCAAGCCTACGTCGATCGCCGTGTACGCGCTCAAGCCCGAGGAGGTATGGAGCTGGCATTGGGCTGACGGCGGTTATCCGGGCGATGCCATGTTCAACGCGCATTTCTCGGCCGACGGCGTGCTCGTGACCACGTCGCGCTCGGAGGTGCCGGGGCACGAAAAGCCGTGAGCGGCGAGGGCCGCGCCGTGCCGATAAAACCGCGCGCGTGTTGTCATGCTGCAACGCGGCATGACGAAAAAGACAAGTATTCCCCGATTCGTTAAAAAAATGATGCGGTGCACTAGACGAACCTAGGGAAAGTACCTAGAATGGTGACTAGGGAAAACCCTTAATCGACCGGGAGCCGTCATGAACCTCATCTTCGCTTTGTTTCAAAAGATCAGCGATTTCTTCGCCTCCCCGCATCTCCCGCTGGATTCGGACTACTCGTATCAGGCTCGCCATCAGGAAGCCGAGCGGATCCGTCGCATGCATGCGACGTTGTTCGGTGTCAATCTGATCGACTGATTCCACGCCGGCGAGGCGGCGCCCCCTGGGGCGTGCGCCCGCGCGGCGTCTGGGCCGTGCTTTCGTAGCGATCGCGCCGCAGGTTGACCGGCGCACGCGCCGCCGGCCGTCTTTATCCGCTGAAGTTCGTTTTGTCTCGGGGCTGCTGCCTCGCACCGATCGGCATCCGCGCTGCGCGGTCGCCCTTCCGTTCGACGGGCGCGCGCAATACCCGGCGCATTTTGCGCACTACCCGTACAATCGCGGTTTTGCAATCGGCTTATCACCCGAGCGATCCCATGCCGCACACCGCCCCCGCACAAAGAACAGGCCTCGTTATCCTGGCGCTTGCCGTGGGTGGTTTCGCGATCGGAACAACCGAATTCGCGACGATGAGCCTGCTGCCGCTTTTTGCCCAGGGCCTCCGGATCGATGCGCCCACGGCCGGCCACGCCATCAGCGCCTACGCACTCGGCGTAGTGGTGGGCGCGCCGGCCCTGGCGGTGCTTGGGGCCCGGCAGGACCGCCGTACGCTGCTGATCGCGCTCATGGCGATGTTCGCAATCGGCAACGGCTTGAGTGCGATCGCGCCCAGCTACGCGTGGCTGCTCGTGTTTCGCTTTCTGAGCGGACTGCCGCATGGGGCCTATTTCGGCGTAGCGGCGCTCGTCGCGTCGTCGCTCGTGCCCGAAGACCGCCGCACCGTCGCGGTCGGGCGTATGTTCCTTGGGCTCACCTGCGCGACGATCATCGGCGTGCCGCTTTCGAACTGGCTTGGACATGCGGTCGGCTGGCGCTGGAGTTTCGCGTTCGCGGGCGCGCTCGGCGTGCTGACGATGACCTGTGTCCGGTTTTGCGCGCCTGCCACGCCGGCCGCGCAAGGCGCGAGCCCGCTGCGCGAGTTGAGTGCGCTTGCACGCCCGCAGGTGTGGCTCACGCTAGGCATCGGCGCCATCGGTTTCGGCGGCCTTTTCGCCGTCTACACTTACCTGGCCGACATCCTCGCCGAAGTGACGCACGTCTCGGTCACGACCGCACCGCTCGTATTGAGCATATTCGGTGTCGGGCTGACCATCGGCAACCTCGTCGTCCCGCTCTTCGCCGACCGCGCGCTGATGCGCACGGCCGGGCTGCTCCTCGTGTGGAGTGCCGTGACGCTGCTGCTTTTTCCTCTCGCTGCAACGAACGTCTGGACGATTACGCTCGACGTGTTCCTCGTGGGAATCGGCGGCGCGCTGGGCACCGTGTTGCAGACCCGGTTGATGGACGTTGCCGAACACGCGCAAGGCCTGGCGGCGGCGCTCAATCATTCGGCGTTCAACACGGCCAATGCGCTGGGGCCGTTCCTCGGCGGGATGGCGATCGCGAGCGGCTACGGCTGGACTTCGCCGGGCTGGGTCGGCGCGCTGCTGGCGCTCGGCGGGCTTGCGGTTTGGGCCTGGTCGGGGCTCCTCGAGCGCAGGACCGCGAGCAGCCTTGCGCCTGCGGTCACGTGCGGTATTTGCCCCAAGGCGGACGCCTGAGCACATCGCCGTCTCGGCGGTTTTCTTCTCCTCCCTCGTCTTGCCGCATCCGCTGAGTATGCGACGGCGCGTGCGGTGATTTTTCTCGAACGAAGCGTTCGGAATTTGTCACTTGTTCAGCCGTTTATGGCTTCTTAGGATCGGCTTCACCTTCGTGATGCCGATGCCGCAAGGGAAAACATCGGGCTCGCGTCGGTCTCCCTCTTTCGACCGGGGCCAGACCATGATCGACGTTGACCGGCAACGCAGCGCACCTCTCGTGGTTTTCGTGCTGCTCTACATCGGCTTTTGCATTTCCTACATCGATCGCGCTGCGATATCGCTTTCGCTCGTCCATATCGGCAAGGATTTCCATTTGAGCCCAGCCGCGCTCGGCGTCATCGTCAGCACGTTCTATCTCAGCTATGCCGCGATGCAGATCCCCGGCGGATGGATTGCCGATCGATGGGGCAGCAAGGTCGTCGTCGTGATCTCGATCGCGTTCTGGTCGCTCTTCACGCTGCTCACGGGCTTCGCGTGGTCGCTCGCATCGCTGATCGCGATCCGTTTCATCTTCGGGCTCGGGGAGGGCGGGTATCCGTCCGCCTCGGTCAAGGGGATCGCCGAGGCGTATTCGCGCGCCGACCGCCCAAAGATGTCGGCATTGCTCGTTTCGTCCAACTACGTCGGCAGCTTCATTGCGCCGCTCGTCATGGCGCCGCTGATTCTCGCGCTGGGCTGGCGGCATGCGTTCGCGGCGATCGGCGTGGCGGGCATCGTCTTCGCGTTCCTCTATCTGTTCGTGGTCAAGGGCGTGACGCCCGAGCGCCGCAGCCGCGCCGCCGGCCCTGCACAGCCGGCAAGCGCCGCCGCCGGGCGAGCGACGGCGCGCACGCTGCTCAAAATGCCGCTGATGTGGAAGGTGTTGATCGTCTGGTTCGGCATGGGCATCGTCAATAAAGGGCTCGACGCCTGGATGCCGGCGTATCTGCTCACGGTGCGTCATCTCGACCTCAAGGCGGTCGGCATGCTCGCGCCGTTGCCGTTCGTCGCGGCCAGTATTTCCACGGCCATCGGCGGGTGGGTCATGACGCGGTTCTTCGACGGCAGGGAAAAGCTGCTGTTGACCGGCTGCTGCGTCGTCACGGCGTGGTTTGTCTTCAAGATGTACACGGCCGAGACCGTGGCCGGCGTCATCGCTTATCAATCCATCGCCTATTTCTTCAAGTCGTTCGTGCTCGCCGTCGTCATCGCCTTGCCGACGAAGATCCTGCCGCAGCGGCTCGTCGGCACCGGGATCGGCATGGTCAATTTCGGCGGGCAACTGTCGGGTTTCGTCGCGCCGGCCGTCATCGGCTTTCTCGTCGCGTATTCGGGCACCTACGACGCGGCGTTCGGCTTTCTCGTCGTCTCCGCGGCGGTGGCGGCCCTCGTCAGCATGACGATCAGCGCTGCCCGCATACGCGACGTGCACACGGCGAGCGCGCAGGAGGCGTGACGGCAGGCGCGCCGTTGGCGCTATGATGTGGCGACCTTCACCCCTCCCAAGAACGTCGTCATGAGTGCGCGAATCCTGCAGGAGGCGGCGGTCCGTTATTTTCTCGAGGTCGTCGATACGGGCTCGATCAGCGATGCGGCGGTCCGCCTTCATGTCGTGCCATCGGCGGTGAGCCGGCAGATTGCGCGGCTCGAAAGCGAACTCGGCACCGCGCTTTTCGAGCGGCAATCGCGCGGCATGGTGGCCAGCAAGGCGGGCGAACTTCTCGCCGCCTATGCGCGACGCTCGATGCTCGACGCGGAGCAGGTCAGCGCCGAAATCGAGGCGCTGCGCAGCGACGCGCAGCATATGATCCGGCTCGCCTGCACCGAGGGGTTCGTGGGAGATTTCCTGCCGCCTCTGATGGCGAGCTTCAGGCGCGAAGTTCCAGCCGTGCAGTTCGAGCTCGCCGTCGATTCGGCCGGGGGCGTCACGCAGCGCGTGAGGCAGGCCGATGCCGACGTCGGGCTTACATTCAGCTTCGGGCCCGCCGCCGACATCGAAGTAGCGTATGCGATGCCCTCTCCGGTACTGGCCGTGGTTGCCGCGGGGCATCCGCTCGCATCGGCGCCGCGCGTCTCGTTTCGCGAGTTGCTCGATTATCCGCTCGCGCTGCCTGGCCCGAACTCGACCTTGCGCAAGTTGTTCGATGTGTACTGCAGCCGTGAGGGCGTGGCCTGCAAGAGCGTGCTGAGCAGTGAAACGCTCGAGGCGCTGTTGCGCTTCGCCATGGCCAGCGATGCGATCGCGTTTTGCGGAGAGCTCGCCATTCGGCACCGGCTTGCGTGCGCGGAGTTGATCGCATTGCCGGTGCCGGAGCTCAACGTCAGCGATCGCTCGATCGAGGTACAGACACTCGCGCGGCGGCAGATCGCTCCACTCATGCGGCGCTTTATCGATCTGGTCGGCAAGGCGCTGCCGGCTCCTGCCCGCGTTGTCGAAAAGTAACGGCAGCGTTCGGTATTTGTCACTGGTTCGGGGTGGCCGCTTTCGCTACATTCTCAGCGAACCGCCGATACCGGAACGAGGATGCCCCTACATGTCGACCCGAAACGAACTGATCGCCCTCAGCGCAACGAAGCTTCGCCGTCTGCTCGATGCGCGCGAAATCTCGGCGAGCGAACTGCTCGAGGCCTGCATCCAACGGATCGAGACGCTCAACCCCGCGGTCAACGCATTCACGGCAACGTGCTTCGAGCGCGCGCGGCGCGAAGCGGCCTCCGCCGATGAGGCGCTTGCGCGCGGCGAGCGCCGCGGCCCGCTGCAGGGCCTGCCGATCGGCATCAAGGATCTCGAGGAAACCGAGGGTGTTTTGACGACTTACGGCTCGCCGCGCTTTCGGGGATATGTTCCCGATGCGGACAATGCGCTCGTCGCTCGCCTGCGTGCGGCGGGGGCGATTGTCGTCGGCAAGACCAACGTGCCGGAGCTTGGTGCCGGAGCCAATACGTTCAATCCGGTCTGGGGCGCCACAGGCAATCCATTCGATCCGCGCTTGAACGCCGGTGGATCGTCGGGAGGATCGGCCGCGGCACTCGCGCTCGATATGGTGCCCGTGGCGTGCGGCTCGGATACCGGCGGCTCGCTGCGTATTCCTGCAGCAAAGTGCGGCGTGGTCGGACTGCGCACGTCACCCGGGCTCGTACCCAGCACGCGCAAGCCGCTCGGCTGGACGCCGCTGTCCGTCGTCGGGCCGATGGGGCGCAACGTCGAGGATACATGGCTGCAGTTGCTGCCGACTTTGGGCGTGTCGGGCGGCGATCCGCTCAGCTATTCCGCCCCCGTGCCCGCGGGGATCGACGATACGCCGCAGACAGATCTGTCGCGTTTGCGCGTGGGTTATACGGAGGATTTCGGCGTTTGCGAAGTGGACGATGCGATTCGCCGCGTGTTTCGCGCGCGCGTGAGCGCGCTGGCGTCGAATTTCGCCTGCTGCGAGCCGCTCGAGTTCGATCTCGCCCATGCGCATCGCTGCTTCGACGTGCTGCGGGCCGAGGCCTTCGTGGCAGGGCTGCGCGAGGCCTATGAGCAGGATCCTTCCTCGCTGGGCCCGAATCCGCGCGCGAACTACGAGATGGGCGCCAGCATGACGCTCGCCGACTGCGTTTGGGCCCATGCCGAGCAGACGCGCATTTTCCGGCGTTTCCAGCAGCTTTTCGATCGTTACGATCTCATCGTCGCACCGACGACGCCGGTCTCGCCGTTCCCTTGGCGGGAGCCTTACCTGAAGTCGGTCAATGGGGTCGCGCTCGAGAACTACTACCGGTGGCTTTCGCTGACCTACGTCGTGACGCTGGCAACGAATCCCGCCTTGTCGCTGCCTTGCGGCGTGGACCACAAGGGCATGCCGTTCGGCCTGCAGTTGGTCGGGCGCTTTCGCGGCGACTTCGAACTGCTGGCGGCGGCACGCTCTATCGAATCCGTCTGCAATGCCTCCGCGGAGTTGCGCCGGCCGGTGCCCGATGCCGCCCGGCTCGCCGAGTCGCAAGTCGACCTGCGTGCGATCGTCACGCATCCGCCGCTCGTGGCCGCGAGCGGGCAGACGGTGGACGAACCACGCAAGGCCCGGCCCGGCGTGTGAGTTATGCGCGGCGCTTACAGCATGCGCTGCAATACGTCGTCTTTCAGCACGAAGCGATGATAGAGCGCCGCTGCGACGTGCGCCGCGATCAGCACGAGCAGCACCCAGGCGAGCGCGCTATGAACGTCGCCCATCTCGTGCCCGAGCGCCGAGCCTTTCGCGCTCAACGCCGGCAGGCCCACGAGCCCCAGCACCTTCACGTCCCAGCCGCGCGACGAGGCATTGGCCCAACCCAGCAGCGGCACGGCGGCGAGCGCGGCGTACAGCAGCGTATGCGTGAGTTTCGACGCAATGCGGTGCACGGGAGCGAGCGTGTCCGGGGGCGGACGATGCGTGGCGCGCCAGACGATGCGCAAGACGACGGCGGCCACGAGGGTGGCACCGACGCCGAGATGCCACGCGATGAGGCCTACGGGCAGCGTGTCGCGATGGACCTCGGGCATGGTCCAGCCGATGACGAACTGTGCGGCAACGAGCAGCGCGACGAGCCAATGCAAGGCTCGCGCGACACTGCCGTAGCTGTTGACGGTGGTTGGGCGATAAACGCTCATAATGCTCCCTGGAAGAAAAGTAAAATCGGCGGTTGCGGCGATCTTGCCAAACCAAGCTTATCGCAACCTTAAGCAGCCCAAACCATTCCGGGCAGCGTTCGCATCAGTACAGCAGGAAGCGCGAGCGCCGGGCCGCAAAGGATGCCCGCTGAGCGTCGAGCACCGGCTGCAGCGTCTCGAGGCTCGCGCCGTTCCTGAGCGCTTCCCATACCGTTGTCGAACCGATCGCATCGCGTGTTGCGTCGAGATCGAACCGATCCGGATAAAGCTGGCGAAGCGCGATGGCTATGCCGAGGCCGAGCATCCCTGAGGGGGCGGACGCCATGTCGCGGGCGATCGCGACGCCATGGCAGAGCTTGCCGCGGTAGGTCGATTCCAAAGGCACGAAATCCACCGGGCGAAAGCGCGCGCCGAGCGCCCGTGCGTTCAGCGCTTGCGCCAGCGCCTCGCCGTCCATCCACGGTGCGCCGATCTGCTCGAACGGGCGGGCGGTGCCGCGGCCGACGCTGAGGTTGGCGCCCTCCAGCAGCGCGAGGTCGGGATAGAGATCCAGTGCGGCCAGCGTGCGCAGGTTCGGCGAGGGCGGGACCCATCCGAGACCGGTGTCGGCGAAGCGCATCGCGCGCCGGTAGCCTTGCATCGGGATCACGTGCAACTGCGCGCCGATGCCGCGCTCATCGTTCAGAAGCGTGGCGAGCTCGCCCATCGTCATGCCATGCACGAGCGGCAACGGGTGGTAGCCGGTGAACGATTCGCGGTCCGCGTCGAGCACGGGGCCGCCGAAGGTGTCAGCACCGAGCGGGTTCGGACGATCGAGCACGAAGAGCGGGATCCCACGCGCCGCCGCCGCTTCGAGCGCATAGCCGAGCGTCGTCTCGTAGGTGAAGAGGCGCACGCCCGCATCCTGAAGATCGACGACGAGTGCATCGAGACCATCGAGCGAGGCAGGCGCGAAACGCCGCGTGCCGCCATACAGGCTGCGTACGGGCAAGCCGGTCGCGGCATCGCGCGCGTCGGGCACGCGTGCGTCGCGGTCGGTGGCGAGGCCGTGCTCAGGCGAGAACAGAGTGACGAGCGTCAGCCCCGGCGCTTGAGCCAGGAGGTCGATGGTCCGCCTGCCGGCGTGGTCGAATCCGCTGCGGTTGGTCAGCAGCCCGACTCGCATTCCGGCGAGCGGCGCAAAGGCCTGCGCCTGCAGCACGTCGATGCCGCTCAGAACCGGGCCATGCGAGGAAGGCGGCCGCCGAAACGCGTCGATGGCCGGTGCGGCGAGCGGCAATGCCCGGGCGATGTCGTCCGAGCCGGTTTCCTTGCCCCTGCTGGCGAGCCAGCCGACGATCTGCGCCCGCAAGGGACGTGCATCGCCGCTTTCGTACGGATGCACGCGGTTGCTGAGGATGATGACGAAGCGCTGCGTGACGAAGTCGATCCACAGCGCGGTGCCGGTGTAGCCGGTATGCGTCAACGCGCCGAGCGGCGCAAGCCGGTCGCGATTCGGTACGAGCGGAGCGTCGAGCGCCCATCCGAAGCCGCGCCAAGGCAACTCGCCGGGCGGCGAGCGCGGTACCGTCAGCGAAGCGACGGTGGAAGACCGCAGCACCCGCGCGCCCTCGAGCCGGCCGCCGCCGAGCAGCATGCGCGCATAGCGCGCGAGATCGTCTGCCGTCGAAAAGAGGCCGGCGTTGCCGGCTACGCCGCCCATCGCGGCCGCGGTCGGGTCGTGCACACGGCCCTCGCGCATGCCGGCGCCATCGGGCGTGGTCGGCGCGCTGCGCGCCATGTGCCCGAGGTCGGGCACGAACTGCGTATCGCGCATCGCGAGCGGGGCAAAGATGTGTGCGCGAGCGTAATCGTCGAGTGTCCGGTGCGTGATGCGTTGCACGAGTTCGCCGAGGACGACGAAATTGATGTCGCTGTAGATCACGCGCGCGCCAGGCGCGGCGTGCAGCCGCTCGGCCAGGACTTCGCGCAGCACGCCGGGACGCGAGCGGTTGCGTGCGGCGAGGGGAACGTCGGGGGCGAGCCCCGAGGTGTGCGCGAGCAACTGGCCGACCGTGACCGTGCCCTTGCCGTTTGCCGCGAATGCGGGCCAGTATCTTGCCACGGGGTCATCGAGCCGAAGCCGGTGCGTTTCGACGAGCTGCATGACCGCCGTGGTCGTGCAGATCGCTTTCGTCAGCGAGGCGAGATCGAACACGGTGTCGATCGTCATCGGCTCGTGGCGGGGCGTCGTGGCCCGCTCGCCGAATGCCGCACGATAGAACACACCGCTTGCATCGCCGATCGCAACGACCGCGCCAGGTATCCGCTGCGCGGCGATCTCGTGCTCGACGATGGTGTTCAACTCCTCGCGTGCAGCATCGGGAATATCGGCGGCGACAGCGCTCAGCGGAACGAGCGCGACCGTGAGGGCGACGGGCAGGGCGAGCAGGCGGGCCCTCAGATGAACGAAAGAGCGCCCGACGGCTTCGCTCAGCGCGGAAGCTGCTCGCTCTCGTAGTGATTTCGAGGATTCCATAGCATCCATCCGTCCGAGCCTTCGGCTTGTGCCGCGTCGATTTGCGCACGGATTTCGTCGGCGCCGAATGCGCGCCGATCGAATGCATAGTCGCGAAACGCTTGCAGCCACGGCCGAAAGCGTACCCCGGGCAGACCAGTTCGGCGTTTGGCTTCGGCCAGCGAGCGCCGAACGATCTGCCCCGGGGCGCTCACAGGGTCGTGCAGCCCCGGCAAGCCCCAGGTGAAGCCGGATGGGTAGAGCATCGGCGATATATAGTCGAGCGGCGCCGCGAGCGTCTCGAGCTGTTGCCCGATAGCCGTATCGTCACGATTCCAGCATACGTAGCCGAAAATGTCGGCGGCAAGGAAAACGTTGTACGGCTGGAGCCGCTCGCGTGCCGCATCGAGAAAGCCGACGATCGCGGCCACGCGGTTGGCGCGCGTGTTGGGCATCGAGAAGTGCACGCCCGCCGAGTCGGGAAAGCGGACATAGTCGAACTGTATTTCGTCGAAACCGGCGCGGGCCGCCTCTTCGGCGAGATCGATGTTATGGCGCCATACCGCGTTGATAAAAGGATCGACCCAGCGCAGACCCTCGCGGTCGTGCCATGGCTCGCCCGCGGCGTCGCGCACGGTCCACTCGGGATGCGCGGCGGCGAGCGGGTCGTCCTTGAAGACGACGATGCGGGCGATCAGGTACAGATTCCGGCGATGCAGCGATGCCACGATGGCCCCGAAGCGATCGGTTTCGGGCGACGGGGCCGAGACATGCGCGTTCGCGCCAACGGCTTCGCGTGCGGCGCTGTGATAGGGGGTGATGCCTCGATCGCCCTTCATGTCGATCACGAGCGCGTTGACGGCCGTTGTTTCGGTGAGGGCGACCGCCGCATCGCGCAGCGTCGTGCTCGTTGCGCCGAACGCGGACAGGTAGACGGCTCGCGGCTTGAAAGGCGCGAGTGCGATCGTCAGCGGCCCATCGCCCGATACGGTAACCGTCTGCCGCAAGTAGCCGGGCGCGCGTGCCGATATCGTCGCGGCGGTGTGCTCGCTCGTGAAGCGTCCGGCGGCATCGCTGCGCCAGATGC
Source organism: Trinickia caryophylli (assembly GCF_034424545.1). Taxonomy (NCBI): domain Bacteria; kingdom Pseudomonadati; phylum Pseudomonadota; class Betaproteobacteria; order Burkholderiales; family Burkholderiaceae; genus Trinickia; species Trinickia caryophylli. Next base: position 532,096 of record NZ_CP139971.1, on the reverse strand, counting down.
CGCTGGCTGCCGTCACGACGGCGCCCGCGATCGGCTGACCGGTTCCGGCGTCGACGACCGTGCCGGTGAAGGCGTTTGCCGGCGCGCAGCCGACCGAGAGGGCGAACAGGGCGGCGAACGGCGCGGCGAACGCGGCGAGTCGGGTCCATCGGCGCGCGTTCATGGCTGCTTCTCCGGTTCGGGCCGCCGTTCGGCGGCGGGTTCGCCGAGCAGGCGGCCGAGGACGGCAGGCGTGACGCCATCCGTGATGAGAAAGCGCGTCACCGCGTAGCGGTGCGACTGCTTGTCTGCTAACCGTGCGCCGAGTGCGAATGCGGCGCGATAACCGGCTTGCGCCGCAAGACCCTCCAGCTCTTCGTCGACGATGCCGAATGGCCAGGCGAGCAGATCCACGCTTCCGCCGAGCTTTTGCTCGATGCTCGCGCGCGAGCCTTGCAGTTGTTTTTCGGCGAAACGCCTGAAATCGTCGGGCGTCCTCTGCCTGCGCTCGACGTTGAAGTTCGGATGCCAGTACGTGTGCGACTGCACGTCGAACATGCCCGTGTCGCGCAGGCGAGCGAGCTCCTCCCAGGTGAGCGCATATGAGGCGTTCGAGATCGCCGACGGGTAGATGAAGAGCGTAACGGGCAGGTGCTCGCGCAACGCGATCGGCCGCAGCACGTCCTGCACACTGCGGTGGCCGTCGTCCACGGTCAATGCAACGGGTTTGTCGGGCAACGTTGCGCGGCGATTCTCCAGCCAGTCCACGACGTCCCGCAACGCGACAAAATGGTACCCATGCGCGCGCAGGAAGGCGAGTTGCGCCTCGAACGTGGTGACGCGCACGGTCATCGAGTCGTTCGGCGTATCGGCGAAGCGATGATAGGCGAGTACCGCGACGCGCTGTTCGCTCCGCGCCGCGTGCGCTGCCGGACCGACTCCGAGTCCGAGCAGCAGGCCGGCGGCCACGACGGCGAGCATTGCCTTTGCGAACGGGCGATACGAGCCATCCGACCCGGCGCGGCCTCGATTCGACGAGATTCTTGCGAGCAACCTTCACTCCGTCGAGCATATGTCCAGCTTTCATCATCGCGTCGGCAAACGCAGCCGGGCGTGATTTGGATCAAGCGCAATGCAACGAGCAAGGCGGGTGGCGGGCGGCATGTTGCCGTTGCCCGCCAATTCGAAGTCGACCGGCTCGGCGTCAATTCTTAAATTTTGTTAAATGGGCCCGGGCTAAAACAGCATTGGAATCGACTTGTTTCTCTGTGGCCCCGAATAGATGGAAAATTCGGGGAATAACGGAATCGCCGCCGCGTCATTGTTAAAAATCGTTACGTTCCTCTTTCCGTGTGCCGTTGCACCGTTTGTCGAGGCATAATTGACGGCAAATTTTGCTTCGCCGAAAACGTATTGCTTTTCGAAAATTCGGAGAGATCTTCGTGCCGCTTGACAGCGAATAGGGTCTTTACTAGATTAGTGGGGCGATCCGGCTGGCGGAGTATTTAATAACGCACGTGCGAGGGGCCGGTTCGTTTGTCTCTATTGACGGGCATCTTTTATAAGACTGAATTGGGGCCTTTGCAGAGGGTTGCCGCTTTGTTGCGCCGCATTGTTGCGCTTTTGTTGGGCTTTTCTTGCGCTTTGTTGCCGCGGCGGTAATCGCTTGCATATCTAACGGGCATGCTATTTCGCTGCAGACACGGCGAGTCCGTTTCATACAGAGTGCGTCGGCCACCGTCGATTTCGCGAGGAGAGATCTCATGCTGGCTGGGCGGCGCGATTCAAGTCATCGCGACCCTTGAAAGGTCGGCACGCCCGCTGGCCGGCGAGGTGTCGCTGTCTTTGGTTGTCGGGCTGAGCGGACGTCCCCCATCTTTGCGAGTAAGGCGAGCCGGTAGGGTTGCGCTCGTCCAATGGCCGGGGCACCTGCGCCGTCTCGGTCGGCCGCATCGGGAAGTCATCAGCATTGGATCGCCATTGAGCCATTTGCGCCTGCTGCTGCGCGGCGGGTACGGGGAAAGCCATGGATACCGACGTGATGTATGTGACGGATGAGAGCGTTCGTCAGCCGCTGACGCGCGAACCGCAGCCTGGCGGCACGATTCGCTACGGCGATCGATTCGTGCTGCGAAGCTGCGCGAGCGTCGAGCCGCGGTTCGTATCGATCGTTCGGCGCAAGGCCGGCAAGCGCGTGCCGTCCGCGCTGAGTGTGAATGCCGGCTTGTCGGGCGCCGGTGCACAGGCGGATGCGGTCTGGACCTTCGTGCCGGCCACGCGCGCCAAGAATCGCGTTGGCGAGCCGGTTTCGTTCGGCGATGCGGTTCGTCTGCAGCTTTTCGACTATTGCGGCAATTACCGGTTGCTGGCGATGGGCGAAGCCGATTCGGGCAGTGTGACGGCGCTGAGAGCACCATGCGCACGCGATCTTTCCACCTGGTTCGTGGCGTGCACCGGCGCCCTTCGCGCCGATGACCAGGGGCAGATGCTGCCCTCCGGCCCCGTCAACCGGTATCTTCGATATGGCAAGGACTGTTACATCACGCTGACCCAGGCCGGCCGCTATCTTTGCCTCACACCGGCAGCGCAGGGCACGAATTCTCATGGCATCGGCACGCTCTCCGATTGGCCGCGCACGGGGCTCGCCATCTTCTGGCATGCCGACCGGTGTACCGACGATGCGCGCTAGGCGCGCGTGCCGCTGCATTCGGCACGGGGCGCACCACGCGGCGCAGCTTGACGTGCGTCAAGGATCGCGCCGCGGCTCGATGATGTACTCCCGGCAACGCAGTGCATCGAGGGCCCGCCATGACCGAAATTGTGACGCTCACGCTCAATCCGGCAGTAGATCTCTCGTTCAGCGTCGAGCGCATGGTCGACACGCGCAAGCTTCGCCGCAGCGATCCGCGCAAGGACGCGGGGGGCGGGGGAATCAATGTGGCACGTGTCGCCCATCGGCTTGGCGCAGACTGCCTGGCACTTTATGCGGCGGGCGGGGAGACGGGGCGGTTGCTGCGCGCACTGCTCGAGGCCGAGGAGGTGCCGGCATGCGAGCTCGCGATCGCGGGCGACACACGCGAGAACATTGCCGTACTCGAACGATCGACGGGACGGGAATTTCGCTTCGTATTGCCGGGACCGCGCGTTTCGCAGCCAGAATGGCTGGGCGTGCTCGAGCATATCGATGCACTCGCACCCGCGCCGCATTATCTGGTGGCGAGCGGCAGCCTGCCGCCGGGTGTGCCGCCGGATTTTTATGCCAGGCTCGCCAGATCAGCGCGCGCGAAGGGCTACCGCTTGGCCGTCGATGCGTCAGGCGAGGCGCTCGCGGCCGCGCTCGCTGAAGGCGTTTATCTCGTCAAGCCAAGTCTCGATGAGTTGCGCGAGCTGACCGGAAAGCCGTTGATTTCGCAGACGGATTGGCGCGACGCGGCGTGCGGGATCGTGCGCAGCGGGCAGGCCCGCGTCGTGGCGCTGACGCTCGGCGAACGCGGCGCGCTGATCGCCACGCTCGACGAAGTCGTCGTCATGCCGGCACTGCCCGTTCGCGTCGTGAGTGCCGTCGGGGCCGGAGACAGCTTTCTCGCTGCACTGATCTGGGCCCTCGCGCGCGGTTCGAGCGCTCAGGATGCGCTGGCATATGGATTGGCAGCGGGCGCGGCCGCCGTGCTCAACGCAGGTACCGTCCTCGCCCGAGCCGAGGACATCATGCGCTTTTATTGCAACGCGCCAAAACCCACGTGAGCGTGGGCGCGCGGGGCCGCTGAAGTTCCTTCCGATGAAACGGGAGTTACAGTTGATTACAAAGCGGCACGTGCCATGCGTCGCGTGTTTCAAACAAAAAAAAGGCGCCCCCGCAGGGGCGCCGATGCTCGTTTCATAGCTTGGCCGGCGCGGCGTCAGCAGTTGCCCTTCTTCGCCTGGCCGGGCGGGCAAAAGCCGTTGCCGGGACCGCCCTGCGGGCGCACGACCACACCCGGCTGGTCGGGCACGTATACGGCGCAGCCGCTCAGGATGCCGCCCGCGATAGTCAGGACTACGATCATTTTTTTCATTGAGGTTTTCCCCGGTTGTGGAGGGGCGTTAGCCCCTCCCGTGTGACGAGCTGTGCTCAGAAGCTGAAGTTGGCGGTTTGGGCGCCGCTCGTGATATTGACGCCGGTCGATTGGGTTGCGCCCGAAGCGGCGTCTGCCTCGATCGTGTAGAGGCCCGCCGATGCCGTCGCCGCGGTGAGCGAGACCGGCAGGGTTCCCGTGTAGGCGCCTACCATCGGGGCGGCGACCGGCAGGCTCATCGAATAAGCGCCCGTTGTCAGGTTCGCGTTCGTCGAAGCGATTTCGTAAGTGCCTGACGTGGTCGTCTGCAGCGCGCGCAGGCTCGCGTATGCAGAGGCGGTTGCCGTGCCGCTGACGGTATTCATTGTCGAGGCCGCCAGTGTGATCGGCGTGGAGGAGGTCGAGACGTGCGTCGTGGCGCCCACGAGGACGGGTACCGAAGTCACGACGCCCGTGGTCTCATTCGTCTGAGCAATGACGATGTCGTAATTGCCGTTCGTCGTGCTCTGCACGAGCGGCGACAGCATGAAGTGTCCTGTGCTGTCGGCCACCGTGCCACGTATGACCTGGCCGTTTTGCTCCGCATAAACGGTTGCGCCTGCCTGGCCGGTCGCGACGTAGCCGTCGATCGATCCGCTGACCGCGGTAGGCGTGGCGGTCACGACCGGCTTGAGCGCGTACGAGCCGTTGCCTTGCAGCACGACCGACTTGCATGCGTTGAAGTCGAGTACGAGGTCTACGGTCTGGTTGGCCGGCACCGTGAACGGACGAATGATCTTCAGACCGCTTTGCACCGCGCTCGGCGTGGCCAGTGCCTGCTCGGTGGTCGTTCCCGATACCACGACGGAATTGGCCAGCGTATTGCCCTGGTTCGAGGCGAGCACGAGTCGCACTTGCTGATACTGGCCTGCGGGAAGCGTGGTTTGCCCGAGCGTGGTCAGTACGCCGTTGGTCAGCGTGAGCAAGTCGATCTTCTGCGGCGTGGCAAGCGTGATGTCGCTCCATCCGCCGTCGCCGTCGCCCGCCGCCGAACTCGTGTTCACGCGCACTTTGCTGACGGTCACGTAGACGTGATCGAAACCGCACGCGGGTGCGTCGGTCATGTGAACGCTGAGCGTGCCGGTCGGCGTGCCGCCGTCGCCCCCACCGCCACAGGCGGCGAGCGCCATCGAGGCGAAGAGTCCGCATATCAGGGTTTTCCGCAAGCCGTTCATCGCAACACCTGTTGTTTTGTCAATGGTGCGCGAAGGATACGTTTGCATCGGCGCAGGCTTTTTCTCAGTTTGCAACAAATGGTAAGTTTTGCGCGGCCTGCGGGCGGGCGAGGGCAGGCGCGTGTCCGAATCGGCGGGAGTAAGCGCGGGAGAACGCGGATGCGCTACCGAATCCGACGCGTTTGGCTACCGCCTTGACGCGCTCGCCGTCGGTCAATGCACGGTGGGCGAGCACGAGCCGCCATGCCGTCAAATAGGCACTCGGTGTCGTGCCCACCGTCTCGCGAAAGAGTGCCATGAAGCGGCTTCGCGACAAGCCCGCGAGGGCGGCCAGATCTTCCATGCGCCAAGCGCGTCCCGGCGCGTCGTGCATGGCCGCGAGCGCGCGGTGCAGCGCCGGATGCGAGAGGCCGGCGAGCAGGCCTGGCCCTGTGGCGCCCGCGTCGATCGCGCGACGCAAGATCATCAGGACGATTACCTCGGACAGTCGCGCGAGCGCCGTCTGACGGCCGCAGCGGCTCTCGCGTGCTTCTGCGACGAGGACGTCCGCGAGTGCGCGAAGGGCGTCGTCCTCGTCGAGCGGCACCGAGAGCCGGCGCGGCAGCGCACCGAGCAGCGGATTGAGCGCGCCGCCAAACGAAACGTGGACAGCCGCAACGACCCTGCCGGGAGGTAGCGGGCCGGGCGACGGGCCGGCCTCGAGCACGAGCCGGTCTGCACGATCGCGAGAGGCCAGCACGCCGAGCGTCACATCGGCGTGCTCGTTCACGGCGTCGAACGACGAGGCAGGCGTGACCGAAAACGAGAAAGCGCGGAAAAACGCCGAAAGGCGATCTTGCTTGGGCGACTCCGAGGTCGATTCAGGACTTTCGATCATGATATTGAGACATATCGTTTCTTGGAGTATGGGAAAGTGCGGGCACGTCGTCAAGGGCGCCGTTTCGTTCGCCATCCAAAGGAGGTTGTCCATGTTGATCCCGCGTACCCAAGCACCCGCACTGAACATTCTCACCGTCGCGCACGGGCCATTCGAACTGGCACGGGAAGCGCCGGGCTATCTGACATTGGTCAGCTTTTATCGCGGCTTGCACTGCCCGATCTGCGCGGTGCATCTGAAAGAACTCGAGCGGCTCACCCCCGCGTTCGCCGAGCGCGGCGTGAAAACCATCGCGGTCAGTTCGGACTCCGAAACGAGAGCGAGGCAGATGGCCGATAAAGTCGGTGCCGGCGCACTGCGTATCGGATATGGGTTGCCGCTCGCGACTGCGCGAGCCTGGGGCCTTTATCTATCCGCATCGAAAGGCGAGACGTCGATCGGCATCGAGGAGCCGGCGATTTTTTCCGAGCCGGGGCTGTTTCTGATCCGGCCAGACACGAGTGTCTACTATGCGTCGGTGCAATCGATGCCGTTCGCACGGCCCGCCTTCCCGGACCTCCTGAAGGCGCTCGACTTCACGATCGAACATGCGTATCCGGCCCGTGGCGAATATGTGGGTGCCGCCTGAGATACGAGGCAAGCCGCGTGTGCCGCCGGCTGCGGTCTGGCGTTTTGCGGCAACGCCCACATTCGGCCGGGCGCGCTCCGGCGACAATGCCGGGGCAGGCGGATGCACGCGGCGGTTTGCAGCGCAACCCCGCTTGACCCAGATCAACGAGGGTGTGCGTAAGCGTCTTACGCTGACGTGAGGGCAGTCTGGAGCAGGAAACCCGCATTGCCGTGACGAACGCGCGCGACTCGCGATCGCGATGCCGGCTTGCACGTTGAAACAGCCGCACATGCTGAGGAGGTCGTTATGGCAGATCACGTCACGCCCCATCATCCGGGGGCACACGAGGAAGTGTTTCCCGGGCTAGGACACGATCCTTACGCGCTGCGCGAAAAGCTGAGCGAGCCAACCATATGCCGTGATTGCGGCGCGGTGTACCACGAGGGCCGTTGGCAATGGCTGGCGCGTCCCGCACAGGCGAAGGAGACGCTTTGCATGGCGTGTCGGCGCATTGCCGATGCGCTGCCTGCAGGCTACGTCTACATCGACGGGCCGTTCGCCGCGGCGCATCTCGTGGAAATTCTCGAGCGGATCCGTCACCACGAAGCCCATGCGAAGCGCGAGCATCCCATGCAGCGCATCATGTCGGTCGACGAGAACGGCGGCACGACGATCGTCTCGACCACCGATGTGCACCTCGCACGCGGTATCGGCGCGGCACTCGAATCGGCGTTCCAGGGTTCGCTCGTTATGAAGTACAGCCCCGACGAATATCTGGTCCGCATTTATTGGCGGCGGTGACGGCGTTTTATGACGAAACGCGATCGCTGCGCTCGCAGTGCCGGCCGCGATGCATGGCGGGGCATCGCGGCGCGGGGCCGGTGAGACGGACCGCTTTCGCGGAGGAGGCGAGGGATGCCGCTTCATAACGCCGATATGGCGCGCATTTTCGAGCAGATCGCCGATCTGCTCGAGATACAAGGGGCCAATCCTTTCCGTGTGCGTGCCTATCGCAACGCGGCCCGCTCGGTGGGCGATTTCGGCATGAGCATCGCCGGGATCGTCGAACGCGGCGAGCGGTTGCCGCTGCTGCGCCGCGCAGCGAAAACGCGCGCGACAGAGGCGGCGCCATGAACATTTCAGGCGGCAGCCCGCTGCTTACCGATCTCTACGAACTGACGATGCTGCAGGCGTACTTCGACGCCGGCATGAACGACACGGCCACGTTCGAGTTCTTCGTGCGGGCGTTGCCGCGCGAACGCAACTTCCTGCTTGCTGCCGGGCTCGAGCAGGTGCTCGAATACCTCGAGGGGCTGCGTCTGTCCGAGGACGATTTGACGCTCATCGCGGCCACGGGGCGGTTCACGCCCGCGTTCGTGAAATCTCTCGAAGGCCTGCGGTTTACGGGCGACGTCGACGCCATGCCCGAAGGGACGGTGTTTTTTCCGGATGAACCTATCCTTCGCGTGACCGCTCCGATCCGCGAAGCGCAGTTCGTCGAAAGCCGCGTGATCAATCTGCTGCACTATCAAACGGTGGTGGCGAGCAAAGCGGCACGCATCGTTCTTGCCGCGCCCGACAGATTGCTCGTCGATTTCGGCCTGAGGCGCGCACATGGTGCCGAGGCGGCGATGCTGTCCGCACGCGCGAGCTATCTGGCTGGATTTTCCGGCACCGCCACCCTCGCGGCCGGCATCGCGTTCGGCATACCGACCTACGGCACGATGGCGCATTCGTTCGTGCAGGCGTGCGGCGACGAGGCCACGGCATTCGAACGCTTCGCCCGATCGCAGCCGCACAATGCGACGCTGCTGATCGACACTTACGATACGGAATCCGCTGCGCGCAAGCTCATCGCGCTCGCGGGCCGGCTCGCGAGCGAGGGCATCGCCATTCAGGCGGTGCGCATCGACAGCGGGGACCTGGCCGAGCACGCGCGGCGTGTGCGTGCCATCCTAGACGGCGGCGGACTCTCGCATGTCACGATCTTCGCGAGCGGCAATCTCGACGAGTACCGGCTGCGCGAGCTGACCGCGGCGGATGCGCCGATCGATGGCTTTGGCGTCGGCACGCGTATGAACACCTCGGCCGACGCGCCGTATCTCGATTGCGCGTACAAACTCGTCGAATACGCTCATGCGCCGCGCCGCAAGCGCTCGGAGGGCAAGGCGACGTGGCCGGGCCGCAAATCGGTGTATCGGCACATCGCGGCCAATGGCGTCATGGGTGGGGATTGGCTGACGCTCGAGGGCGAACGCCGCGGTGGGGAGCCGCTCATCGAGCCGGCCATGCGCGGCGGCGTGCGTTGTGCGGCGCTTCCCGCGTTGGAAGCGAGCCGCAAGCGGGCCCGAACAGCGTTGCGTGCGCTGCCGCCCGCGCAGCGTACGCTCGACATCGACGAGCCGTACCCGGTCGCCGTTTCCGACGCGATCCGGCAACTCGCCGCGCAGCTCGATACGCGGGAGGCGGAACGATCGGCGTCCCGCGCACACGGAACAGATCATGGGTGAGCCGTTGCTGCCGGTGCAAACCAAGGTTGCCGCGCTGCGCGACCCCGCGGCGTACCCCGAGGCGACGGCGGCCGTGTCCGTCATCGAAACGCATATGTCGTGGGTCTTTCTGACCGAGCAGCATGCTTACAAACTGAAGAAGCCCGTGCGGTACGAGTATCTCGACTTCAGCACGCTCGCGGCGCGGCGGCGATTCTGCGAGGAGGAACTGCGGCTCAATCGGCGTCTCGCGGAATCGGTATACCTGGGCGTGCTGCCGCTGGCGACCGACGCGACGGGGCGTCTGATCATCGATGGCGACGGGGAAGTCGTCGACTGGCTCGTGCGGATGCGCCGCTTGCCGGCCGACCGCATGCTCGATCGCGCCTTGCTCGACGGCACGGCGACTGCGGCCGATGCCGAGCGCAGTGCCGCGCGTATTGCCGCCTTTCACCACGCGTTGCCGCCCGCACCGGTGACGGCACATGCCTACCGGCGCCGCTTGGCCGCGGGGATCCTCGAAAACGAGCGGGCGCTTTGCGATCCGGCCTTCGGCCTGCCCGACGGGGACGTGCGTGCGATCTGCCACGCGCAGCACGACATGCTCGAGTGGGGCGCGGGCCATTTCGACCGGCGCGTGCACGAGGGCCGCATTGTCGAAGGGCACGGCGATCTGCGGCCCGAGCACGTGTGCCTCGAGCCGGGCATCCCCGTCATCGACTGTCTCGAGTTTTCGGCGATGCTCCGCACGCTCGATACGATCGACGAGATTGCGTTTCTCGCGCTGGAGTGCGAACGTCTCGGCCGCGCCGACTTTGCCGATGCGCTGCTGTCCGCGTACGTGCACGACAGGCACGAGCGCGGCTGCGAACCGCTCGTCCACTTTTATCAAAGCTACCGCGCACTCGTGCGCGCGAAGATGGCGGCGTGGCACCTGCGCGAACGCGCTTATCGCCAGTCACCGAAATGGACGATCATGGCCCGCCATTACCTGAGGCTGGCAGGCCATCATATCGAGCGATGCCGCGATGGCTGGCGTGCCGGCCATCAGGTGTCGAGCAGCGCGGCGATAGACTCGCCCGAGTGAATGCAGCGAATGGCCGCGGCGAAAAGCCCTGAACTGTCGAGCACCGCGAGCTTGTCGCGCACCTTGCCCGCCGGCAGCCGCGACGGGGGCACGCTGTCGGTCACGACGATTTGCGTCAGCGCGTCGTCGGCGAGAATGGAGGCTGCATCGCCCACGAAGAGGCCGTGTGTGGCAACCGCGTAGACCTCGCGCGCGCCCAGCGAGCGGCAGGCCTTGACCGTACGGGCGATCGTCGTACCGGTACTGATCATGTCGTCGATGACGATGGCGCGCCGGTTTGCGACGTCGCCGACGATGAGCTCGCCGGTTACCACGCCGGCGCTGCGATGTTTCTCCGCAAAAGCGGCTGCGACGGGACGCCCGAGCGCGCGCGTCAGACGCTGCCGGAATGCCTCCGCACGCTTGATACCGCCCGCGTCGGGCGAGACGACGACGACTTCGTCATCGTCGACGATCGGCAGAAAGTGCTCGACGAAGAGCGGATTGGCTTCGAGGTGATCGGTCCGGCAGCGAAATGCGTTCTGATAGGCGGCGAGGTTGTGAACGTCGATCGTCACGATGCGATCGGTGCCCACCGCTTCGAACAGTCCGGCAACGTAGCGCGTGGTCACCGGATCGCGTGACTGCGATTTACGGTCCTTGCGTGCGTAGGCCAGATAAGGCACCACCGCCGTGACGGATGCCGCGGAAGCGTCCTTCAATGCGCCGATGAAAAAGAGCAGTTCGCAGAGCTTGTCGTTCACGCTCTCGCGCTCGTCCGTGTAGAGCGACTGAATGACGAAGACGTCGCGGCCGCGCACATTGGTGAGCGGCCGTGTTTTATGCTCGCCGTCTTCGAATGCTCGCGCCTCGAGCGGCGCGAGCGGGGTGCCCAGGCGGTGGCTCACCGATTCCCCGAATGAGCGCGTGGCGGCAAGTGCGAAGAGCAGCGGATCGGCGGCCGGTGCTGTCATGGCAGCGTCCGTTCGAAGCGTGAGCGTGCCGGATCTCCGGCGGCACTGCGCATGACGCACGGCAGATTCACGGTGCCTCCGTATCGTGTTCGGGCACCGACTCGAGATCGGCGAGCCAGACGGCGGCGCTCGCGTCGCTCGGCGCACGATAGTCGCCGCGCGGCGAAAGCGAGCCGCCCGAGCCGACCTTCGGCGCGTTGGGCAGGCAGCTCCGCTTGAATTGCTGCTGCTCGAAGAAGCGCCGCAGGAACACGGCGAGCCAGCGCTTGATCTCGGCGATCCCGTAAGCGTGCCGCTTCTCGTCCGGCAAGTCGGGCCATGGGCCGCGGGCACGGTCGTGCCACGCACTCCAGGCGAGAAAGGCGACCTTCGATGGCCGGTAACCGAAGCGCAGCAGGTAGTAGAGGTTGAAGTCCTGCAGTTCGTAGGGGCCGACCGCGGCTTCGGTCAGTTGCATCGCGCCGTCTTCGCCTGGCGGAATCAGTTCGGGGCTGATGTCGGTCTCCAGCACGTCGCGCAGTACCGCGGCCGCGTGCTGGCCGAGCGAGCCTTCGTCGGCGGTCCAGCGAATCAGATATTGGATGAGCGTCTTTGGAACGCTGGCGTTGACGCTGTAGTGGGACATGTGGTCGCCCACGCCATAAGTGCACCATCCGAGCGCCAACTCGCTCAAGTCGCCGGTGCCGACCACGAGCCCGCCGACCATGTTGGCCATGCGGAACAGATGGCTCGTGCGTTCGCCGGCCTGTACGTTCTCGAATGTGACGTCGTGCACGGGCTCGCCCTGCGCGAACGGGTGCCCGATGTCGCGCATCATCTGCATGCAGCTTGGGCGAATGTCGATTTCGTGCGTTCGGCAACCGAGCGACGAAACGAGGCGGCGCGCCTGATCGAGCGTGCGCTCGCCGGTGCCGAAGCCGGGCATGATGCAGGCGACGACCGCGTCGCGCGGCAGCTTCAGCATGTCGACGGCACGTACGCAGACGAGCAGCGCCAGCGTGGAATCGAGTCCCCCCGAAACACCGATCACGAGCCTGTTGGCCCGCGCCGAGCGCATCCGGGTGACGAGCCCTTGTACCTGGATGTCGTAGATTTCCCGGCACCGCTCGCCGCGCCGTTTCGGATCGGCCGGTACATACGGGAAGCGCTCGTAGCTGCGCTCGAGCGGCAACGCGATATCGCACGGCACCGTGGCCGGCACGTCGATCGTCCGATACCGCGCGCACGCCTCGGCGTGCTGAAACGCCGTATCGCCGAACGTCGTCTGACGCATGCGCTCGTCGGCGAGCCGGTCCAGATCAAGATCGGCGCAGATAAGCTGCGACGCGTCGGCGAACCGCTGCGTCTCGGCGAGCGCATTGCCATTCTCGTAAATCATCCCGTGACCGTCCCACGCGAGATCGGTCGTCGATTCGCCGTACCCGGCCGCGCTGTAGGCGTAGGCGGCGAGGCAGCGCGACGACTGGGCGCTCGCGAGCAGCCGGCGGTAATCGGCCTTGCCGACGGTCACGTTCGAAGCGGAGAGATTGAGGAGCACCGTGGCACCGGCGAGCGCGCCGAAGGACGACGGTGGAATCGGCACCCAGAGGTCTTCGCAGATCTCGACGTGAAACGTGAAAAGCGGCTGGCCTTCGACGCGAAAGAGAAGCTCGGTCGAGCACGGCACGGCCGTTTGACCCAGCAGGTCGACGCTGTCGCGCTTCAGGTAGCAGGCCGGCGAGAACTGACGGGCCTCGTAGAACTCGCGGTAGTTCGGCAGATAGCTCTTCGGTACGAGACCGAGTATCCGGCCGCGGTGCACGACGGCCGCGCAATTGAAGAGCAGCCCATCGAGCGACAGCGGCAGGCCGACGAGCGCGATGGTGGACAGCGAACGCGACGCATCGACGATTTCGGCCAACGCCGCCAGGCAGCCATCGAGCAACGCGCGCTGCTGGAAGAGGTCGTCGCAGGCGTAGGCCGACAGGCCGAGTTCAGGAAAAAGCGTGACCAGCGCATGCCTCGTGTCGGCTTCGCGCATGAGCGCGATCGTCTCCCGGGCGTTGAACGCAGGGTCGGCCACGCGGACTTTCGGCACGGCAACGGCCACGCGCGCGAAATTGTGGCGATAAAGGTTGAAGAAGACCGGTACGGCTGTCATGACAAAGAAGTTCCTCTGATCCGATCAGGCGGCGAACGGCAGCGGCGGCGGCGCTTGCTCCGCCGAGCAGCCGGCGGCGTCGATCCCGTATTCCTACCAGATATACCAGATCGGCAGCCCGGGCGCACGGCCCGCGCCGGTGCTCGCGGCGGCAACGCTGCCCGCCGCTGGGCTGTGAATTGTCGCCGATTGTCGCGGATTGTCGCATTGCCGGACGATTGCGTCCGCTTTGACGAGCGTCAACGGTGGTCCGCAAGGGCGGCCTACATTGGATAGAAGGTCGCATGGCGCTCGAGCATGCGGTATTCGTGGGGAACAACGGGAGGTGGAAATGCGTATCGCGAAAATGCCGTCGACGGCAGCCGTTGCCGTCGTGTTTGCACTGGCCGGTGCGGTGCAGAGTGGGGCCGCTGCCGCCGCGCCGGCTTCGCAGGCGGCCGGCGTGGCGCCGTGTCCGGGGGGCTACGGCCCGGGGCCGGGCATGATGGGCGGAGCCGGTTGGTACGGGATGGGCCCGAGCATGATGGGTGGCGGGCGCGGCATGATGCGCGGGCGCGGTTACGGCACCGGTATGATGATGGGCGCGCCCGGATGGGCCGGCGCGCTCCAGCTCAGCGACGACCAGCGGGCGAAGGTCAACCGCATTGCGGATGAGACGCGCAAGGCGCACTGGACCCTGATGGGCGAAATGATGGACCGGCAGGCGAAGCTGCGCGATCTGTACGAAGCGCCCAAGCGCGACGATGCGGCGATCGATGCGGCGTTCAAGGACATCGCGGCCGTGAGGCAGAAGATGTTCGACACGTCGGCGGACGCCCGCAAGCGCATGGATGCCGTGTTGACCGACAAACAGCGCGAACAACTGCGCAGCTACGAGAGGGATGCCGACGCGTTCGGCTGGTAACGCCGGGCCGCGCGCGGACGAGGCTGCCGAGCAGCCCGTCCGTGACGCGTTCGAGGGTGCGCCGCCCTCAGTGCACGCGGCGCGTGCGGCGGACGTGGTCGAACAGCACGGCGAGCAGCAGAATGCCGCCGCGGATCAGGTATTGATAGAACGTCGGCACATTCATGAGACTCATGGCGTTTTGCACCGAGCCCATGATCAGCACGCCGACGAGCACGCCCGAGATGGTGGCGACGCCACCCGTCAGCGACACGCCGCCGAGCACGCAGGCGGAGATCACGCCGAGTTCGAGGCCGACCGAGGTTTTCGGATCGCCGAGGCTCATGCGCGAGGCGAGCATGACGCCCGCGAAGCCCGTGACGAGACCTTGAAGCACGAACACGGCAACCTTGATGCGCACGACGGGCAGGCCCGCGAGCGAAGCCGCTTCGGCGTTGCCGCCGACGGCCAGCACGTTCTTGCCGAACACCGTCTTCCTCAGCAGAAAGCCGAAGACGATAAATCCGACGATGTTGCTCCAGATCGGATACGAAATGCCGAGGAACGAGCCGCCGCCAAGGTCGAAGAAGCTCTCCTCGGAAATCATCACGGCGTCGCCGCTCGAAACGATGAACGCCAGGCCGCGCACGACTTCCATCATCGCGAGCGTGACGATCAGCGAATTGATCTTGTAGCGCGCAATCAGCACGCCGTTCACGAGGCCGACGGCGCCGCCCGCCACCACGCCGGCCACGACGCCGAACAGCACATTATGGGTGGCCGTGATCAGCATCGAGGCGACGACACCCGAGAAGGCGACGATCGATGCCACGGAGAGATCGACCTCTCCGAGCGCGAGCACGAACATCATCGTCACGGCGATCGAGCCGATCAACGTGACCGACAGCAGGAGCCCCTGCATATTGCGGCTCGTGAGGAAGTCGGGCACGGTCAGCGCCAGCACCGCGAAGAGGATCACGAAGACCATCACGATGCCGGACTTGTTTGCGATGCGCCAAAGCCTGGAGGCGGCGGAGGGCGCACCTTGCGTCGCGGAGGACGAGGGCGGAAGGGCCGGCTCGGCGGCGGGGCGAATGCTCGGTGGTTGTTGCATGATGTCTCTCGTTCGAGGGCGCGCCGAAGAGCGCTCGGGCGCGCCGGTTCCAAGCGTTATTGCGGCAATGCGAGTTTGATCAGTTGATCGGGCGTGGCGTCCGCCTTCGGCAGATCGCCGACCAGGCGGCCTTCCTTCATGACGACGATGCGGTCGGCCACGCCGATGACTTCGGCGAGGTCGCTCGACACCATCAGGACGGTGCGCCCGCTTTCGGCGAGGCCGTAAAGCAGCTCGTAGATCTGCGCGCGCGCGCCGACGTCGATGCCGCGAGTGGGCTCGTCCATCACGAACACCTCGATTTTCTCGGCGAGCCAGCGCGAGAGGATCACCTTTTGCTGATTGCCGCCCGAGAGCGTGCCGATCGGCGTGTCGCCGTTGCGCGTCTTGATCGAGAGCTTGGCGATGTAGTCGTCGGTGAGCGCCCGTTCGCGGCGTTCGTTGAGCAGGAAGCGCGCCGGGCTGAAATGCCGCCGCGCGCTGATGTTGAGGTTGTCCGCCACCGAGGCGATCGCAACGATGCCGTCCTGCTTGCGATCCTCGGGGCACAGCGCGATGCCGGCTCGCACGGCGTCGCGCGGCGACGAAAACGTGACCGCGCGTCCGTCGAGCTCGACGTGACCTTCGGTCGGACGCACGGCACCGCAGACGAGCTTCATGAGTTCGGAGCGCCCCGCGCCGACAAGCCCGAAAAAGCCGACTATCTCGCCGCGGCGGGCGCTGAACGAGGCGGGCTCGCTGAGCCCCGGCCCCATGAGGCCCTTCGCTTCGATATGGACGTCGCCGGCCGTGCGTGGGCGATAACCGTAAACGTCGCGAATCGAGCGGCCGACCATGCAGCTGATCAGCCGGTCGCGCTCGAGGCCGTCCATCGATTCGAACGTTTCGATCGAATGGCCGTCGCGGAAGACGGTGACGCGGTCGCACAGCTCGTACACCTCGTCCATACGATGCGTCACGTAGACGATGGCGCGGCCTTCGGCGCGCAGCGCGTTGATGATCTTGAAGAGCTGCGTCGTCTCGCGCGACGAGAGCGAGCTCGTTGGTTCGTCGAAGGCAATCACACGGGCATTGCGCATGAGCGCTTTGCCGATCTCGATCATCTGGCGCTGGCCGATCGAAAGCTCCTTCACCGGCGTGTTCGGATCGATGCGCTCGCCGAGCTGCGCGAGCGTTTCGCTTGCGCGCGCAACGAGCGTGCGCTCGTCGAGCACGCCGCCGCGGCTCGGCAGTTGCCCGAGCATCAGGTTTTCGGCCACCGTCAGCTCGGGGACGAGATGCAGCTCCTGGTAGATGATTGCGATGCCGGCGTCGATGGCCGCCTTGGTGCCCGCAAACCGTTGCTCGACGCCGCCCAGGCGCAGCGTGCCCGCCTGCGGCACGTTCACGCCGGACAGCACTTTCAGCAGCGTCGATTTACCCGCGCCGTTCTCGCCCATGAGCCCGTGCACTTCGCCCGCGCGCACGTTCAGCGATACGCGGTCGAGGGCGAGCACGCCGGGAAAGGCCACGGTGATGCCGTCGAGTTCGAGGTAGGGCGCGTCGCCTTGGGGGGCGCGCGCCCCGCCGGGCCCTTCGGCCACGGCGAGGTCGTTTGCGTTGAGCATGCCTTTAAATCCCGAGTTCCTTACGCACGTCCTGCCAGTTGTCGCGCGTCATCAGCTTGCCCGTCGTCTGCGTATCGGCGGCCGGCTGCTTGCCCGCCTTGATCCAGTCGACGAGGTTCTGCGTGCTTTGCTTGCCGTGGTTCGTCGAGCTCACGGCGATCGTGCCGTAAAAGCCCGTCGGCTCCTTCTTCTGGAACTCGGCAAACGCTTCGCCCGCGCCGTTGATGCCCACGCCGATCACGTCCTTCGACGGAATGTGCAACTGCTCCGTGGCACGCACGCCGCCCAGCACCGATTCCTCGTTCAGCGCGAAGATCACCCACTTCTTGATGTTCGGGTGCTTGGCCAGCACGGGCGAGGCCGCATTGAAGCCGCCTTCGTCGTCGGTCGTCTTTTGCGGTGCGTCGAAGATGTTCTCCTTCTTGAAGCCGCCGGCGAGCAGCGACTGCGTCGCGCCGTCGGTACGGAGCTTGGCCGTGGGCAGTTCATAGTCGGTGATGCGCACCGCACCCACTTCCTCGGGCTTCCAGCCACGCTTTTTCATTTCGTCGGTGATCGCCTGGCCGACCTGATTGCCGATCTTGAAGGCCGACATGCCGAGGTGCGGAACATCCGCGAGCGGCTTGCCCGACGAATCGACGAGCTGATCGTCGACCGTGACGAACTTCATGCCGTACTTCTTCGCACGGGCCTTGATTGCCGGTCCGAGGCGAACGTCGGGGGCGCAGATCACGAAGCCCTTGGCGCCCTGCGCACCGAGGTTGTCGATCGCGGCCAGCACCTTCTCGCCGTCGGGCGTACCGATGTTCACGACCGAGAAGCCGTCCTGCTTGCCGAGCGCCGTGGCGGCCTTTTGCTCGTTGATGAACCATGCCTGCTCGGGCATCTTCACGAGGAAGCCGATCTTGAGCGGCTCATCCGCCTTGACCGCGCTTTGCATCGCGAACGGCGCGGCGAACGACACCGCCAATGCGGCGCACAACGTAAGGCGGCGAAGCTTGCTGGTCATACATGTCTCCTTGGTTTCGGCCCGGCGGGCCGGTGGTGTGGTTGGTAAATCGATAAGGCTGCCGCTTGGCAGCGGCTTCATGATCCGGTCGTGATATGTTTCGCGGCTGCCTCAGTCGACGAAGGCTTCCACCTCGCGGCGCGCGCCGAGCAGATACGCATCGGCGACATGACGCAGGGGCCGCACGTCGACATCGGCTTCGCCGCGCGCGATGAGGTCCCGCCAGTGCGCATAGAGCGACGGGTATTCGCGCTCGGGGCCGACCTCCACGCTCGAGCCGGCGATCGTGAGGACCTTGCCGCCTTGTTCGATGAGCAGCGTGCCGGCATCGGTCGTTACCTCGATCTCCCATTGCTCGCGCGGGCCGTGCCGCCAGTCGAATTCGGCTTTCACCGGCACGCCCAGCTCATCGGCGAACGCCAGCGAAGCGGCGATCGGCGTATGCGTGTTCGCAGGCACCGACAGCGTGGCCTCGCTCAGCACGATTTCGCGCGGCAGGATGCGGGTCACGATCGAGAGCGCGTTGATGCCCGGATCGAACACCCCGAGCCCGCCCGGCTGCCAGATCCATTTCTGGCCAGGATGCCAGCGGCGGACGTCTTCCTTCCAGCGCACTTCGACCGCACGAATTGCTTGAGCGGCAAGCCATTCGCGCGCCGGCTCGACCGCCGGCGCATGGCGCGAATGCCAGCTCGCGAAAAGCGAGAGGCCGGCACGCTGCGCCATCTCGCGCAGGACCTCGACCTCGTGCAGGCTCGCGCCGGGCGGCTTTTCGAGCATCACGTGCCTGCCGGCCGCCAGCGCCGCGCGCGCTTGCGCGAAACGCACTTGCGGCGGCGCGCACAGCGAGATGGCGTCGAGCGTGGGCTCCGCCTCGAGCATCGCCTCGATGCTGGGGTAGTTGCGCACGCCTTCGACCTCGGCGTTGCGGCTTGCGCAGGCAACGAGCTCAAAGCCCGCATCGGCCGCGATGGCCGGCAAATGCTGGTCGCGCGCGATTTTGCCGATGCCGACGAGACCCAGTTTGACTGTCTTGCTCATGGCCGTGCGCGCTCCTATCGGCCCCAG
Source organism: Trinickia caryophylli (assembly GCF_034424545.1). Taxonomy (NCBI): domain Bacteria; kingdom Pseudomonadati; phylum Pseudomonadota; class Betaproteobacteria; order Burkholderiales; family Burkholderiaceae; genus Trinickia; species Trinickia caryophylli. Next base: position 513,011 of record NZ_CP139971.1, on the reverse strand, counting down.
CGCAGCGCAAGCGGATTCGCTTCGCGCGCGAGTTCGAGCAGTTCCGCCCGCGTAGCGCCCGTGAGCGCCTCGAGCGGATGCCGCACCGCGTCGCTCTTGATGACGCCGCCTTCCATCATCACGGTCTTCGTGGCACGCAAGCCGCACTGGCGGTTCTCGTAGTTGACGAGCGGGAGGATGCGCGCATAGCCCTCGCGCGCTTCCTGCCGGCGGCCGGCACGGAACGCGTCGAACACGGGGCGGATCAGGTCGGGCAGCAAGGCGCTCGACATCGTGCCCGTCGCGCCCGCATCGAGGTCCGGCATGAGCGTGATTGCTTCTTCGCCGTCGAAGGGGCCTTCGATGACGTCGCCACCGGCGGCGATCAGCGCGCGCAGCTTGGCGGCCGCCTGCGGCACCTCGATCTTGAAGTAACGCACGAGCGGAAGCTCGCGCGCCACGCGCACGAGGAACGGCACGGACAGCGCGACCCCCGACAACGGAGCGTCCTGAATCATCACGGGCACGCCGGCCGCTTGCGCCACGCGGGCGAAATGCTCGAACATTCCGGCTTCGTCGGTGCGCATCGTCGCACCGTGATACGGCGGCATCAGCATGACGATGCTCGCGCCGGCCGCGGCCGCACGCCGGGCGCGCTCGCTCGCGATGCGCGTGCTGAAGTGGCTGCACGTCACCATCACGGGCACGCGGCCGGCAGTGTGAGTGAGACAAAGCTCGACGAGCGTATCGCGCTCGGCGTCCGTGAGTGCGTATTGCTCCGAGTAGTTCGCGAGAATGCAGATGCCGTCGACGCCCTGGTCGATCATGCAATCGATCACGCGCCGCTGGCCGTCGAGATCCAGGTCACCCGTTTCGGTGAACGGCGTGGGCGCGACGGGAAAGAGGCCCGAGAACGGACGGGAAAGGTTCACCACTATTCGACTCCTCGTTGAGATCCACTATCGGGCGAGCGGCTGCGCGTCGATCGCGCGCTCGCTCAGGCCGAGCGGCATCGCGTTTTCACCGCTTGCGCCCGGCTCGGTTTGAGTATGAGCGCGTCCGCCGAAGCCGGAGCCGCTCGATTTTCGGCGCGCAGCCTGCCGCTCGATCACGCGCTGAAGCAGACAGAATGCGCAGAGCAGGGCGCCGATGACGATGCGCGTCCACCATGAGCTGAGCGTGCCGTCGAACGTGATCAGCGTCTGGATCGTGCCGAGCACGCCGACGCCGAACACAGATCCAATCACATAGCCCACGCCGCCCGTGAGCAGCGTGCCGCCAATCACGGTCGCGGCGATCGCATCGAGCTCCATGCCCTGTGCCTGCAGGCCATAGCCGGATAGCACGTAGAGCGTGAACACGAGGCCGCCGAGCGCCGAGCACAGCCCGCCGAATGCATAGACGCCGATCTTCGTGCGCGCGACGGGCAGCCCCATCAGCAGTGCCGATTTTTCGTTGCCGCCGATCGCATAGACGTTGCGGCCGAAGCGCGTGAAATGGGCGATATAGAGGGCCACCGCAAGCATCGCGAGTGCGATCAGCGCACCGGCGTTGAGCTCGCCGCTGCCGATGGACAGATGAAAGCTCGCGAGCGCGTGGAACGAGGGCTCCTGAATCTGGATCGATTGCGTCGTGATCAGAAAGCACGCGCCGCGCGCGAGAAACATTCCCGCCAGCGTAACGATGAACGGCTGCAGCCGGAAGAAATGGATCAGCGCACCCATCGCCGCGCCGTAGCCCGCCCCGAGTGCGAGCACGAACGGAGCGACGGCCCACACGGGCCAATGCAGCCGTTCGGCGCAGATCGCGCAGACGATCGTCGTGAATGCCACGACGGCGCCGACCGAGAGATCGATCCCGCCGGAGACGATGACGAACGTGGTGCCGATCGCCACGATCAGCAAGAAGGCGTTGTCGACGAGCAGGCTCAGCAGGACCTGCACGGAGCCGAACCCCGTGTACATCGCCGAGCCGAATCCGAACAGCGCACAGAACAGGATGACGGTGACGGCGATCGGCAGCGTGCGCGGATCGAGAAGCCGCGAGAGGGCGGCCTTCATTTCGCTGCCTCGTTGACGGATGGGGCGCGCATGCCGGCCAGCGCTCGAGCGATGGCGCGTGTCAGCACGTCGCGCGCGGTGGCCGACTGAACGATGCTCACGACGAGCACGACGATTGCCTTGACGACGAGCGTCGCCTCCGGCGGCACGCCGATCGAGTACGTCGTATACGTGAGCGTCTGAATGATGAGTGCGCCGAGCACGGTACCCGCGAGCGAGAAACGGCCGCCCGCAAGGGAAGTGCCGCCGAGCGTCACGGCGAGAATCGCGTCGAGTTCCAGCAGCAGGCCCGCGTTGTTACCGTCGGCGCTGCGCACGTTCGAACTCGTGATGACACCGGCGAGTGCGGCGGCCAGACCGCAGCAGACATAGACGCCGAACACGATCGCGCTCGAACGCAGCCCGACGAGGCGCGTCGCCACGGGGTTGATGCCGATCGCGCGGATGAAAAGCCCGAGCGCCGTACGATCGACGAGCAGCGCCGTGACGATCACCGCCGCCAGCGCGATCCAGACCGAGCACGGCACGGTGGCCAGGTAGCCGCCGCCGAGCGCCAGGTACTTCGGCGCGGAGATCGGAATGATCTGCCCATCGGTCAGCAGTTGCGCGACGCCGCGCCCCGCCACCATGAGGATCAGCGTGGCGATGATCGGCTGCATGCCGATGAAGGCGACGAGCAACCCGTTCCAGGCGCCCGCCACGAGGCCCACGGCCAGTGCGGCGGCAACGGCCCGCCCCGTGTTGGCGGGATCGTCCGCCAGCAGCGTCGCGGCGGTTGCGCCTGCAATGGCCACCACCGTGCCCACGGAGATATCGACTCCGCGCGTGGCGATCACGAGCGTCATGCCGAGCGAGACGATAACGAGCGGGGCGGCGCGATTGAGAATGTCGATCGGGGCGCCGAACAGATGCCCGTCGAGCATCGTGATCGCGAGGAAATCGGCCCGGTGCGCGACATCGAGCCCGACGAGCAGCGCGAGCGTGAGAGCAGGCCAGACGAGTGCATGCCGCGAGGCGGCACGCACGATGCGGGTGAGGAGTGTCATGAGGCTTGGCCTCCGGCGATGAGCCTGTAGACCTGGTCTTCGTCGAGGCCGTCGCCGGCGAGCTCGGCCACTTTGCGTCGATCGCGCAGCACGGCCACACGATGGCTCACGCGCAGTACTTCGCCGAGTTCGGACGAAATCAGCAAAATGCCGAGACCTTTCGCACACAGCGCGAGCACGCGGTCCATGATGTCGAACTTGGCGGCCACGTCGATGCCGCGCGTCGGCTCGTCGAGGATCAGCATGCGCGGTTCGATCGCGAGCCAGCGGGCGAGCAACGCTTTTTGCTGATTACCGCCGGAGAGCAGTTCGATCGGCTGCTCGGCGTCGCGTGCGCGAATCCCGAGCGCCTTGATGTATTCGTTGGCGATGCGCCGTTCGCGTGCGCGCCCGAGCGGGCGCCACCAGCCGCGGCGCGCCTGCAGCGCGAGGACGATGTTTTCGCGTATCGACAATGCCGCGACGATGCCTTCCTTCTTGCGATCCTCGGGGCAATAGCCGATGCCGTGGCGTACGGCATGGCGCGGCGAGCCCAGCTTCACCGGCTTGCCGTCGACGGTGATGCTGCCCGTGTCGGCGCGCTGCGCGCCGAAGAGCAGTTGCGCCGTTTCCGTGCGTCCGGAGCCGAGCAGGCCCGCGAGGCCCACGATGGAGCCGGGCTCGATGGAAAGATCGACGGGGTAGAGCAGCCCGCGCCGCCCCACGCCCTGCATGCGAAAGCGCGCCGCGCCCTCCGCGCCCGGCTCGACGGCCGCCTGGACGTTGCGCGCGTCGTCGGCGCCGGCCTGACGCTGGGCCATGCGCGCGTCGCCGACCATCTTTTCGACGAGCGTATCGACGGGCAGATCCTTGGCGAGATACTCGCCCTCGCGCTCGCCGTTACGCATGACGGTGATACGGTCGGAAACGGCGTAGGTCTGCTCGAGAAAGTGCGTGACGAAGAGAATCGCCATGCCCGACCGCTTCAGCTTGCGCAATACGTCGAAGAGCCGTGCCACCTCGCTGTCGTCGAGGCTCGAGGTCGGCTCGTCGAGAATCAGCACGCGCGCCTCGACACTGACGGCGCGCGCGATGGCAACCATCTGCTGCACGGCGATGGAGTAGGTGTCGAGCGACTTCGTCACGTCGAGCGACACATTCAGTTCCGCCAGCGCGGACTCCGCGCCTTTGCGGATCGCCTTCCAATCGATCGCGCCGCGGCGGCGGGGCTGCCGGCCCGCGAAGATGTTCTCCGCGACTGAGAGGTTCGGGCAGAGATTGACTTCCTGGTAGAGCGTGCGAATGCCGGCGGCCTCGGCTTCGAGCGGTGCGGCGAAGCTGACGGGCTTGCCGTCGATGAGGATCTCTCCCGCATCGTGCGTGTGCACGCCCGTCAGCACGTTGATGAGCGTGGATTTGCCCGCGCCGTTTTGCCCCATCAGCGTATGGATTTCCCCGGCGAACAGGCGCAGGCCGACATCGCGCAGCGCATGGACGCCGGGAAACGACTTGGTGAGGCCGACGGTTTCGAGTACGAGTGAACCGGTCATAGGCGTTCGTTCAGGCAAATCGCGGTCGATCGATGGTCAGACAAGCGCGGCTCAGTACTTGCGCTGCGGGAAAACCTGCGCCGCGGTTTCCATCGGGAACACCGTCTCGTTGGTGACGATGCGCTTCGGCAGTTGCTTGCCGGCAACGATATCCTTCACGGCGGACATGAGCTGCGGCCCGAGCAGCGGCGAGCACTCCACGTCGACGTTGATCTTGCCGGCCATCATCGCCTGGAAGCCGCCCTTCGTCGCGTCGAACGACACCACGCTCACGTCCTTGCCGGGCTTGATACCCGCTTCTTCCATCGCCTGGATCGCGCCGAGCGCCATGTCGTCGTTATGCGCATACACGACATTGATCTTTTTGCCGTAGGTCTTCACGAACGCTTCCATGACCTGCTTGCCACCCGCGAGCGTGAAGTCGCCGCTTTGCGAGGCGATGATCTTGAACTTCGGATCGTTCTTGATCACTTCCATCAGGCCGGAGTGACGATCGTTGGCGGGCGCCGAGCCGACCGTTCCCTGCAGCTCCGCGATGTTGATCGGGCCTTGATCGTTCTTATAGCGTTCCTCGAGCCACTTGCCGGCGCGCCGGCCTTCTTCCAGAAAGTCCGAGCCGATCATCGTGACGTAGAGGTCCTTGTCCTTCACGTCGATGTTGCGGTCGGTCAGCACCACGGGAATATGGGCGCGCTTCGCTTCCTGCAGCACGGGCTCCCAGCCGGATTCCACGACGGGCGAGAACGCGATCACGTCGACCTTCTGCGCGATGTACGAGCGGATCGCCTTGATCTGGTTCTCCTGCTTTTGCTGCGCATCGGAGAACTTGAGGTTGATTCCGGCATCTTTCGCGGCCTGCTTGACCGATACGGTGTTCGCGGTGCGCCAGGCGCTTTCCGCGCCAACCTGCGCAAAGCCCAGCGTGATCTTCTTGTCTTCTGCATGGCCGACGGCAGCGGCCGAGAAAAGAGTGACTGCGAACAGGGCACTCACTGCCTGGCGTACGGTGCGTCTCATCTTCGTCTCCGGTCTTCTCGTGGTTTGTCGTTGTTGCCGCGGGTCGCCCCGCCATGGTGCTGCGTTCGGAAATAGCCAAACTATAGGCATGGCGACAAGACGCCGCGATTAGCGTTTTCCCCAGCACACCGAATCTAATAGTCATGCTATTTCTATGCGGTCGATACGGGGATTTGCAGGCATTTACCGCGAAATCTCGTGCAGATTGAAAGCTGACGAGCCTGACCCGTCAACCAAAAGTTAGCCTTTCTCAAATAGTGGTTGAGCGACGCTCGGGCTGAAAAAGTAAGACTATTTTCGACGCTTCTACGAAAAGACACCGACATGACCGACAAGACACGCAAGCTCCGTTCTGCCCAATGGTTCGGCACCGCCGACAAGAACGGTTTCATGTATCGCAGCTGGATGAAGAACCAGGGCATTCCCGACCACGAGTTCGACGGCAAGCCCATCATCGGCATCTGCAACACGTGGTCGGAACTCACGCCCTGCAACGCGCACTTCCGCAAGCTCGCCGAGCACGTGAAGCGCGGCATATATGAAGCGGGGGGCTTTCCGGTCGAATTCCCGGTTTTCTCGAACGGCGAATCGAATCTGCGGCCGACGGCCATGTTCACGCGCAACCTCGCGAGCATGGATGTGGAAGAGTCGATCCGCGGCAATCCGATCGACGCGGTGGTGCTGCTGGCCGGCTGTGACAAGACGACCCCCGCGCTGCTGATGGGCGCGGCGAGCTGCGACGTGCCCGCCATCCTCGTGAGTGGCGGACCGATGCTCAACGGCAAGCATCAGGGCCGCGACATTGGCTCGGGCACAGTTGTCTGGCAACTGAGCGAGCAGGTGAAGGCCGGCAAGATCTCCATTCACGAGTTCATGTCGGCCGAGGCCGGCATGTCGCGCTCGGCCGGCACGTGCAACACCATGGGTACGGCATCGACGATGGCCTGCATGGCGGAGGCGCTCGGCGTGACGCTTCCGCACAATGCCGCGATTCCGGCCGTCGATGCGCGCCGCTATGTGCTCGCGCACCTGTCCGGCATGCGCATCGTCGAGATGGTCCAGCAGGACCTGCGGCTTTCGAAGCTGCTGACGCGCGAGGCCTTCGAAAACGCGATTCGCGTGAACGCTGCCATTGGTGGCTCGACGAACGCGGCCATTCACTTGAAGGCGATCGCGGGGCGCATCGGCATACCGCTCGAACTCGACGACTGGACGCGCGTGGGCCGCGGCACGCCTACGATCGTCGATCTGCAACCCTCGGGGCGCTTTCTGATGGAGGAGTTCTACTATGCGGGCGGCCTGCCGGGCGTCGTGCGCCGGCTCGGCGAGGCGAACCTGCTGCCGCATCCCGCCGCGCTCACGGCCAACGGCCAATCGCTGTGGGACAACTGCAAGGAGGCGCCGATCTACGACGCCGAGGTGATTCGCCCGCTCGATACGCCGCTCGTGGCCGACGGTGGCCTGTGCGTGCTACGCGGCAATCTTGCGCCGCGCGGCGCCGTGCTCAAGCCCTCGGCCGCAACGGCATCGCTGCTGCGCCACCGCGGGCGCGCGGTCGTCTTCGAAAACTTCGACGATTACAAGGCACGCATCGCGGATCCTGACCTCGATGTGACGGCCGATTCGATTCTCGTCATGAAGAACTGCGGGCCGAAGGGCTACCCCGGCATGGCCGAGGTCGGCAACATGGGCCTGCCTCCGAAGCTGCTCGCGCAAGGGGTGACCGACATGGTACGGATCTCCGATGCGCGCATGAGCGGCACGGCGTACGGCACGGTGGTACTGCATGTTGCGCCCGAGGCGCGTGCGGGCGGGCCGCTGGCGGTCGTGCGCAACGGCGATTGGATCGCGCTCGACTGCGAAGCGGGGAGCCTGCGTCTCGAGATCGGCGAAGAGGAGATGACCGCACGCCTCGCCGAATGGAAGGAGGGCGTTCGCCAATCGCCGAAGGATGCGAGCGGCTATCGCAATCTGTACGTGGATCACGTGCTGCAGGCGGACGAGGGATGCGATTTCGACTTCCTCGTCGGCTGCCGCGGCGCGGAGGTGCCCCCGCACTCGCACTGATCCGCGAGACACAGCGGGACAGCAAGCCGAAGCGGAGACGGGCGGCGAGCGTGTAACGCGCTCGCCGCCCGCGGCGTTTGTTTCGCGTGCCTGCGCTGGATGCGCTGGATGCGCTGGATGCGCGCTCAGCGTACCTTGCGCGCGGCGACTTCGAGAATCGTCTCGGCATCGGCCTGCGCATGTTCGAGTTGGACGAGGCTCGCCTGGCGGGCGCCGAGCGGATCGCGGCTTTCGATGGCGGTGAGAATCGCCCGGTGGCGCGGCAGCGAAAGCGCATGGGTATTAGGGTGGCGGCTCGTCAGCTTGATCGATTCCGACAACGCGAGCGACATCATGTTGCCGATGAAGGCCAGCATGTCGTTGTGGGTTGCCGCCATGATGGCGCGATGAAATTCGAGGTCCGGGTCGAGCAGGTCGTCGGCCGTCGATGCATGCTCCATGCGCGCGAACGCCTGCCGGATGCGCGCCAGATCTTCTTCCGTGCTCTCGGTCGCGGCCAGCGCCGCCGCGGCGGGCTCGATGATCCGGCGCACGGTCAACAACGAGCGGAAGAAATCGCCCTCGGGCGTACTGCTGATCGTCCAGTACAGTACGTCGGGGTCGAGCATGTGCCATTCCTCGCGCGGCTTGACGACGCTGCCCACGCGCGGCTTCGAGGTGACGAGCCCCTTTGCCACGAGTACGCGCGTTGCCTCGCGCAACACGGGGCGGCTCACGCCATAGGCTTCGCACAGGCTCGGTTCGGGCGGCAGGCGTTCGCCGGGCGCGAATTTGCCGCTGACGATCTCGATGCCGAGTTCTTGCACGATCCGCGCGTGCATGCTCTTGCGATTCTTGAGATGCCGATAGTCCATGGTGTATTGAATGCGGTCTGCGTCACCGCGCGATGCGGGCCTCGCGCGGGCGGGGAATGGGAGCGGTGCTCGAACGCGCGCTCGTGCAGCGGGGTGTTCGCAGCATAGCATAGGGGTGGGGCTTGTTTGCACACGGAAATGCGCTTTGCGGCAATACGGACACATGGAAATTGACGCGGCGTTTTCGGGCGACGCGCCCACGCAAAAAAATCGATGTGGACGGAATAAAGCGGGGCGGCCAGGCGTTAAGTCGAACGAGGCAACGGGTGCGATGCGTGGCTTCTCCCGCACAGCCGCCCGATCCAGGAGACGAAAATGACCTTGCACCGTGTTTTTTGCTCGTTTGCCGCCGTGCTGGCGCTCGCGCTGGTATCGCTTTCGGTCAGCGCATGCTCGACCATGGACGGATCCACGCCGTCGTATGGCACATCGACCTCGAAAGGCAGCGGCAGCGGCGGCTATTGATGGCGGCGATCGACCTCGACCCGCGGCGCTCATGTCGTCGCGCGTCGGCGGATGTGACGCAGTGAGCTTCGAATCCGACGTTATTGCGCGGCTCGGACAGCTGCGCCGCTTTGCCCGGGCGCTCACGGGCGACCCATCGTGGGCCGACGATCTCGTTCAGGATACGGCGGAGCGGGCGCTCGTCCGTCACAGTGCGTTTCGCGCCGGCAGCAACCTGCGCGCGTGGCTCTTCACGATCTTGCGCAATCTCTACATCGATCAACTGCGAGCGCGGCGCGAGTTCGCCGTGGACGACGAAAGCGCGCCCTGGCGCAGCCTCGAGGCGCCGCGCAGCGAGGTGGACGGCCTCGTGCTGCGCGATGTGCAGCATGCGCTCTATCACTTGCCGACCGAGCAGCGCGAGGTGCTGCTGCTCGTGTGTGTCGAGGAGCTGACGTACCAGGAGGCGTCGACGGTACTGGGCGTGCCCATCGGCACCGTGATGTCGAGGCTTTCGCGTGCGCGCGAACACATGCGCACACTGCTCGACGGCGGGCCATTGCCGAAACAGACGACGCTGAAAGTTGTGAGAAACCAGCCATGACAAGCGACCACCAGGAATCGGATGGCTCCGGGCAAGCCGCGTGGGCGAAGCTCGGGGCATTTATCGACGGGGAACTGCCCGAGCATGAGAGGGAGGCGGTTGGCGCGGCACTCGAACATGACCGAGAGGCTCGTGCCCGCGTGGACGCATGGCGGGCGCAAAAGGCGGCGCTGAAGGCACTTTGCGGCGCACCGCAGTCTCAGTCGAACCCGCCGTCGGTCGTCGTGCTGCGAACGCGGACGTCATGGCCCGTGCGGATTGCCATGGCGGCGAGCTGGGTTGCGGCGGGCATTGCGATCGGCACTGCACTGGGCAGTGTCATTCCGCGCATCGCCAAAGGCGGCGTGGAGACGGCTGCGTTCGCGCGCCGGGCCGATATCGCGTACGCCGTTTATTCGCCGGAGGTGCGGCATCCGGTGGAGGTGAGCGCAGGCGACGAAGCGCATCTGATGAACTGGCTCTCGAAACGGCTGGGCCGGCCGCTTTCGGTTCCGTCGCTGCGGGAATACGGCTATTCGCTCGTGGGCGGGCGCCTGTTGCCGGGCGAGAGCGGGCCGGCGGCGCAGTTCATGTACGAGAGCAACGGGGGGGCCCGCCTCACGCTCTACGTCGCACGTATTCCTGGCGACGAAAGCGCGTTCCGGCTGCTGCGCGATGGCGAGCGGAGAACGTTTTACTGGGCCAGCGACCATTTCGGCTATGCGCTGTCCGGTTCGATTTCCGAGGCGAAGCTTAGGGCGATCGCCGTGGACGTGTGCGGCGCGTTGGGCGGCAAGTCGCAGTCGTGGCAGTAGCGTCGGCGTTTTTTCCGCGTGGCCGGGCAAAAAAACGCGATTCAACGGAATACAGGACGCGAGCCGTCCGTTTATCGCATGCATCGCCCGGCGACGCGATGTGCCGTTCCGGTTCGCCGGCTGACGCTGCTTGCGCCGGCGACGATCGCCGAGAAATCAGGAGAACTCAATGATCAAGAAAGCGCTCTGGGCCCTGGCATGCTTGGCCCCGATGGCTGTGCTCGCGGAACAGCCCGTGCCGCGCGGCGGCACGCTCGTCGACGAGCACGGCATGACGCTCTATACGTTCGACGCCGACGCAAAGGCCGGCGGCACGAGCGCCTGTACAGGCCAATGCGCATCGATCTGGCCGGCCGCGACGGCCGACGACTACGACAAGGCGAGCGGCGACTGGTCGCTTGCGCAGACGGCGGACGGTAAGCGTCAGTGGGCGTACAAGGGCCAGCGCCTCTATCGTTTCGCGAAAGACGAAAAGGCCGGCGATACGAAGGGCGACGGCGTCAAGGGTATGTGGCATATCGCCAAGCCCTGACGGCGTGACGCGGCACGGTGCGGCGCGAATGCGCTCACCAATGCCGCGGATCGAATGACGCGGGTTCGGCGCGGCGCACGTCCGCATCGCCTGTGCGGGCACCGGCATCGCCGACCTTCGATCGCAACGTTTTCGCCATCGCCTGCATTGTGGCGCTCGCGTGCTCGGACGTACCGCCGATTTCATGCATCGTTTGGGAGATCTGGGCTCCCGCGGCCATGGTGCCCGTTACTTGAATCCCGGCCGCAACCCACTTTGCGGCAGGATGCGGGATCATCGAAACGCCTCGGGCGACCGTGTTCGTGATGCCCACGCCGAGGCCGATTTCGGCCGCTTCGTGGCTGGCACGCTCGACAACGGCGGCCGAGGCCTGCTTTGCGCCCTCGGCGCTCGTGGTGCTGGCCGCATAGGCACTCTTGACCAGGCCCTTGAGCGCACCGTAGGCGCCGAGTGCCGAATCCCGGGCTGCCGCCCGCGCGATTTCCGCAGCCTCTGCGTTGGAGATCGTTGCTTCGCCTGTCGCGACCTTGGCGGCGCCACGAAGCGTATGCAGTTCGCGCCCAACCTGAGCGACGTTCTGTTGCAACTGCTGCAACGCGGCCGACGGATCGGATAGCGCGGTGGACACCTTTTCGCCGAGCAACATGCGCTTTTGAATCTGGGCCTCGAGCGCCTGGCCAACGATATTGGAATCGTTGTTCGGCGCAAACCTGCCGCGAAAAGCCGACAGATGCTGGTCTCCCGTTGCCGGTAGCGGGCTCCAGTGCGAAGGCCCGCTTTTCCGGGCATCGACAGCGTCGATGCCCGGCGTCTTCTTCGCGTTCTTCAATCGGCTCATGCGATCGATCGCCATGCCGGTACCGACAGCGACCATCCCCCTTCCGATTGCACCTGCCACATGAGAAAACATGATTGCTTCTCCCGACGCGCCTTGACGCGCCTACGTCCGTGCCGATAGGGATTGCGCCAGATGATCGCCGTGCACGACCATCGACTCCATTGCCTGCTCGAGCCACGCCACGTCGACATACTGCGCGCCAACGCTCTTGTGGTAGACGATGCCGTTCATCCTGCGCGACAGAGAAAGCACGCCACCCGCCGTCTCGGCCTCGAGCGCATTGGACTCCATGCTTCGCCGCAGCAGATCCTGATCGACGGTATCGAGCGCAAGCACGACTCGATAGACGAATACGCGGCCGTGCTCGCGATCCAGTTTCAGATAAAGTCTTCGACCATCGCGCAGTTCTATACCGCAGCAGCCGTTCGGCTCCAGCGTCAGACCGTCGATGCCGTTGCGCTCACCCAGTGTCTCGATACACTCGCGCAGTAAAGATTCGCCATCCATGTCGTCGGACCTCCCCATCCGTTCGCCGGGCATCGCATGGAGCGATGCAAGCGATGCGGCGCGTCGCCCCGGGCACACCTCTCGTCGATGGCGGTGGATTGTCCGCTTAACTGCGGCCGGGGCTTCCGAAAAACAGCATGCATTTTCGGAAATCGACTCGGTCGGATCCCGACTCGGTCGGAAATCGACTCGGTCGGATCTCGACTCGGTCGGCTCCTGTGCGGAGATTGGCCTGCGAGGCGGACGAGGCGAGGCGTTCAGCCCAGACGCATCGACAGTTCTACGTCCTCGCCGAACGGCGTCGACAGATAGCCCTCCACGGGCGAGCGTACGCGTGCCAGATACTCGGGGCTGTAATCGGCGTTGTCGGCGACGATCAGCGCACCCGGCCGCAAGCGAGGCTCGACAAGGTGCAGAATCTCCGGATAAAGCCCCTTGGCGCCATCGAGCAGCAGCAGATCGACCGCCTCGGGCAGATCGGCGGCGAGCGTGCGCAGCGCATCTCCCTCGCGGATCTCGACGAGGTCGATGAGGCCGCCGGCGCGCAGATGATCGCGAGCGCGGGCCACCTTCGACGGTTCGAACTCGGTCGTGATCAAGCGGCCGCCACCGTTGTCGCGCAACGCCGCGGCGAGATGCAACGTCGAGATGCCGAACGACGTGCCGAATTCGACGATCGTGCGGGCGCGGCAGCTTCGCGCCAGCATGTAGAGCAGGGTGCCCGTCTCGCGCGAGACGGCGAGCGGAAAGTCCTTCAGCCGCCCGTACAGGTCCAGGTACTCGGTCTTGCTGCGCATCAGGCGGCCCCGCTCTTCGGGCGAGATGGCGGCGATGCCGGGGCTCGTTGCGGGAGACGCTGCGTCGGCCTCGGCGAAGAGGCGCTCGAGTAGCGGTGCGAGCGGGGCGGCAGTCAACGTGGTCGGCATGGCTGGCGTGGTCATAGAATCTCCGGGGAAGTGAAATCGAGCGCGTCGTTGCGCCGAGGTAGAATACGATTGATTCGTCGTGTTTTACTATTCGCATTGCCGAGCCGCCTATGTCCGCGCGTCGAACCGCCCGCATTTCCCCGAGAAAACAGCCTCAGCAGGAACGATCGACCCGCCTCGTGCAGGACGTGCTCGAAGCGGCTATTCAGGTTTTGGCGAGCGAGGGGGCGCCGCGCTTCACGATGGCGCGGGTGGCCGAGAAGGCGGGCGTCAGTGTCGGTTCGCTCTATCAGTACTTTCCGAACAAGGCGGCCATCCTCTTCCGGCTTCAGTGCGACGAATGGCGGCAGACGACCGAAATGTTGTGCGGCATCCTCGAAGAGGCCGGCAAGCCCCCGTTCGAGCGACTACGGGCTCTCGTGCATGCCTTCGTTCGCTCGGAGTGCGACGAGGCGCAGATGCGGGTCGCGCTCGACGACGCCGCGCCGCTTTATCGCGACGCCCCCGAGGTGCGCGAAGTCAAGGCGGCGGGGGAGCGCATCATGGGCGATTTCCTGCGCGAAGTACTGCCGAAGGCTTCCTCGGCAACGCGCGAATTGGCCGGTGAGATGGTGATGACGACGTTGAGCGCGGCGGGCAAGCAGTTCTCCGAGAGCCCGCGAACGCTCGAGGAGATCGATTCCTATGCCGGCGCGATGGCCGACATGTTCTGCGCCTATCTGGATTCGCTGCGCACGCGCGACGGCGGCCCGGCTCGCGATATCGCTGAACCGGGAAGGCGGCGGGCGTCACTCGGGAGGAAGGTATGACACGCCGCCCGGCTTGAGACCGAGTGCGCTTCTCAACTGGAAATCATTTGCGGAGTGACAGAATGCGGCAATGACTTCGGTGTCTCCCTGAATGACATCGCGCACCTCTTTCACCGACATGCGCGTCAGGTCCCGTATCGTGACGAACGGCATTCGTCCGAACCTATCCCAGTCAGTTTCCCAGAATGTGGAATCCTTGTGCTTTATCGAGCGATAGCCGCTGGGCGCGCCATGCGTGCCGGTGAGGATGATGATTTCCCTGCTGTTGGTGACAGCTTTAAGAACGATAGCCTCGAAATCGCTGTAGTCGACGTCGTATCGTGTGACCCATATCTTCGATCCGCGATCGTTGATGATAGGGAACAGCGCGCGACGCGCGGCGTGCACATAGTCCTCCACCACGTCATACGGCTTTCGAATGCGAGTTCTATAGGCGAGCCGCAATGTCCTTTGGTAGGTGGCCGGCAAGCGGCCAAATTCCGTTGGATCGTGCTCCTCGTCCAGCCATTCTTCCGTATCCGTCGAAGCCCCGGTTTTTGCGTGGCCCGCGCCGGTGGTGTTTCCCGGTGCACGCCTGGATTGCTGTCGAGGCGGGGGAGGCATCGAGTCGTGCGAGGACGAGCCGACGAGCGCGGCGGCCAGTTTTTCCACGGTGGCTTGCCTCGGGTAGCCCGCGATCGATGGCTTGCTGCCATGGCCGCCAATTCCCGCGTGGCTCATCTGCGAGACAGGAGGCCCTGCCTGCTCGGAGCCATCGGGCGGAACGAAGCTCGGCGTCGCGCCCTGGGGCGGATGATCTACCGCATGTATGAGGAAGAACTGGGGCATCGGCGCTCTGCCGGAAACGTGCAAGGCTGATACGGGTTACGTTGCAATGACCGGCGCGGTCTGAAGCGCGTGTTCGGCGCGGCAAGCGAGTCGATGTTACACCGGGACGACAGTCCGGCCCCCTGGTGGAACTGACAGGGGCCTGGGCGGATATGGCCGGTCAGTCTTTAGCATCGCTTAACGACGGCCAAAGAAATCGTGAATTCACGCGCGTTCCGTGACTGGCTAAGCTAGGTCGAAATCGCGGTGGTTCGGCTTACCGAGCGCGGCCGCGCGGCAGTTGCCGCGCGCGGTGCGCATGCCGCCCAGCTTTCAGAGGAGATGCGCATGGAAGCCCTGATTTTCGACGTGGACGGCACGCTCGCGGATACCGAATCCGCGCATCGCCATGCTTTCAATGCGGCCTTCGCCGAAGTCGGGCTCGACTGGCACTGGGACGAGCCGCTCTATACACGGCTGCTCGACATCGCGGGCGGCAAGGAGCGGATCCTCCATTATTGGCGTTGCATCGAGCCCGAAGAAGCGGCGGGCGCGAAGGCGGCGGAAACGGTCGACGCCCTGCACGCCATCAAGACGCGCTACTATGCCGAGCGCGTGCGAGGCGGCGCATTGGCGTTGCGCCCCGGCATTGCGCGGCTGATCGATGAAGCCAACGAGGCGGGCCTGCCGGTGGCGATCGCCACGACCACCACACCGGCCAATCTGGACGCGTTGTTGAGTGCGCCTTTCGGCGCCGCGTGGCGCGAGCGGTTCGCGGCCGTGTGCGACGCGTCGACCACGCCGGTCAAGAAACCGGCCCCCGATGTCTACTATGCCGTGCTGGCGGCGCTTGGCCTCGACGGCGCGCGCTGCATCGCATTCGAGGATTCGGAAAACGGCGTGCGCGCGGCATCGGCGGCGCATGTTCCCGTAATCGTGACGCCGACTGCCTATACGCGAAACCATCGCTTCGACGACGCGCTGGCCGTGATCGCTCATCTCGGTGAGCCCCACACGCCGCTACCCGAAGACAACGGCGGGCCCGGCTGGATCGATCTTGCCACCCTGCGACGCTGGCACGGCGAGCGAGTGCTCGCCGCCACGCGATAGGCGCGCCACACACTCCTCCTCTCCCGGACGGCCCTCTCACGCGGCTTCAGGGTGCCCGCGCTCCGTGGGCCGCAGCGGCATCGCCCCTTTTGTGTTCGCTGCTGCACACCGCTTCTTTTACCCCGGCTGCAAAATCGCAACGCGAGTTGACAGACTGCTTTCACGCCGTATGTCGACGCGTGATGCTAGGGCAGTGCGTAAGCCGTTCTCACGCTACGCCGCATCCGTGCGTCCCGTCTGCTGGCCGAATATGTTACTGGCCCAGTGACAATTCATCTGAGCATTGACGACGTGCGGAACCAAGGCTGCGGCTGCGCGCCATCGGCGCGCCGATGCCGCGAGGGCACGGGGAGGGCGAGCACATGGCCGTCTTGTCCGCGTGTTGCTCGCATTTCGCCGCGAGCCGGTGCACAACCTTTCGGGAGCCATCCTTGAAATCCGCACGTTACTTCATGGGGCCGATTGCAGCCCTTGCGATCGCATTGAGTGCATTGCCCGTTTGCGCGGGCGCCGCGACACACGGCGAGGCGGCCGCGACGGCAAAGCGTGTCACGCCGCCGCCGAAGCCGGCCGTGGCAACCCAGGTCATGCCGGGCATTCCCGATCTGGAGAAATGGGAGGTGGACCATGGGCGAGGCATGCCGTCGCGCTTTACGTCCAACCGCTTCCGCGCGCTGGACGGCACGTACGAACGCGAATGAACGAAAACGAGGATGACCATCATGAAAAAGATACTGCTCGCATGCATGCTGGCGATCGGGCTCGTTTTTGTCCAGATCCCGGGTGTGCAGGCACAAACGACTACGGCCAAAGTTCTGGTGCTCTACGACGCGCCGGCCAACGATCCGTACAGCAAGCTCGGACTTGCCTACGCGATCATGTTGCGTAACCTGCTGGGCCACTTCAATACCAACGTCACGCTCGCGCCCGTCGGCAGCTACACGGCCGGCACTATCGAGAACTATCAGGCGGCATTCTATCTCGGCGACTATTACGACAACCTGGTTCCGTCCGCGTTTCTTGCGGACGTCGCCGTGACGAACAAGACCGTCGTCTGGTTCAAATACAACCTATGGCAGCTTGCATGGAATTCGGCGTACAACTTCACGTCGCGTTACGGCTTTACGTTTACGGGCCTGCACGGGCTCGCCAGCGCACCATCGACCTCGAATCCGACGCCGGATTTCTTCGATACGGTCGTCTACAAGAATATGAACATGGTGAAGTACTACGCCTTCGATGCCAATACGGGCGTGGTCAGCGCGGATCCCGACATCGGCGTCACGGCGGTGTCCGATGCCACGAAGGCCAGCGCGCTTGTATCCATCAAGGATAGCCAGACGGGGGCGGTCGCGCCGTACGTGATGCGCTCGGGCAACTTCTGGTACTTCGCGGACATGCCGTTCTCCTACATCGGCCCCCGCGACCGCTATCTGGTGATCTGCGACCTGCTGCACGATATTCTCGGCACCAACCAGCCCGTATTGCACCGCGCGATGGTCCGCTTCGAGGACGTCAACGCCTTTACGACGACCTCGTCGATGAAATCGCTGACCGACTATCTCTACAGCCTGCGCATCCCGTTCTCGATCGCGACCATTCCGCTCTATATGGATCCGCTCGGCGCCTACAACAATGGAGTGCCGCTGACCGTTCATCTCTCGCAGGCAACAGGGCTGAAGAAAGCGCTGAACTATGCGCTTGCTCGCGGCGGGAAGATCGTGATGCATGGCTACACGCATCAATACAACTCGACGCCGAACCGGGAAAACGCGGTGAGCGGAAATGATTTCGAGTTCTGGCTGGCGACGCAGAATCGTCCCGTGGACGAGGATTCGCTGCAGTGGGCAACCAGCCGGCTGAGCGCCGGGCTGCTCGAATTCACGACCAACGGCTACACGCCGTTCGCGTGGGAAACCCCGCATTATCAGGCTTCGCCGCTTGCGATGAAGGCTACGTTGCCGCTGTTCAAGACGACGTATCAGCGCGTCGTGTATTACACGTCGGATAACCCCACGAGCCTGAATTCGACCGCTGCGAATCACGACTATGCCGTTGGACAGTTCTTCCCGTACATCATCAACAACGACTACTACGGTCAGCGCGTCCTGCCGGAAAATCTCGGCAACATCGAGTACAACATCTGCAGCATCGATCCATACTCGTGCCTGACTTATACGTGGCAGGATCTCTACACGAATGCGCAATACGCGCTTACGATCCGGGACGGATTTGCTTCGTTCTTCTTCCATCCGTTCTGGCTGGAACCCGACCTCGGCACGCCCGGTCTCGCCGATTTCAAGAGCATCGTGCAGGGCGTTACCAAGCTCGGCTTTACCTGGGTGAGCCCGGATACCGTGAAATAACGCGACTGTCGTTTTCGGCTCTGTTCGATCGCGCTTTTTCTTCGTCGAGCCGCCACTGCGGGCCATGGCTTGCGGTGGCGGCTCGGCCGTTTTTGCTTCCGGCTGTAACCACGTGCCCCGCGAAACCGAAATAACAAGCGAGCAGGGAAGTCGAGGAACCCAGTCGTTGCCGTCCGCCGGACGTTTCGTTCTCCTGACCAAACTGCGGAACCACGGGCGCCTTCGTGCGCCCTCGCAATTCGATGTTGTTCGAAGTCGTTACGCCAGGAGTCAAATCATGCGACAGTCTCTTTTCCGCGCCCGTTCGTGGCACGCGGCGCTGGGCACATCTTTCATTGCGTGCTCCGCGCTTTTCGGGGCGATGGGCGCACAGGCGCAAAGCCGCGATCCGGCCGCCCGCGTCGGCGAAGCGGCGGCCGGATCGCCGACGCGGGCAGCCGTCAAGGCGGAACTCGCCGAACTCGTCGCGGCAGGCTACAACCCGCGCGATTGGTACCACTATCCGGACAACCTTTGGGCGGCGCAGCGTATCGTCGATCAGCGCCATGCGGCGCTCGCGCAATCGGACGGATCGATGAATGCCACGCCGGCCGCGCAACCGTCCGATTCGATGGGCGGCACGCCCGAAGTCAGATCGGAGGCGGGGGCGGCGATGCCGGCGACGATGCCGCTCAAAGGCTCGCGCGATGCGTCCTGCACGGGTGGGCCGATTTGTTCGATCTACTTCGGCCACTGAGTCGGGCACCGAGAATCTGAAGGACAGGGTCGACGTTCGACGTTCGAAGGCGAGGCCGGCGGCCGATGACGGCGCCGGCCTTACCGTTCAGTGGGTCAGGCGCTTTCGCGTGAGATCAGGTCGAAGCCGACATCGACCTTCCGCCGCTTGACCGTGCCCGTTTCGAGCCGTTGCAGCAGCATCGACGCCGCGAGCTTGCCGATGCGCGTACCGTCGATGCGTATCGTGCTGAGCGCAGGGTCCGCATCCTTGGCGAAATTCTGGTCGCCGTAGCCGAGCACCTTCAACCGGCCGGGTACCGCGAGCCCGCGGTGCCTTGCTTCGATCAACACACCCATCGCAACGACGTCGGCGCCGCAAAAGACGGCGTCGACTTGCGGGTGGACTTCGAGCAGATGAGCGAGTGCCTGCCTGCCGTCTCCGATCGTGGCCGGTGACGGCGCGCTGACGACGGGCACCTCGTGCGCGCCGCCAAAAGACGCGGCGAAAGACGCGACGAAAGCCTCCGCCCGCACTTGCGCGCGGCGATCTCCGGGCGTCACCACGGCCGGGCGCCGGGCACCGCGTTCATGGAGGTAGCGCGCCGCCGCCGCTCCCACGTCCGGATGCGAAAACCCCACCAGCATGTCGAGCGGCGAGCGCGTGAGCTCCCATGTTTCGACGACGGGAATACCCGAGGCCTTCAGTTTCTTGCGCGCATATTCGGAGTGAACGACGCCCGTGAGCACGATGCCGGCCGGGCGTCGGCCGATGATGGCGTCGAGCAGCGCATCCTCGCGCGATTCGTCATACCCGCTTTGGCCGAACAGAAGCTGGTAGCCCGACGCCGCGAGTTCGTTCGTCAATGCAGCCACGGTTTCCTGAAAAACGCCGCCAGCCATGGCCGGGATCAGCGCGACGACAAGCCGGCTGCGATTGGACGCGAGCGAGCCCGCGACCAGATCCGGCGTGTACCCCGTTTCGCGCACGGCCTCGCGCACGCGTTCGAGCGTCTCCGCCGATACGAGTTCGGGCGTGTTGAGGGCGCGCGATACCGTGACCTTCGTCACGCCGATGCGCGCGGCGAGGTCGCTGAGCGTAACGCGGCCGGTGCCGCGGCGGGCGCGGCGAGTGCCGCTGCCGGTCGCGCCGGGTGGGGAATCGGAAGGAGTGCTGCTCACGACGCGGGTTGTCCGGTGCAAAAAAGGGTTGGCCATTATCCCAAAACCGTATTAGCATGGCATCGATGTTACCGGTTACATAAACCGGTAACTGTGAAAACAACACAAGGATACGGCCGAAAAGGCGCGTGATGACCCCGCCGTAATGGAGGAAGAGGGACGGATGTTGCAGGCGAACGTGAATTTCGACGGGCCGTTGCTGAGACTGCACGGCTCGGACAATGTGCTCATTGCGCGCGAAGGGCTGGCGCTCGGCCAGCAGCTCCGCATCGGCGGCGAGCTCGTGCGTATGCGGGCTCAGGTGGCGCCCGGCCACAAGGTGGCCGCCGCGCGCATCGCCGCGGGCGCGCCCATTCGCAAGTACGACACGGTGATCGGCCGCGCGGCGCGCGATATCGCGCAGGGCGAGCATGTGCATACGCACAACATGGAACTCGTCGACTTTGCACGCGATCCGGGGTTTGGTCTCGACGTGCGGCCTGTCGATTATGTGCCCGCAGGCGAGCGCGCGACGTTCGACGGCATCGTCCGGGCGGACGGGCGGGTGGCCACCCGCAATTTCATCGGCATTCTCGCATCGGTCAACTGTTCCGCCACCGTCATCAAGCATATTGCGGCGCGATTCACGCCGGAGCGGCTCGCGCGCTACCCGAACGTCGACGGCGTGGTGGCCTTCGCGCAGACGAGCGGCTGCGGCATGTCTTCCCCGAGCGAGCATTTCGACGTCTTGCGGCGCACGCTGGCGGGCTACGCGCGGCACGCCAATCTGGCCGGCGTGCTGATCGTGGGGCTCGGCTGCGAGCGCAATCAGGTGGCCGAACTCGTGGACTCGCAGGCGCTGGACGAGGGCCCCGCGATGCGCACGCTCGTCATGCAGGCACAGGGGGGCACGCGTGCGACGATCGAGGCGGGCATCGCGGCCGTCGAGCAGATGCTGCCGGCGGCCAACGAGGTGGTCAGACGGCCCGTGAGCGCAAGTCATCTGAAGATCGGGCTCGAATGCGGGGGATCCGACGGCTTTTCCGGAATTACGGCGAACCCGGCGCTCGGCGCGGCCATGGACCTGCTCGTGCGTCATGGGGGCACCGCCATTCTCTCCGAAACGCCGGAGATACACGGCGTCGAATACATGCTGACACGCCGGGCCGTCTCGCCCGAAGTGGGGCGCAAGCTGCTCGATCGGCTGCAATGGTGGGAGCGCTACACGCACGGCCACAATGGCCAGTTCAACGGCGTGGTCGGTCCGGGCAATCAGCAAGGCGGGCTCGCGAACATCTTCGAGAAGTCGCTCGGCTCGGCAATGAAAGGCGGCACTACGCCGCTGCAGGCCGTCTACGAATATGCCGAGCCGATCGACCGGGCCGGCTTCGTCTTCATGGATTCGCCGGGCTACGACCCGGTGGCCGTGACGGGGCAGATCGCGAGCGGCGCCAACCTCATCTGCTTCACGACCGGGCGCGGCTCCATGTTCGGCTCGAAGCCCGCGCCCACGCTCAAGCTCGCGAGCAATACGCCGATGTACCGCCGGCTCGAAGACGACATGGACGTCAACTGCGGCCTCGTGCTCGATGGCGAGCGGACGATCGAGGAGATGGGCCGCGACATCTTCGAGCGAATACTGCGGACCGCATCGGGGCAGCGGACGAAAAGCGAGTTGCTCGATCTCGGCGATCACGAATTCGTGCCCTGGCACATGGGCATCGTGAGTTAGCCGAGGCGGCCGGGCGACCCGGATGCGCGTGCGGCGCAAGAACGCAAGACCGGAACGGTCGACGACAATACATTCGAAGGAGACAGAAATGGGAAATGATCTCGGGCGCGAACGACGTTCGAAGGTGCGCTGGACGGTGGCGGCACTGATGTGGGCGGCCATTGCGATCAATTACATCGATCGCACGGTGCTGTCGGTCGCGGCACCGCACATTCAATCGGAGTTTCATCTGAGCCCGGTCGAACTCGGGGTCGTCATGTCCGCGTTTTTCTGGTCATATGCGCTGTTGCAGGTACCGGCAGGGATGCTGGCCGACCGGTATGGCCAAAAGAAGGTGCTCGGTTTCGCGGTACTCTGGTGGTCCGCGGCCACGGCCGTCACGGGCGTGGCCAAGGGTTTCTGGTCGCTCGTCACGCTGCGCGTCGCGCTCGGTGCGGGCGAGGCGGGTGCTTATCCGAGCAATGCCGGTATCGCGTCGAAATGGTTTCCCTCGAAGGAACGCGCGACGGTGGCCGCCATCTTCGATAGCGGCTCGAAGCTCGGCGGCGCGATCGCGCTCCCGCTGATCGCGTTTCTGCTTTCCATGCTCGACTGGAAGCTCACGTTCGCCGTGACCGGTGTGCTCGGCCTCGCGTGGTTCTGCGTCTGGCAGTTCGTATTCACCGATTCGCCGCAGCGGCACCCCCGCGTCAATGGCGCCGAACTCGCGCATATTCTCGAAGGTCAGACGGCGCAGCAAGCGGACCACGAGGCCCGCCCCTCGCTGAAGAAGCTGCTCGCTCACCGCAATATCTGGGCGATGTGTATCGGCTTTTTCATGATCAATTACAACTCCTATTTCTTCATTACCTGGCTGCCGACGTATCTCGTGAAGGCGCGCGGCTTCAGCCTGATGCAAATGGGCATCATGGCGTCGCTGCCGCTCTTCGCCTCGATCGTCGTGCAGATCTTCGCCGGATGGGCCTCCGATCGCGTCTATGCCTCGGGCCGGCTGTCGCTGACGGCCACGCGCAAGCTCTTTCTCGTGATCGGGCTCGTTATGGCTTCGAGCATCGGCTTCGCCGCGTTCGCGCAATCGGCCGTCGTCGCCGTCATCCTGCTTTGCATCGCCAAATCGGGCACGACGGTGGCCGCTTCCCAGGTGTGGGCATTGCCGGGGGACGTCGCTCCACGCGGCGCGGTATCGCTCGTGGCCGGCGTGCAGAACACCGTGTCGAACGTCGGTGGAATCGTCGGCCCGATCGCCACGGGTGCCATCGTCGGCGCCACCGGCTCGTTCGTACCCGCGCTCGTATTTTCTTCGGCGCTGATCGGCGTCGCCATCGTCAACTATCTCTTCCTGATGGGAAAGGTCGAGCCCATTCGCATCGAAGACGACACTCCGGAGCGTGCCCCGCATGTCCAACGCAATGCAGACCTCAGCGCTTAATCCGTTCAAGGCGGCCATCGCCGCGCGCGAGCCGCGCATCGGCTTCTGGCTTTCCATGGCCGATGCCTATCTGGCGGAAGTCAGCGCCACGGCGGGTTTTCATTGGCTGCTCGTCGACAACGAGCATGCGCCGAACGACCTGCGCAGCACGCTCGCCCAGTTGCAAGCCGTCGCGGCGTATGGCGCCGAGCCGGTGGTCCGGCCTGCATCGGGCGATGCCGTCACGATCAAGCGGCTGCTCGATATCGGCGCGCGCACGCTGCTTGTGCCAATGATCGATACCGCCGATGAAGCGCGCGCCGTGGTGGCCGCCACGCGCTATCCGCCCGAAGGCATCCGCGGCGTCGGCAGCGCGGTGGGCCGTGCGTCACGCTGGAGCGCGCGCGGCGACTATCTTGCCGTCGCCGACAGCGAAATTTGCGTGCTCGTTCAGGCGGAATCGGCCGAGGCCTTGCGCAATCTCGAATCGATTTGCGCGGTGGACGGCGTGGATGGGGTGTTCATCGGCCCGGCCGACCTTGCCGCGTCGATGGGTTATCGCGGCAAGCCCACGCACCCCGAGGTTCAGGCGGCGATCGATGCGGCTATCGATACGATCGTTTCGTCGGGCAAGGCGGCCGGCACGCTGACGTCGGACCCGGCGCTCGCGCGGCACTACCTCGAGCTGGGTTGTTCGTTCGTGGCGACGGGCGTCGACATCCTGATGTTCGCCCAGGCGGCGCGCCGGCTCGCGCGCGAATTCATCGAGCCGGCGCAACCCGCTTAGTGACCGATCGTTTCGGCGTGTCCGAGCGGGTCCGGAGCCCTCAACGGCACGGCGGCCTGCTTGATCAACAGTGCGACGCCCGCGACGACGCCCGCTGTGGCCACGGTGGCGAAGATGCCGGCGAAGCTGACGTGGCGGGCCGCGAGTTGCGCCACCAGAAACGAGCCGGCGATGCCGCCGAAGCGGCCGACGCCAAGCATCCAGGCGACGCCGGTCGCGCGGCCCGCCGTGGGATAAAAGGCGGCCGCCAGCGCCGGCATCGACGATTGCGCCGTGTTCATCAGCACGCCGGCGAAGAAGACCGTGAGCACGAGCAGGCCGATGTTGCCTGCGGCTTGACCGATGCAGTAGACGCTGATGGCCGTGAGACCGTAGCAAAGTGCGATGATCCGATTTGCGTTGAAGCGGTCCATCAACACGCCGCAGAGCACGGCGCCGACGCCGCCGAGCGGAAAGAGGGCCGAGATCAGTGTCGCGCGTTGCGCCGCGAGGCCTGCGTCCTTGAGCAGCACCGGCATCCAGTTGATCGATGCGTAGAAGATCACGAGGCCCATGAAGTAGGCGATCCACAGCATCAGGGAGCCGACGAGGTAGCTGCGCGAGAAGACGACGCCGAGGCCCTTGCTGTCCGACTGGGGCTGGGTTTCCGTCATGACGAATGCATGAGCTTGAGGCGGCTGGCCGCCGAGGCGTGCGAGCGTGGCACGAATGCGTTCGGCGCGGGCGTTGCTGGCGACGAGGAAGCGCACGGATTCGGGCATGGCGGCGATCAATGCGACGCACAGGACGAGCGGCGCGATGCCGCCGAGCAGCAGCACGCTGCGCCACCCGAAGGTCGGGATGAGCCAGGCGGCCAGAAAGCCGCCGAGCGCGGCGCCGAGCGGAAAGCCGCAGAACATCAGATTGATGACGGTGGCGCGGCGCCGGTCCGGGCAGAACTCGCCCATCATCGTGACGGCATTGGGCATGGCGGCGCCGAGGCCCACGCCGGTGACGAAGCGCAGCAGTGTCAACTGGCCGATGCTCGACGAGAATGCGGAGGCGAGGCAGGCCGCGCCGAACAGCAGCACGGAGCCGATGAGCAGCATGCGGCGGCCGAGCCTGTCGGACAGCGGGCCGGACGCGAGTGCGCCGCAGGCCAGCCCGAAGAGCGCGGCGCTGAGCACGGGGGCGAGTTCGGGCTTGCCGATGTGCCATTGCGCGATCAGGGAAGGCGCGATGAAACCGATGGCGGCGGTATCGAAGCCGTCGAGCAGCACGATGACGAAGCACATCGCGAAGATGACCCATTGGAAGGCGGAAAAGGGCCGCTCGTTGATGTATGACTGAACGTTGATGACGGAATTACTGCTCATTGCTGTCTCCCATGCTTCTCGGTGGACGCGGCTCGGCGCTGAACGCTTGCCGCGGCCGCGTGTTCGGAACCTGACGACGAGAAACGCGCCATCGGTCCGATCGTTTTGTCTTTTCTGTCGAATCGCCTGGCACAGTGGGCGCCATGGCCGCGGCCGCACACCGGCCGGTCGGTTTTTGTATCGCGAAGGCGCCGCTGCGGCAAGTCGATAATGAGAATACGAACTATCGCGCAGCCGAATAAGTGTAGTCGCCCGGACGGACGGGCGCGAGTGGCGGCGAGTGGCGGCGAGTGGCGGCGAGGGGGGCGAGGGGGGCGAGGGGGGCGAGGGGGGCGAGGGGGGCCGGGCCCGGGCGTGACGACCCGGGCACCTGGAGAGGAGAGATGGTCAGGCGAGATTGCCCTGGCAGAGGTATTTGATCGAGAGGTAGTCGTCGAGGCCGTATTTGGAGCCCTCGCGCCCGTAGCCCGACTCCTTCACACCGCCGAATGGCGCCGCTTCGCTAGCGAGCGCCCCTTCGTTGATGCCGACGATCCCCGCTTCGAGCGCGCGAGAGACCCGCTCGATACGCTTGAGATCGTTGCTGTAGAAGTACGATGCCAGCCCATAAGGCGTTGCGTTGGCGGCTTCGATCGCCTGCTGCTCGTCGTCGAAGCGGAATAGCGGCACGACCGGGCCGAACGTCTCTTCGCCGCAAAGCAGCATCGTGTCGTTCGCATCGGCGAGCACCGTCGGCGCGTAATAGTTCGGGCCGAGGTCGGTCAGCCGCCGCCCGCCGGTCACGATCCTCGCGCCGCGCGAGAGCGCGTCGTCCACGTGGCGGGCGATCTTGTCGATGGCGCGCGCATTGATCATCGGACCAATCTGCGTGCGCTTGTCGCTGGCGGGGCCGACCGCGAGCGCCTCGACGCGTTCGCCGAGCAGTGCCGCGAAGCGCTCGTACACGCCCGACTGCACGTAGACGCGATTGGGGCATACGCAAGTCTGGCCGCCATTGCGGAATTTCGCGGCCATGAGGCCGGCCACTGCCGCCTCGAGATCCGCGTCGTCGAAGACGATGAACGGCGCGTTGCCGCCCAGTTCCAGCGAGAGCTTCTTCAGCGTGCCCGCCGATTCGCGCGCGAGGTACTTGCCGACGGCCGTAGAGCCGGTGAACGTGATCTTGCGCACGCGCGCATCGTGCAGCCAGTCGGCCACGGCGGGCACGGCGCGTTCGCGCGACGACGTGACGAGGTTGAGCACGCCGGCCGGCAGGCCGGCTTCGTGCGCGAGCATCACGAGCGCGGATGCCGTGAGCGGCGTGTCTTCCGCCGGCTTGCCGACGACGGTGCAACCGGCGGCCAATGCCGGCGCGATCTTGCGGGCGATCATCGCGAGCGGGAAATTCCAGGGCGTGATTGCAGCAACGATGCCGATCGGTTCCTTGACGGCGCTCATTCGCTTGCCGGGCTGCTGCTGCGGGATCAGGTCGCCGTAGATGCGCGTTGCTTCCTCGGCGAACCACGCGACGTACGATGCACCATACGCCACCTCGCCGACGCCCTCGGCGAGCGGTTTGCCCTGTTCGCGCGAGATCAGTGCGCCCAGCGCTTCCTGATTCGCGACGATCAGCGCGTGCCAGCGGCGCAGGATCGCCGCACGTTCTTTCGGCAATGTGTTGCGCCATGCGGGGAATGCGGCCGCTGCCGCATCGGTCGCCGCTCGCGCGTCGGCGGCGCCGCTGTCGGCCACTTCCGCGATTGGCTCGCCCGTGGCTGGATCGACGACGGAGAACTTCGCGCCGTCGATGGCGGGCACCCACCGGCCACCGATGAAATTGCCGGTGCGAATCAGTGCTTCGAGTTCGAATCTGCTTGTCATGACTTCTCCGTTTGGGATCGGATGCGCTCAGGCGCGCTCGATGCAGGCTGCGATGGCGGCACCCACCTCTTCGGTGCGCGCCCGTCCGCCGAGATCGCCCGTGCGCGGGCCTTCCTTCAACGTGGCCTCGATCGCGGCGAGGATCGCGTCGTGCGCGGCGCGGCCTTTGCCCGTGTGCTGGCCAAGAAAATCGAGCATCATCGCGGCCGACCAGATCATGGCGATCGGGTTGGCGATGCCCTTGCCCGCGATGTCGGGCGCGGAGCCGTGCACGGGCTCGAAGAGCGACGGGAACGACCGATCAGGGTTAAGGTTGGCCGAGGGCGCGAGGCCGATCGTGCCCGTGCAGGCCGGCCCGAGATCGGAGAGTATGTCGCCGAAAAGGTTGGTTGCCACCACCACGTCGAAGCGGTCGGGGTTGAGCACGAAGCGCGCGCTGAGGATGTCGATGTGCTGTTTATCCCAGGCGACGTCCGGGTAGCGGACTGCCATTTCCTCGGCGCGTTTGTCCCACCACGGCATGCTGATCGCGATGCCGTTGCTCTTCGTGGCCACGGTCAGCTTCTTGCGCGGGCGCCGTTGCGCGAGATCGAACGCGAACTTCAGTACGCGCTCGCTGCCGTGTCGCGTGAAGATGGCCTCTTGCACCACGAATTCGCGCTCGGTACCTTCGAACATGACACCGCCGACAGACGAATACTCGCCCTCGGTGTTTTCTCGCACGATCCAGAAATCGATGTCGCCCGCGCGCCGGCCGGCGAGCGGCGAAGGCACGCCTTCAAAGAGCCGCGCCGGGCGCAGGTTCACGTACTGATCGAACTCGCGTCGGAACTTGAGCAGCGACCCCCACAGCGAGATGTGGTCGGGCACCTTGGCGGGCCAGCCCACGGCACCGAACAGAATGGCATCGCAGCGCAGGAGCTGCGCCTTCCAATCGTCGGGCATCATTTGCCCATGCTTTTCGTAGTAGTCGCAGCTCGCCCACTCGATGTGGTCGTACTCGAGCTCGATGCCGAAGCGCCGCGCCGCGGCGTCGAGCACGCGCAAGCCCTCGGGCATGACCTCGGTGCCGATGCCGTCGCCCGGAATCACGGCGATTCGATATTTGTCAGCCATCGTGGAATGCCTCCGTCGTCGTTCTGCAGAAATGGGGGAAAGCTGAAAGTCGGCACGTGGCAGCGGGTTGAGCGCCAAGGCGTCAATCTCCCGTGGCCACGCGGCGGCGGGCACCTACCCCGCCGGTTATACATTCCGATCATCGAGCATTTTATTCCTCGCTCCATCGCTTAGAATGAGCCCTTTGGTTAAGTCACTATTCACGATTCGTGGATAAACATCCGCACCGATGAATGCTCCGTCCGCACCCGAACTCGACGATCTGCGTGTGTTTTGCGCCGTGGCACGGCTCGCGAGCTTCAGCGCGGCAGCCGAGGCGCTGTCGGTCTCGGCCGCCTACGTCAGCAAGCGCATCGGGGTGCTCGAGGCAACGCTCGGTACGCGGCTGCTTCATCGGTCGACGCGCCGTGTGGCGATCACCGAGGCTGGCGAGCGCGTATATGCGTGGGCCGAGAAGATCATCGACGATGTCGAACACCTCGTGGAGGATGTTTCGACGACACGGCGCGTGCCGCGCGGAACGCTGCGCATCTCGAGCAGCTTCGGGTTCGGCAGGCACGTGCTCGCGCCGGCGCTGGCGCAATTCTCCGAGCGCTATCCTCAGCTCAGCGTGCGGCTCGATTTGTTCGATCGCCTCGTCGACGTGGCGGGCGAGGGTTTCGATCTCGACGTTCGTATCGGCAACGAAATCGCCTCGCACCTGATCGCGAAGCAACTCGCATCGAACCATCGCGTGCTCTGCGCGGCGCCCGCGTATCTCGAACGGCATGGCACACCCAGGCATGTGAACGATCTGGTGGCGCATGCGTGCCTGGCGATCAAGGAGCGCGACCATCCGTTCGGCGTCTGGCGTCTTGATGTGCGCGGCGAGACCGTCTCCGTGAAGGTGACCGGGCCGCTCTCGACGAACCATGGCGAGGTGGCCGTGCAATGGGCGCTGGCCGGGCGGGGGATCGTACTGCGCTCGCTGTGGGACGTGGGGCCGCTCATCGATGCGGGCCGGTTGTGCCGCGTTCTGCCCGAGGTCACGCAGCCGGCCGATGTCTGGGCCGTTTACCCGGCCCGGCTTACGCAGTCGGCGAAGGTGCGGGCGTGCGTGGATTTTCTCTCCGAGGCGTTTTCGACCGGGCAATTGCAAGCAACCGACGATTCCCGCTCAGACTGAGATGGGCGTCGCGTGCGGGCCTTCGAGCCGGGATTTATTTCTCGACTCAATTCGATGATCGGAAATAATTGCCTTTCGGTGCGTCTGAATTGACAGGCCTGGCCGGTACTGATAATTTCGCCCATCGTTTTGGGGCTCCTCTATACTCGCGACGCCTTAACGGGTGCATCGATCTGCTGGAGTCACTATGCATTGCGCATTTTAAGAAGAGAATAATCCGTGAGCTACGGGGTCCTGCCGCGCGCTCTGTCAGATATTACCGTCCCAAAGAGGCGTGCAATTCGGTTCGAATTCGCCGCGTCGCAATGCTGGCTCGAACGGTGGCTGTAACGCCTCGGTATCATTAGGCTGCTCCGCGAAGGCTTCGGTGCTGCCGGTTGTACGGCCGAATCAGTTGCGGCGCTCAGCGGTGAGCGGGATCCGGTGGGGGCCGAACCGACCGCGCTCCAGCATACCGGCGACATATTGACTCATTGTGAGAAGAAAAATGGCCGAAACAGCAAGCTCTTATCACGTCATCGCGCAGGGTGCCGCCGTGACGATGTCCAACCGGCCGGGTCCACGTCATATTGAGATTCCGGCCGATCGCCCGGGCGTGGTGATTTTCCTGCATGGTGTAAACGATCCCGGCGTGAGCTACGAGCACGTTGAACGAGGCCTGTGCGAAGGGCTCAACGAGCGGTTGAGCAGAAGGGATTTGCGTCCGGGGGAGTATGGGGCTGAGTTTCGCAACGCGAAGGAGGCCACGTACAAAGATCCCCGATTCGATCGCCAAAAGGAAGTCAAATACGACCCGGACACGTATCAGTTCCAACGCACGGAATCCGCACAGAAAGGCCAGGAGACGCATAGCATGCTGATTCCATTTTATTGGGGATACCGTGCGTCGCCGAGCGAGATCAAGGGAGGCGAAAAGCATCCGGTCATGCTGCGAGGGCAATATCAGGACATTCACGGGAACCGGCTAAGCAAAAACTTTGCGAAGGGCGGTGGGATGTTCAACAATGCGACGACGAACATTCCCGAGATGTATGGAACGGGGTTCCAGCAGAGCACGGGCAACCGGATGGCCGCGCTCGTGGGCATGAGCGACTATCAGTACAGCTCCACGAGCCCGCATCGTCGCTATCAGGTACTGGCGGCGGTGCGCCTTGCGATGCTGATCCTTGAGATTCGACGCGCGGATCCCGACGAAACCATCACGGTCATGGCGCACAGCCAGGGCACCGTCATCACGCTGCTCGCCCAGGCGATGCTTGCGGAAAGCAAGGAGCAGGGGGCCCGCTGCGCGGATTGCATCATCATGGTGGACAGCCCGTATAGCCTGGGCGAGCCGTTTCTGGCCCAAGTCGCGCAACCGTCGGCGGTGCAATATACGACGCGGGGCAAACTCAACACGTTGCTCGAAATTGTCAAGGCAGTGACGACGAGCCCTCATGCGGCTCCGGGGCTTGATGAACTGGGGGCGCAGAATCCGAAGTACGGTGGCCGCACGGGCAAAGGCTGGTCGCTCACTCAGGCGACGCGGATAGACAGCAAGGACGGCTCGACGCACGTGTTTGCCGAGCGGGACAACCGGGGAAAGGTGTATCTGTATTTCTGCACGGAAGACACGACGGTAGGATTGCCCAATGTAAAGGGCATCGGCACTTACGGCGTAGCGAATACGATTGACGAACACTGGAATTCGAACGCACAAGACGGGGGCCAGACAAAAGCGACGCTCAAGGCGATGGATGCGTTGAAGGAGCACCGGTTTTATCAGCGGCTTTGGAGCAAGGGCGGCAACATGGCAGACGGAAAGCCGTGCGCGATTGGCAAGGCGCCGCCATGTATCGAACGTGTCGCGCAGGGCCCGACCGGCAAAGCGGAAGACCGGCTGATCAATGCGGAGGGAGTCGTACCACCGTACGTGCCCAACCTATACGGTGACGAAGCCGAGAGGGGAACGGCCCGAGAACCGGGCAAGGATCGGCCGGACCACGTGCTTCGTGACACGCTGCTTGGAAACCCGAACGCGCGCGTGAAAACCGTCATTGTCAACGACGCCCCTGCGGATGTCGCGCTCAAGGGGCGCGACGCCGTAGCGGCGTGGTTCAACGGTCGGTCACCGGATCCAGAAGACCATACGGCCTGGGTGCGGCAGGTCAGTGGCGCGGGTATGCAGTTGTTCGAACGCGAGGAGACGCCGAACGAAACGCGTGCGCGTTTGGAGAACGACCGCGCGAAGTGGGACAAGAACTCGTATCACTCGGCGATCTTGCGCGACGCCGATAATATGCGGCGTGTCGCTGCGATGGATGTCGCCATTGGGCAGGCGAAGTGTCTGGACGATCCGGATATGCGGAACTTGCTTATTCTCATCGCTGACTGGAAGATCGACCCCGACGTAATGAACGATATTATGGCGAATCCGTGCTACAACAGGCGCCTTTTGCAGAGCTCGCGGAAGTTGGTGGAGGCATGTTTCAAATATTACAAGCGGGGATTATTCCCATCGGAATATGTACCGACTGAGCCGCCGCAGATGATCGACCGCGAGACTGTCATTGACCGGATGGTGCGTCGATGAAGAGGACTTTAATCTTCCTGTCGCGCTCCAAAGTGCTTCCCTACGTGCTGATTTTGGTGGGACTGACGATTGCGTGGCTCGGATATTCACTGTTTCGCTCCTACCGATATTGGGCGATTACAGGACAACTGGATGATGAAATGGGAAGTGCGATGCGCAACGGTCTGCTTGTGATTGCTTCAGTGGGAGCCTTGGCGTTCTTGGGGCACTGGATATGGAGAGCGTCGAGTGGGCATGAAAATACATCATCGATGCGCCCTGCTGTCGGGACACCGACGGCTATCGCGACCTCCGTGAATCCGGATGTGGCGCGCGTGCTTGCAGGTACCGGCGAGAGATACGCACTCGAAATCCGGGCGATTGGTCTAGCCGTATCTGGACGGCATCAGGATACGGTATGGAAGCAGTTGAAAGAGAAAAACAACAATTTCGAGTCACTACTATCAGCCGATGCCGACGAGTATGGAGCTAGCCGCGACCAGCGCCGCATTTTCTCCCAAGTCGATACCGGCGCTGCATTCAGGTACGCTGCAGGCGAAGCCGTCGATCATTGGCCGATTCCAGTGATTATCGTCGGGCCACCAAGGGGGGCGGACACCCCGTGGGACCGAGCGGCGAGCCGGATCGTCGATGCCCGTCAAAAGGCGGGGCTCGGCGTGACGGAGTTCCTCTGGCTGAGTGATCACAACACGACCAGCGCAGCCCCTGCTGTTACGGAGCTATTCGAATTCTTCGACAAGCATCCAGACGTCCCCGCCGCG
Source organism: Trinickia caryophylli (assembly GCF_034424545.1). Lineage (NCBI taxonomy): Bacteria > Pseudomonadati > Pseudomonadota > Betaproteobacteria > Burkholderiales > Burkholderiaceae > Trinickia > Trinickia caryophylli. The sequence continues at coordinate 480,091 of NZ_CP139971.1, read as the reverse complement.
CTGCTGGTGTCGCAGGATGGGATGCAATATCGCTGGCATAAGTTGACGCCCGGTACGCCACCGGAGCCACCCGGTCCGTTCATCCCGCCGATCCCGGACAGTATGGGAGGACTGCTGGTTACCCGGACTGACCGGGTAGACCGTTTGGTTCGACCTTATGCCGTGCAAATGACTGCGGACATCGACAAGACCAAGACGCAATACGATGTGGTGAAACAATGGAATTTCTACTGGGACAAGGATACTCAGGCCCAGAGAGACGCAGAAGCGAGAGGGGAATACGAGCCGGGCACGATGAAAGCCGACTGGTGGATTTCTCAGTTGCCGGAGTTATGGAAGCAAATCGGCAACAAGGGGCCGGGCGACTTCAAGCCGAGCCCTTTTCTGCCGGTACGATGGGCGAACTGGCAAGTTGAAGAGTTCGACGAAGCCCCCCGGCTGGGCTACCTGCACCGCCCCGTGGAAGTGAAGCTGACCGATGACCATGGTAAACCGTTGAAGCGCGCCGACGAGGCACAGCGTCTGCAGGACGGCTGGAAACAGGCATTGGCCACGCTCCCCGAAGGCGTAAAACCTGCACGCGTGTTTTACGACACGACGCTGGATCGTGCATGGGCGATTCCGCTGACGCAGGCATTGCGAGGCGACGGGCTTGACCTCGGCAATGTGGAGGAAGGCTACGACATTGGCCGCCGGATCGGCAACACGGGAGTGAGTTCGGCGCTGGTACAACTGTGCCTCGCGACGGTGGCGGGCTACGAGCAAGGCGGTGCGAGCGCAACGGTGAATCTGATCGACGGAAAGTCGGCGAGCATCGTGATGGTGAGCCCGCCGGATGCGGCGAGCAAAGCCGCAAACCAAAAGAATCGCGGCCCGAATCCGTTCAAGTATCGGACACCTTGATGGTCAGCCGAACAGACGGAGAGCAAGAACGGACAGCGTACGATGATGAATATCTTTGCCGTTATCGTTCGCCGACATCCCTATATACGGGTTCTTGTCGGGCTGAAGATTGCATGACAGGGATATCTGATGTTTCGCATCCCATCGATGCAGGGATCTCAAAGGACAACTCGTGATGGGATGGAGCGTGAATGTGCGCAATGGCCTACTGGTGATCGCTTCGGTGGGTGTGTTCGCGTTCCTGGGGCATTGGATGTGGAATGCATCGGTGGGGCATGAAAGCGCCTCATCGATGCGGGCACCGGGTAACGCGCCGGCCATAATCGGCACGTCCGTGAATCCTGACGTGACTCACGTGCTTGCAGGCACAGGCGAGAAATATGCGCTGGAAATCCGCGCGATTGGCCTCGCGGTGAAGGGGGCGCATCAAGACACGGTATGGAAGCAGATCCAGGAGAAGGCGAACAACTACGAGACGATTCTTTCGTCCGATCCGAAAAGCTGCGGAAAGAACCGCGACGAGCGGAGGGTTTTTTCGGATGTCGCGACGGGAGCTGCATTCGAATACGCCGCAGGCGAAGCCGTCGATCACTGGCCGGTGCCCGTGATTATCATCGGGCCGCCGAGAGGGCCCAATTCGCGCTGGTACCGCGCCGCAGTTGAAATTGTAGGAGGGCGGCAGAGTGCGGGCCTGGGTGTGACGGAGTTTCTCTGGGTGAACGATCACAACACAACGAGCGCTGCGCCGGCTGTTACGGAGCTATTCGAATTCTTCGATAAGCATCCGGACGTTCCGGCCGCATTGATCCTGACGCAAGATGGGATGCAATACCGATGGGCAGCCGAGACGCCCGGTACGCCACCGGAGCCACCCGGTCCGTTCATCCCGCCGATTCCGGACAGTATGGGAGGACTCCTGGTTACCCGGACTGACCGGGTAGACCGTTTGGTTCGACCTTATGCCGTGCAAATGACTGCGGACATCGACAAGACGAAGACGCAATACGATGTGGTCAAACAATGGAATTTCTACTGGGACAAGGATGCTCAGGCCGAAAAAGCCGCGAAAGCGGCGGGCCAGTACGACGCCGGCACGATGAAAGCCGACTGGTGGATTTCTCAGTTGCCTGAGTTGTGGAAGCAAATCGGCAACAAGGGGCCGGGCGACTTCAAGCCGAGCCCTTTTCTGCCGGTACGATGGGCGAACTGGCAAGTTGAAGAGTTCGACGAAGCCCCCCGGCTGGGCTACCTGCACCGCCCCGTGGAAGTGAAGCTGACCGATGACCATGGTAAACCGTTGAGGCGCGCCGACGAGGCACAGCGTCTGCAGGACGGCTGGAAACAGGCATTGGCGACACTGCCCGAAGGCGTAAAACCTGCGCGCGTGTTTTACGACACGACGCTGGATCGCGCATGGGCGATTCCGCTGACGCAGGCATTGCGAGGCGACGGGCTTGATCTCGGCAATGTGGAGGAAGGCTATGACATTGGGCGCCGGATCGGCAACACGGGAGTGAGTTCGGCGCTGGTACAACTATGTCTCGCGACGGTGGCGGGCTACGAGCAAGGTGGTGCGAGCGCAACGGTGAATCTGATCGACGGAAAGTCGGCGAGCATCGTGATGGTGAGCCCGCCGGATGCGGCGAGCAAAGCCGCAAACCAAAAGAATCGCGGCCCGAATCCGTTCAAGTATCGGGCACCTTGATGGTCAGCCGGGTGGTGGGGGGAAAGATACCCATTCCGGCTTCCGGCCACCTAACCGTGCGGAAACAGCACCTCGAGCGGATAGTGCGTCTTGACGAACGGCGACTTGATGATGACGTAGCTGAAGTACTTTTCGATGCCGATATCGCGTTCGAGCAAGCCTTCGATCACGCTCTGATAGTGGCTCACGCTGCGCGTGACGAACTTCAGCAGGTAGTCGTATCCGCCGCTCGCGAGGTGGCATTCGACGATCTCGTCGACATGGCGGATTGCATCGACGAAGCGAATGAAATCCTCCCGCCGATGATCGGCAAGCGTCACCTCGGTGAATACGATTTGCACGTCGCCGAGCTTTTCGAGCTGAATCTGTGCGCCATAGCCGGCGATATACCCGGCTTTCTCGAGCCGCTTGACGCGGATGAGGCACGGGCTCGGCGAGAGGCCAACGGCGTCGGCGAGCTCGACGTTCGTGATGCGCCCTCGCTTCTGAAGTTGCGAAAGTATCCGCAGATCAATCCGGTCCAGCTTGCAGTCGCCGCTCATCGTCTGTAATCGCCTGCGCCTTGCGAGGAAAACATGGCGGCTACTTTAGCACGCGTGAGCGCCAATTCCGCTACCTAATGCGGCGCGAACGTCGCTTTGCGCCAGCACATCGTCGAGCGTGCGCGCGAGCCGCTCGAAAAGCAGGTCGAATTCGTCCGCCGTATAGGACAGCGCGGGTGCGAAGCCGAGAATATTATCGCCGAATGCGCGGAAGATCAGCTTGTTGCGATAGGCCGCCGCCGCGATCCGCTCGGGCAGCTTCAGCGCGGGATCGAAGCCGGCTTTCGTTTCCTTGTCGGCAACCAGTTCGAGCGCGCCCAGCAGGCCGCGGTGGCGCGAGTCGCCCACGAGCGGATGCGCGAGCAGTGCGTCGAGCCCCGCGCCGAAGCGCGGTGCGAGCGCCTGCGCGTTGTCGAGCAAACCACCCTCGTGGTAAAGCCGCATGACTTCCAGGCCGATCGCCGCGCTGACCGGATGCGCCGAGTAGGTGTAGCCGTGCCCGATGGCCGCATCGGAATCGGCGTCGGCCAAGCCGCGGTAGATTTCGTCGGACATCATGACGGCCCCCATCGGCGCGTAGCCGGCCGTCAGCCCCTTCGCGATCGTCATCAGATCCGGCTCGACGCCTTCCGCTTCGCAGGCGAAGAGCGGGCCGGTGCGGCCGAAGCCCGTGATGACTTCGTCGGCGACGAACAGAATGCCGAGCCTGCGGCAGGCCTCGCGCATGGCCTTGAGCCAGCCGACGGGCGGCACGATCACGCCGCCGGACCCCTGAATTGGCTCGCAGAAGAAAGCGGCCACACGCTCGGCGCCGCCGAGCGCCGCGACTTTCGCCTCGAGCGCCTTGACGGAGGCGGCGATGAGCGCGGCATCGCTCGCATAATCGCTGCGGTAGGCGTAAGGCGAGGCAATATGATGCTGGTGCGGCAACGGCACATCGAAATGCCGATGAAAGGCGGCAAGCGCGGTTAGCCCCGAGCCTGTGGACGACGAACCGTGGTAGCCGCGCTCGAGAGCAATGAACTGCTTTTTATGCGGGCGCCCCGTGGCGTTGAAAAAGTGCGTGATGAAGCGCACGGCCGAATCGACGGCATCCGAGCCGCCGAGCGTGAAATAGACGTGCCGCAGCGATGCGGGTGCGCGTTCGACGAGCTGGCTCGCGAGCTCGATGGCGGGCGCATTGCCGAAATGAAAATAGCCGGTGGCATAGGGCAGCTTGCGCATCTGTTCGGCGGCTGCCGTGACGATGCTCTCGTGGCCGTAGCCGACGTTGACGCACCAGAGCCCCGAGAACGCATCGAGCAGTTCGTTGCCTTCGGCGTCGCGCACGAATGCGCCGCGTGCGGATTCGAGAACGGTGACACCGCGCGCTTCGTGCGCGCGATAGTTGACCACGGGGTGAATCAGATGTTGACGGTCGGCTTCGATAAGCGAGGAGATCGGCATGGTGGCGTACTCTGCGAGCATGAACGGGAGACGCTTCGATACTACCGGCGAGCCGCCACGCGGCGCTGCACGAAAAAAACACTCGAAAAGCGCGACGCGCGCGTTTTAGACAGGGTGTGCAGCATTTTCTGCTGTGGAATGCGGGGGCCGGGGCGCGGCGTTGATCAATACCCGCGGCTGCGGTCGATCTGGCCGATCATCGGCAGTCCTGACCAATGCCGCCGCAGGTTGTCGAGCACCGCTTCGACGGCGGTTTCCGGGCGCGTGGCGCTCGCGATGTGCGGTGTGATGCGTACGCGCGGGTGACGCCAGAGCGGATGGTCGGCAGGCAGGGGCTCGGGATCGGTGACGTCGAGCAGCGCGTAGGCGAGATGGCCATCGTCGAGCACGCCGAGAAGATCGTCCTGGCGCAGGTGCGGGCCCCGGCCCGTCTGGACCAGCGAGGCGCCGCGGGGCAGCTTGCGCAGTAGCGTCGCGTCGAGCATCCCGCGCGTCTCGTTCGTGAGCGGCAGCAGGCACACGAGCACGTCGGTGCGAGCCAGGAACGCGTCGAGTTCGCGTGGGCCCGCATAGCATGCGATGCCCTCCAGCCGCCTGGGCGAGCGGCTCCAGCCCGCGCACGGAAAGCCGAAAAGACGTAGCCGTTCGAGCACGGCGCTTCCAAGCATGCCGAGGCCGAGCACGCCTACCCGGCACGACGAGGCGGGGCGAACCGGCAATGGCCGCCATACGCCTGCTTCCTGCTGACTCGCATAGTCGAACAGGTCGCGCTGCAGGCTGAGAACGGCCTGGCAGACGTATTCGACCATGCCTTCGACGATCCCGGGCTCCATCATTCGCACGACCGGAATCCGGGCCGGAATGCCGCCGAGATCGAATTGATCGACACCCGCTCCGACGGAGAAGACGATTTCGAGATTCGGCAGCGTGCGTGCAGGGTCTTCGGGCGGCTGCCACGCGGCGAGATAGCGGACTTCGGCCGGATCGCCCACGTCGGGCCAGACACGAAACGGCAACTGCGGTGCGCGTTCGGCGAACAGGCGCGCCCAGGTCTCGCCGCGCGCGGGATCGGCTTTGTAGAGAAACGTCATCGGGTCGGCATCCGTCAGCAAATGGCCTGATTGATGATGCCGTACTGCGCGTAGGTGTCATCGTGCAACGCGATGCGATCGCCGTTGCGTGCCATCTTTGCCACATGGTCGACGCGCGAGAGCCCGAGCGCCTCCAGCCAGTCGGTCAGGCCCGCTTCCGCGGGCACGTCGATACGCACGAACATGCCGGGATTGCACGCCAGCCAGTGGCCGATCAGCGCCTTGGCGCGGAATGGGTCGTCGGTTTTAGGCGCGACCACAGGGCCGATGGCGCGGCCGCGGCCGAAGCGGCGAAAGAGCGCGAAGCCGATCAGTTCGCCGTCGCGATCGAGGCCGATGCCGTCCGCGGTCTCGAGGAGCGCCGGCAGTACCTCGGCACGATCGAGGCCGCTCGTGCGCGATGCGAGCTCGACGAGGCGGGGCAGATCGCTCGCGCCGAGCGGACGCAGGCGCTCGGCCGGCGGCAGGCTCACGAGCGCGGGCTGCAGGGCGGCACCCTGATGTTGGTCGAGCGCGCCGATCGCGCGAAAGCCGAGTTGCTCGTAGAGCGGCCGGCCGGCTGGCGTCGCGTGCAGCATAGTGCCCCGCGAGCCGAGTTCCTCGAGCGCGAGCTCGGTAAGCCGGCGGCCGATGCCGCGACCCTGATGCGACGGTGCGACGATGACCATGCCGAGCGACGCCGTCTGGCTGCCGTACTTCCAGCACAGTGCCGTGCCGACCAGCGTCGCGCCTTCCACCGCCGCGAAGCCCGTGCCGATACCGGTTACGAACCGCCAGTCCTCCACGCGATGCGGCCACTTCAGCTCGACAGTGAGCGCGTGCGCCGCCGCGATGTCTTCTTCGGTAAAGCGCCGATAGTGGATAAGAGCCGACACACGTTTCCCCTCGGTAGCCTGTTCATCGACACTTTCGCACGCCCGCCCACGCGGTGACTAGGACGATCTTTTCGTGACTTGGAAGTTGGTCTGCCGCTCTGATGGCAATGATTGCATTTTCTGGAGGGGGGCTATCGTTGCTGGCAATCATGCCTGAAATGCCTGGAGGTGGAGCATGGCCAATCTTCTCGTTCGCAATGTGGATGACGTACTCGTGCAGAGCCTGCGTGAGCGCGCTGCGGCGCACGGCCGCAGTGCCGAAGCTGAACATCGCGAGATCTTGGCCAGGGCGCGTCAACGATCTGACCGTCGTGACGCGGAACGTCGATGATTTCCGGTATACGGGCGTGCGCGTACTCAATCCATTCGCAAGCGGCTGAAGGCTCGAATCAGCGATACTGCCGGCTTCGCGCCACGCCCTTCCACACAAAATCGCTGATTCCCCCCCGACGACGCGCGCGTTATACCGTCCGGCGATTTTTGTCGGCGAAATATGCTGCGCCCCTCGCCGTACGATTTTTCATGAGCCGCGCTTGCCTTTGAGCGCATGACTGCGCGGCGCTTCCCTCAGCACAGCACGGGCAAGCGAGGAGCCTCATGAAAAGTTTCGATCCGGCCGGCGTCTCCGTACGCGGCGCGCATTTCATCGGCGGAGAATATGTCGAGCCGGGCGGCTTGCGGCTCGAGGTCAAGCGGCCATCCGACGGCGCAGCTTATGCTGCGGTTCCTGTCGGCGATTCGGCCACCGTCAACGAGGCCGTGGAGTGCGCGTGGCGGACGTGGCGCGCGAGCGGCTGGGGGCGCATGGCGCCGCGCGAGCGGGCCCGTGTCCTGCGGCGTTTTGCCGATCTCGTCGCGGCCGATGCGCCGACGCTCGCGCCGCTCGAAGCGCTTGGCTCCACGCGCCCCGTGCGCGACGCCTTCGCGTGGGACGTGCCGTTTACCGCCGAAGGCATCCGGTTTTTCGCGGAATTCGCCGACAAGCTCGGCGGCCAGGTTGCGGCAACCGATCACGACCATCTGGGAATGACGATCGCCGAGCCTTACGGCGTGGTGGGCGCCATCGCACCTTGGAATTTCCCGCTCGTCATGGCCTCGTGGAAAATCGCGCCCGCGCTCGCGGCCGGCAACGCGGTCGTGCTGAAGCCTTCCGAACTGACGCCGTTTTCCGTGCTGCGCCTGGCCGAACTCGCCGTCGAGGCGGGCGTGCCGGCCGGCCTTTTCAACGTCGTGCAAGGCGACGGCCGTACGACGGGCGATGCGCTCGTGCGCCATCCGCTCATCGGCAAGGTCACCTTCACGGGCTCCACGCGCACGGGCGCCGCGATCATGGCCGCATGCGCCGAGTCGGGCACGAAGCCCGTGACGCTGGAATTGGGTGGCAAGAGTCCTCAGATCGTGTTCGCCGATGCGCCGCGCCTTGACGACGTCGCGCGCCGGATTGCGGCCGCCATCACGAACAACGCCGGGCAAGTATGCGTCGCTGGCTCGCGGCTGCTCGTCGAGCGCCGCATCGCCGAGCCGCTGGCCGAGCGCATCGCGAAATGCTTTGCGACGCTCGAAGCCGGCCCGACATGGCACGAGCGGACGACGCTCGCGCCCATCGTTTCGCAACGTCAGGCCGCAACGATAGAGACGATCGTCGACGAAACGCTCGCCGCCGGCGCGAGCCTGCGTTACGGCGGCTGCCGCGCCGAATGCGACACGACAGGCGGTGCCTATTACGCTCCTACGCTGATCGCAGATGTGACGCCCGAATCCGCCGCGGTCAGGCGCGAAATCTTCGGCCCCGTGCTGACGCTCCAAAGTTTCGACACGGAAGAGGAAGCGCTCGCCCTCGCGCAGCATCCGGAATATGGCCTCGCGGCGGGCGTCCATACGGCCGACATCGGGCGCGCACTGCGCTTCGTGCGCGGGCTCGAAGCGGGCACAGTCTGGGTCAACCGCTATGGGCGCAGCGCCGATTTCGCGATTCCGACGGGTGGCTACAAGCGCTCGGGCATCGGCAAGGACCTGGGGCGCGAGGCCTACGAGGCGAACCTGCGCTTCAAGAGCGTGCTCATCGATTTGAATGGCTGAGCGGCTGTGCCGCGCGGCGGCCGGACGCGCCCGCCGCACCGCAGACTGTGCTGTCGACACCCCTCAAAACGCATCGTTTATGTCGTCAGCCCGGTCCGAATCGAAGACATCGGAGTTTTTTGCATTGATTAAATCTTTTTCACGACGCAGACATCGTTAGATCACGGAACGATCGTTTGCAAACCGCCGACGTTATCAAAAGGACGCACTGACATGATCGACTTCGAGCCGAAGTACATCACCTTCGATTGTTACGGAACCCTCATCAAATTCCGCATGGCCGACATGACGCGCGAGCTGTACGGCAGCGAACTCGACGGCGAGCGGCTCGATGCGCTCGTACGTTTTTTCGCGGCCTACCGCCGCGACGAGGTGCTCGGCGCATGGAAGCCGTATCGCGACGTGGTGGTCGACGCGTTTCGTCGCGCCTGCAAGCGCGTGGGCGTACCGTTCGACGAGGCCAAGGCCGAGAGCATCTATACGGCGGTGCCGACCTGGGGCCCCCACCCGGACGTGCCGGAAGGCCTTTCCCGGCTCGCGAAGAAATACAAGCTCGTGACGCTCACCAATGCGGCGGACGATCAGATTCAGCGCAACATCGACAAGCTCGGTGCGCCGTTTCATGCCGTCTTCACGGCACAGCAGGCCCAGTCCTACAAGCCGCGCATGCAAGGCTTCGAGTACATGTTCGACCAATTGAACTGCAACCCCGAAGACGTTCTCCATGTGTCTTCGAGCCTGCGCTACGACCTGATGACGGCGCATGACCTCGGCATCAGGCATAAGGCCTTCGTCAAACGCGGGCACGAACCGTCGACACCGTATTACGAATATTACGAAGTCGACGACATTCCGCATCTCGCCTCGCTGCTCGGCCTTTGACCGAGAAGCCGCCACCTGCCACGGCACCGATCAACCCTGGGGATCCCGCAAGGACGTAGCCGATGAAGCTCGACTCCTATTGGCTCGACACCGCACCCGCATTGCCGTTCGATGCGGCGGCGCCTGTCGAGGGTCGCGTCGACGTCGCCATCGTCGGCGGCGGCTTCACGGGGCTCTCGGCGGCGCAGGCGCTCGCGCGGCGCGGCGCCTCGGTGGCCGTGCTCGATGCCGGGCGCATCGGGGGCGGCGCATCGGGCAGAAACGGTGGACAAGTCAACACGGGTGTGGCGCAGGATTTCGGTGCGCTCGTGGCTCAGCTCGGCCTCGAGCGGGCAAGACGCTGCTATCTCGCTTACGAGGCCGCCGTCGATACGGTGGAGCGCCTCGTCCAGGAGGAGTCGATCGACTGCGACTACCTCGCTTCGGGCAAGCTCAAGCTTGCCTCGAAGCCTCGTCATTTCGAGCACCTCGCGGCCACGGCCGAGTTGATCCGGCGCGAGGTCGATCCGAATATCGAATTGATCGACCCCGCCCGCATTCGCGACGAAGTGGGCTCCGACCGGTTTCACGGCGGCCTGCTGCAGCGACACGGCGGCCAGATGCACATGGGCAAGTTCGCCGTTGGGCTCGCCGCCGCGGCGCAACGGCACGGCGCGGTGTTTCACGAGCATGCGCCAGTCAGCGCAATAGAGAAACTGGGCACGCGCGGCTACCGGCTCAGCTCGCCGCGTGGGGCGCTCGAGGCGGAGCGCGTGTTGATCGCCACGGGGCCGTCGCGCCATGGCCCGTTCGGCTGGTTTCGGCGCAGGCTCGCACCGATCGGCTCGTTCATCGTCGTCACCGAGCCGCTCGGGCATTCCGTCGTGGCGCGCCTTTTTCCGGGCCGCCGCGCCTATACGACCACGCGCCTCATGCACAACTACTTTCGCGTGACGGCCGATTCGCGTCTCGTGTTCGGCGGGCGCGCGCGATTCACCGCCTCCGAGCGGCCGTCCGACGCGAAGAGCGGCCGCATCTTGCAGCATGCGCTGGCCGAACTGTTCCCCGAGCTTGCGCACGCGCGCATCGACTACTGCTGGGGCGGGCTCGTCGACATGACGGCCGACCGGCTGCCGCGCGCGGGTCAGCACGACGGGCTCTATTTCTCGATGGGCTACAGCGGGCACGGCACGCAGATGTCGACGCACATGGGACAGGTGATGGCCGACGTCATCGCCGGACGCGAGGACGCGAACCCCTGGCGCGACTTCGCGTGGCCCGCGATTCCGGGCCATACGGGCAAACCGTGGTTCTTGCCGATCGTCGGCGCCTATTACCGCATCAAGGACGTTTTCTACTGATATTTCGTTAACCCATGAGCCAGCCGTGGCTTTTCTTCGCGGAGAAGTTCGATGAACAAAAAGACCCCACTGTGCGGCGATCTGCAAGCCGCCCCCACGCTCGAACAGCTGACGGCCAAGGGCGCCTCGCGACGTGACGTGCTGCGTTCGCTGGCCGCCGCGGGGATCGTCTCCCTGACCGGCATCGGCCTGCTTGCGGCGAGCGCCACGGCGCACGCGCAAGGCCAGCCGAAGCAGGGCGGCAAGATCCGGGTGGCGACGCAGTCGGCTTCGACCGCGGATACGCTCGATCCGGCCAAGGGCTCCCTTGCCACGGACTATGTCCGCTGCAACATGGTGTACAACGGGCTGACCGAGCTCGATGCGCATCTCGGGGCGAAGATGGCGCTCGCAACCTCGTTCGATACGACCGATGCGAAGGTCTGGGTCGTCAAGCTGCGGCAGGGCGTGCAGTTCCATGACGGCAAGACGCTCGCGCCGGCCGACGTCATCTACTCGCTGATGCGCCACAAGGATCCGGCCACGGCGTCGAAGGCCAAGACGCTCGCCGATCAGATCAGCGAGGTCAAGGCGACGGGGCCCAACGAGGTCACGATCACGCTCGTCGGCCCCAATGCCGATCTGCCCGTCATCCTTGCCGATGCCCACTTCCTCATCGTGAAGGATGGCGCCAAGGACTTCACTTCGGCGATCGGCACGGGGCCGTTCAAGGTGAAGGAGTTCGCGCCCGGCGTACGTACGGTGGTGGTCAAGAACGAGCGCTACTGGAAGCCCGGGCTGCCGCATCTCGACGAGATCGAACTGATCGGCATCGGCGACGAATCGGCTCGCGTGAATGCGCTGCTGTCGGGCGACGTACAACTCGTCAACGCCTTGAGCCCGCGCTCGACGGGGCGGATCAAAAGCACCCCGGGCTATACCGTGCTCGAAACGAAAACCGGCCAGTACACGGATCTCGTCGTGCGAGACGAAGGCGGCATAACCGGCAATGCCGATTTCCGACGCGGGCTCATGTACCTGCAAAACCGGGAGCAGATGCGCCGCACGATTTTCCTCGGCTACGGTGCGATCGGTAACGATCAGCCGATCGACCCGACGAATCGCTACTACCTCGCGGACCTGCCTCAGCGTGCCTACGATCCCGACAAGGCCAAGTTCCACTTCAAGAAAGCGAACCTCGGCGGCGCACCGTTGCAGCTCTTCGCGTCGCCTGCAGCCGACGGCTCGGTCGATATGGCGATGCTGCTGCAGCAGGCGGCGCCGCTTGCCGGGCTCAACCTGCAGGTTTCGCGTGTGCCGGCCGACGGCTACTGGTCCAATCACTGGATGAAGCATCCGCTCGGCTATGGATCGGTGAATGCGCGCCCGACCGCCGACATGTTGTTCACGCAGTTCTTCAAGTCCGACGCGCCCTGGAACGAAGCGAACTGGAAAAGCCCGCAGTTCGACCAACTGCTCGTCGCGGCGCGCAGCGAGCCCGACGACGCGAAGCGCAAGAAGATCTATGGCGACATGCAGGTGCTCGTGCACGAGACCGGCGGCGTCGGCATTCCGATGTTTCTGAGCTCGCTCGACGGCCACACGACGAAGCTCAAGGGGCTCGGCTCGATTCCGCTTGCGGGCCTGATGGGCTTCGCGTTTTCGGAGCACGTCTGGCTCGACGCCTGAGCCTCATCGGTAAAAACCGACTGTCCGGCGGCGCGCGTGCGCCGGCCGGCAGCGCTACGAAGGAGTCACGTCGATGAAAGCAAAAGCGGGCAGGCTCGTTGCGGCACGTCTCGGCCTTGCGCTTCTGACGCTGCTGATCGTATCGGCAATCGTCTTTGCGATGACGGGGCTGTTGCCGGGCGATGCCGCGCAGCAGGCCCTCGGGCAGGCGGCCACACCCGAGGCCGTGGCCGCGCTCAGGCATCAGCTCGGCCTGGACCAGCCGGCGCTCGCGCGCTACGCCGCATGGCTCGCACACGCGGTGCGCGGCGACTTCGGCATGTCGATGTCGAACAGCCTGCCGGTGAGCCAGCTCATCGCCTCGCGCCTGCCGAACTCGCTGATGCTCGCGCTGCTCACGACCGTCGTTTCGGTACCGCTTGCACTCGCGGCCGGCGTGCTCTCGGCTATGTACCGCGGCTCGCTGCTCGACCGCACGCTGAACGTGCTCACGCTCTCGGCCGTCGCCGTGCCCGAATTCCTCGTTGCCACGATCGCCGTGCTCGTCTTCGCCGTCAAGCTGCATTGGCTGCCGGCATTGTCCTACCTGTCGTCGGTCCATTCGCTCGGCGATCTGCTGCGCATCTATGCGATGCCGGTGCTCACGCTGTGCTGCGTCATCGTCGCGCAGATGGCACGCATGACGCGCGCAGCGGTGCTCGACCAACTCAATGCGAGCTACGTCGAAATGGCCAGCCTCAAAGGGGCCTCGCACACGCGCATCGTGCTGAGACACGTTTTGCCGAATGCGGTGGGTCCGATCGCCAACGCGGTCGCGCTGAGTCTGTCGTATCTCTTCGGCGGGGTCGTCATCGTCGAGTCGATCTTCAACTATCCGGGGCTCGCGAGCTTGATGGTCGATGCCGTCACGAACCGCGACATGCCGCTCGTTCAGGGCTGCGTCATGGTGTTCTGCACGGCTTATCTCGCGCTCGTGCTGATGGCCGACCTCTGTCAGATCGTTTCCAACCCGAGGCTTCGCACACGATGAATCGTCCCATCCACCCCTCGTTCCCGCACGCCGGCACCGAGCTGTACGACGAGCAAGGTGTCGGCCCGGACGGCAGTATGCCCGAGAGCCGCGAGTCGAAGACCGATGCAAGCGCCGCGGGCACGGCGCGCAGGCGACAGCGGCGCCGCCTTTCGTGGCTCGGCCGCATCGGCTTCGCGATCGTCGTGTTCTGGCTCGTCATCGCCGTCGTGGGACCGTATATCGCCCCTTACCAGAGCGGTGCGCTGGCATCGGCCGACGTCTTCGGCAGCTACAGCGCCGCGCACCCGTTCGGCACCGACTATCTGGGCCGTGACATGCTGAGCCGCGTACTCGATGGGGCGCGCTACACGGTCGGCCTCGCGCTCAGCGCGGCCGTGCTGGCAAGCGGCATCGGCATCTGCTTCGGCCTTCTGGCAGCCGTGTCGTCGCGCTGGGTGGACGAAGTGCTGAGCCGCCTCTTCGACGCGCTGATCTCGATTCCGAGCAAGGTGCTCGCACTCGTCGCGGTCGCGGCGTTCGGCTCGTCGATTCCGATGCTGATCACCGTAGCCGCGGCTGCCTATATTCCGGGCGCGTTTCGCATCTCCCGCTCGCTGGCCACGAACCTCATGACGCTCGAGTACGTGCAGGTGGCGCGCGCGCGGGGCGAAGGGCTCGCCTATATCGCGCGCGTGGAACTGCTGCCGAACATGATCCATCCCGTGCTGGCGGATTTCGGGCTGCGCTTCGTCTTCATCGTTCTCCTGCTGAGCGGCCTCAGTTTTCTCGGCCTCGGCGTACAGCCGCCGAATGCGGACTGGGGCTCGCTCGTGCGCGAGAACATCGGCGGCCTCGCTGAAGGCGTGCCGGCCGTGCTCGTGCCGGCTGCGGCGATTGCAACGCTGACGGTAGGCGTCAATCTGCTGATCGACAGCCTGCGCCGCCATGGCGGCTGGACGAAAAGGAGCTGACGCGATGAACGACACGACCATGATCGAAGTAGACGGCTTGCGGATCGAAGCGGGGGACGCCCCCGATACGCGAACGGAAATCGTCAAGGGCGTAAGTTTCAGGGTGAATAAAGGCGAAGTGCTTGCGCTCATCGGCGAGTCGGGCTCCGGCAAGACGACGATTGCGCTCTCGCTGCTCGGCTACGCGCGGCAGGGCTGTGCCTTCGCCGGCGGCAGCGTGCGCGTGGGCGGTACCGACGTCCTCGCGCTCGACGAAGCCGGCCGCCGCGCTTTGCGCGCGCGTACCGTCGCTTACGTCGCGCAAAGCGCGGCAGCGGGATTCAACCCGGCTCGCAGGCTCATGGATCAGGTGACGGAGCCGGCGCTGCTGCACGGCCTCATGACGCGCGAGGCCGCCGAAGCGAAGGCGGTCGAGCTTTTTCGCGCGCTCGCACTGCCGGCGCCGGAGACGCTCGGCGAGCGATACGCGCATCAGGTGTCGGGTGGGCAGTTGCAGCGCCTCATGGCCGCGATGGCGCTGATCACCGATCCGGCGGTAGTCGTCTTCGACGAGCCCACCACCGCGCTCGACGTGACGACGCAAATCGAGGTGCTGGTCGCGTTCAAACGCGTCATCAAGCAGTTCGGCGCGACGGCCGTGTACGTGTCGCACGACTTGGCCGTCGTCGCGCAGATGGCTGATCGCATCGTCGTGCTCAATGGCGGGCAGGTCCAGGAGAACGGCACCGTCGATCAGATTCTCGACGCGCCGGCGCACCCGTATACGCGGGCGTTGCTGAATGCGTCACGACACCGGGGCGACGGCGGCCGCGCGACCGCGGACGATGCGCAGCCGCACGGAGCGGCCGCTACGCCACTGCTCGAAGTGCGAGGCCTGTGTGCCGGCTACGGCGGGCTCGATCGCAAGGGCCAGCCGGCGCACCGTGTGCTCGACGATGTCGGTCTCACTATAGGAAGGGGCAGGGCCGTCGGCGTGATCGGCGAATCGGGCTCGGGCAAGACCACGTTGGCACGTGTCGTTGCGGGGCTGGTCGGGCGCGCGGGCGGCGAGGTTCGCTTCGAGGGGCAGCCGTTGCCCGCGCAACTGGCCAAGCGCACGCCCGATCAATATCGGCGTATCCAGATCGTGTTCCAGAACGCGGATACCGCGCTGAATCCGAGCCACACCGTGGCCGATATCCTGAGCCGGCCGCTCGCGTTCTATCACGGTTTGCGCGGCCC
Organism: Trinickia caryophylli; assembly: GCF_034424545.1. NCBI lineage: Bacteria > Pseudomonadati > Pseudomonadota > Betaproteobacteria > Burkholderiales > Burkholderiaceae > Trinickia > Trinickia caryophylli. The sequence goes on along the minus strand of NZ_CP139971.1, from coordinate 464,356 downwards.
GGCCGCGAAACGGCGGGTCGCGCAGCTGCTCGACCTCGTCAAACTGCCGGCGTCGGCCGCCGCACGCCTTTCGTCGGAACTGTCCGGCGGGCAGAAGCAGCGTGTGAATCTCGCACGCGCGCTGGCGGCGGAGCCCGCACTGATTCTCTGCGACGAAGTGACCTCGGCGCTCGATACCGTCGTGGCCGCGGCGATCGTCGATCTGCTCGGCGAATTGCGGCGCGAGCTCGGCGTATCGTATCTCTTCATCAGCCACGACATTTCGACGGTGCGCGCGATCTGCGACGAGGTCGTCGTGCTATACGCGGGCCGGCGTGTAGAGGCGGGGCAGCGGGCATCGCTCGGCGCGCCGCCACATCATCCGTATACGGGCCTGCTCGTCGATTCGGTACCGCAATTGAAACGCGGTTGGCTCGAAGCGCGGCGCGAACTGGCGACGGCCATACCCGCACCGCTTTCGTCCGACGCGGGCCATGCGGAACTCTGCTGCTTTCGGGCGCGTTGCGGCGTCAGAATCGACGGCCGATGCAATGTCAGCGCGCCGTCGCCCAAGCGGCTCGATTCCGGCACGGAAATACTCTGTCATCGTTCGGCCGAGGAACTCGTGCGCCTGCAGCCCGCCGGAGGTGCGATGTGAGCGGCCGATTCGTGCGCGTGGCGGAGCGCGAACGCCCGACTTTCCGGATCTTCATCGATGGCGAGCCATGCGATGCCGCGCAGGGCGACACCGTGCTCGTCGCGTTGCTGACGTCGCGGCGGGCCGTGCGCGATTCGGAGTTCGGCGATGGACGCCGGGCCGGGTTTTGTCTCATGGGCGCATGCCAGGACTGCTGGGTCTGGTGTGCCGACGGCACGCGGTTGCGTGCCTGTACGACGCCTGCGGTGCCAGGCATGTCGATCGTCACCCGGCTTGCCGAGAGCGAGGGGGGGATATGGCCGCGCGGATAGTCGTAGTGGGCGCCGGGCCGGCCGGCGTGCGCGCCGCCGAGGCGTTCGTCGAGCATGGCGTGCGCCCCGTGGTGGTCGACGAAAGCCGCCGCGACGGCGGGCAGGTCTATCGGCGGCAGGACGACCGGTTCACGCGTTCCTACGCGACGTTGTACGGCACGGAGGCACCGCGCGCGGCCCGGATCCACGGCGCCTTCGATGCGCTGAAGGCGCGCATCGATTACCTGCCCGAGACGCTCAGTTGGAACGTGAGCCCGGGGGAGCTGCATCTGATCGCGGGGGGGACGTGCCACCGTGCGCTAGGGTTCGATGCCCTCGTGATCTGCGGTGGCGCGACCGATCGCATCGTGCCGGTCAAGGGCTGGCATTTCTCGGGCGTCTACAGTCTCGGCGGCGCGCAGGTCGCGCTGAAATCGCAAGGGTGCGCAATCGGCTCACGGGTGGTTCTGATGGGCAGTGGCCCGCTGCTTTATCTGCTCGCGGCGCAATACGTGAAAGCGGGTGCGGGGCTCGCGGCCGTGCTCGACACCTCGCCCGCCGCACGGCGCCTGCGTGCACTGCCCGCGCTGGCGGCGGTGCCGGCCGCGCTGCTCAAGGGGCTTGCGCTCGTGCGCACGTTGCGCCGGGCCGGCGTGACGATTCATCGCGGCGTGAGGCCGATCGAAATCGTCGGTACGCCCGAAGACGGCGTGGGCGGCGTCAAGGCCGAGCTTGCCGACGGCACGGCGCTCGAGCTGGCCTGCGATGCGGTGGCGCTCGGCCATCATCTGCGCCCCGAAACGCAGCTCGCCGATCTTGCGGGCTGCGAGTTCGTTTTCGACGAAGCCGCGCGCCAATGGCTGCCGCGCATCGACGAAGACGGCCGCAGCACGGTGCCGGGCATTTATCTGGCCGGCGACGGCGCGCGCGTGCTCGGCGCCGACGCCGCGGAAGCGTCGGGCCGTCTCGCCGCACTGGCGGCGCTGGCCGATCGCGGCGTGAGCGTCGAGGGCCGCGAGGCGCTGCGCCGCCGCCTGGCGCGCTATGCGCGTTTCGCGGCGGGGCTGCGTCAGGCATTTCCGTGGCCGGCGGACCATGCTGCGGCGCTGGCCGACGATGCGATCGTCTGTCGATGCGAAGCCATCCGCGCCGGCGAGTTGCGGCGCATCGTCGAAGCTACCGGGGCGCACGAGGCGAACCGGGCGAAGGCGTTCTCGCGCGTCGGCATGGGACGCTGCCAGGGCCGTTACTGCGGGCATGCCGCGGCCGAGATCATCGCGGCTACGGCTGGCGTGCCGCTCCAGGAGGTCGGCCGGTTGCGCACGCAGTCCCCGGTCAAGCCCATGCCGATGGCAATCGTCGAGGATTCCGAAACATGAGTACGCGCATGAGCGAAACGGATGTGCTCGTGATCGGCGGCGGGATCGCGGGCTCGACCACGGCGTTTTTCCTACGGCGCCGCGGTTGCGACGTCACACTCGTCGAGCGCGGGCTGACCGGGCAGCAGGCGAGCGGCGTGAACTTCGGCGGCATTCGCCGGCAAGGCCGCGCGATGCATCAACTGCCGATCGCGAATCGGGCGCTGGCCACGTGGCAGCGCGCCCGGGAGTGGCTCGGCGAGGACGTCGAATTTCTGCCGACGGGGCACACGCGCGTTTGCTACCACGCTCGTGACGTCGAGTCGTTCCGGCAGTACGCGCACGACGCGCGCGCCCATGGGCTCGAACTCGACGTGCTCGAAGGCGCGGCGCTGTTCGAACGCTTTCCGTTTCTGAGCCGCGAAGTGCTGGCGGCGTCGGTATCGCCGCTCGACGGCCACGCGAACCCGCGGCTTGCGGCGCCCGCGTTCGCACGTGCTGCGGCAAGGCTCGGTGCGATCGTGGAAGAGAACGTCGAGGTGCGGCATGTCGAACGCGATGGGCCCGGCTTTCGCGTCGAGGCCGCGGGCGGGCGAACTTATCGCTGCTCCAGGCTGGTCGTCTGTGCCGGCGCGTGGGCAAACCGGCTCAGCGCGCAATTCGGCGAGCCGGCCCCGCTTCAGGCGCGCGGTCCGCAAATGGCGGTGACCGAGCCGGTGCCGTACGTGTTCGGTTCGACGATGGGCGTGTTCACGTCGATCAAGGAAGAAAGCGTCTACTTCCGGCAGATTCCGCGCGGCAACATCATTCTGGGCGGCGGGCTCCAGGGGCCCGCCGACGTCGAAACCTGCCGGGCGCGCGCCGTGCCGATTCACACGGTGCGCCAGATGCGGCAATTCTGCCGGCTCGTGCCGTCGCTCGCGCCGCTTCACGTCATCCGCACCTGGAGCGGCGTAGAAGGCTATCTGCCCGACGGCGAGCCGGTGATCGGCGCAAGCGGGCGCGTGCCGGGGCTTTATTACGGCTTCGGCTTCAGCGGGGCGGGTTTCCAGCTCGGACCGGGCGTGGGCGAGACGCTCGCCGAACTCGTGCACACTGGCCGCACGGAAATCTCGCTCGCGCCATTTGCGATCGACAGATTTGCCGCGCGTGCGGCGGCGACCGGCGAAAAGGCAGGTGCCCTATGACGCGATCGGAAGGACTCGAACGGGCGCGTGCATTCATCGATGCGCATTTCGACGAGCCGCTGACGCTGGCCCAGATGGCGGCTCCCGCGGCACTCAGCGTCTCGCGCTTTGCCACCGCATTTCGCGAGCGCTTCGGCGCGTCGCCCTATCGGTACCTGTGCGGGCGCCGTATCGAACGCGCCCAGTCGCTGCTGCTGGCCGGTGTGCCGAGCGTGGCGGTGGCAAGCGAGCTCGGCTTCTTCGATCAGAGTCACTTCGGCCGGCATTTCAAGCGCTGGTGCGGAATGACGCCGAGTGCGTTCGTTGCTCAGGCGCTGCGCAAGCGCGCATAGGACCGCTCGGCCGGGCCGCGGGCCACGGGCCACGGGCCACGGGCCACGGGCCACGGGCCGGTCGAGCGTGAACAAACCTCTTCGAGGATGCGTTCGCAGGTACGCTCGACGTGAATGGGGCGTGCGGGCGATGTCATCGAGACCTGCTTTCCTGTGCAATGACGGTGGCAGCCATCTCGCATAAAAAACACACGTGAAGCGTTAAATTTGTGTATTGCCGATGCGTGTCGATGAAACTTAAATGTGTAATCGGCGGCGATAATATTTCGCGTCTGTGCAAACATTTTCGCCGAATGATTTTATGGGGAATGGGATTTTTGAGATGCTGAGAAATTGAGCTATAGGATGAAAATGGCAAGTGTCCTGATTTCCGGAAATCGTCTCGGTTCTGCTGACTTCGGCGCGCATATCATCAATCTTTTTAGAAATAATCTCGAATTCGCTGTGGTGAATCTGGCGCTATGATCCGGATTGGAGGTTCCCGTGATGAAGTGGGTGGACGCGGCGCTTCGCGGGCGGAGGGAATTTAATTGGTTTTAGGTTGGTTGTTTTATCTGGAGAGTGATTTATGCCTGTAGAAACAAGATATAGTGGAATTTACTCGCAAAGCATTGTTAATGATGACAGAAATTTGGAAAGATTTAATGCCGAAGTGAATGTTCATCTCGATGCCATCAACTCTCGACCAACCGGAAATATGCTGCTGAACCAGTTGTCGGCGCTCGCGGAAGGACGCAGGCACAAGATTACGATCCATGAAATGCAGCCGTCGCGAACGGGTCCCATCGCCGAACCGGTCCTTTCTCGTCGCCAGCGGGATGCCCATCCGGAGCTGACCGAATTTAGCGATATTCGGGAAATGGCCGGGCGCCGGTACGCCCTCAAGACGCCGGACGGACCTAACGTAGGATCGAGCGTCGTCGTTTCATGGACCGCTCACCAGACCAGTATGGCGCTGGACGAGGATGGAGATCCAACCGGTCCGACATCAAGCAACCGGGACAAGGTGAGCCTTCTGGCGCACGAGCTGGTTCATGCAAAGCATATGATGGCTGGAACCTGGAAAGGAAGCTATCAGAATTCGCGCGATCCGGATACCGCTGCGGGCAAGGAAGAACTGCGGGCAGTGGGCCTCGGCAAATACAAGCATTCGCTGTCGGGCGAGCCTTCCGAGAACTCCGTGAGGGCCGAGCATGGCTTGCCGAAGCGGGTGAGCTATCACTACTCCGGCTATCGAAGCGAGTAACCCGCCCGATCCACGCGCGCAAGCGCAATGGCCGCGGCCGGACCGGTGCGGCTGCGGTGCCTGCCGCCATCTCGGGCCAGGATGGCCCGAGGCGCTGCTCGAATTTCGTTGATCAGATGAGCGCATCCTCTGCGATGCGGGCAGGTGGAATGTCGTGTTCGATTTTCCTCGCCTTTGACGAGTTTTATCATATTTTCGATATTTTCGGAAATTTTGAATTTATAAGGTTTTTGAATGCCGTTTAATCCCATTTCGCGCAATTCGTTGAATTACCATCTCGCAGGCGGGTCCGATGATTTTTCCACCCCGGCCCCCGAGAGTGCGCCGCAACGATCCGTACGGCCCTACGAAGCTTTTCAGGGCTTGTCTCGGCAAAGCGTGAGCAGACGTGTTGCGGAGACGGCGGGCGATTGCGCAAACACTCGCCGGGCTCGTAGCCGCATCCTCCCATGCAGTGGCGAACTCTCCGGGGTTCCGCACGGCTTTACCCGAGAGCAGATCGAGCCATACCGAGCGTTGGAGAGAACCTACGCCGATCTGTTTGCAACCACGCACATTCGCAAGGTTTCGAGCAGAAGCGGCGTCCCGGCCACGACGATACAAGATGTCGATATGGACGAATGTGTCGTGATCAACGCGGCGCGCGATGGATACGATGCCCTTGGGACGACCGGCGTGGCAACGTGCATTGCCATCTGCGCTCAGGGTAAGAACGCGCGTGGCGAGCCAATTCTCGGGCTGTGCCACTACTCGGGCATCCAGGATGCCGAGGAGGTGCTGGATTGCGTGAAGGATATGATGGCCGAAAGCGGTGTGGCTCGTCCGGAGATATTCCTCGTGGGCGGCATGATTTCGAATGCCGAGGACGAGGGCAGCTTCGAGATGGAGCGAGACCTTCTCGCTCTGCGCGACAGGTTCGACATCAAGGGTGCCAAGCTTCATGTCAGCATGAGCGACAGTGACGGCGAACCCAACTCCGTTAACGTAGTGATGACGGGCAATGGGGTCTACTTCAGTGAGGCGTCTCTCTATCGATGAATCTGATTCCACGCCAGCGGGCGGCGAAAGCATTTGCGAGAGCCGTCCGCAAGCGCGGATGAATCCCGCACGGCAAGTCACTACGTTCGTGCTGTCGAGCGTGCCCGCGCACGCCACTGCGCCGGCGTCATCCCCACCGTGCGCTTGAAGACGCGCTGAAATGCGGCATCGGAACGATAGCCTACCGACTCGCCGATCGCGGCCACCGATGTCGGGGTCTGCGCCAGCTTTCGGCCCGCCAGCGTCATGCGAATCTCGGTAAGCAACTCGCTCGGCGAGCGTCCGAACGCTTCGTCGAAGTGCCGCACGAAGGTGGCGCGCGACATGTTGCAGCGCGCCGCCAAGACGGGCAGCGTCCAATCGTGGCCGGGCTCGTCGAACATCGCGGCGAGCGCCGGCTGCAGCCGCGGCTGTTGCGCGAGCGCGAGCAGCCCGCGCGGCGGCTCGGGCGATTCGCTCGCGAAACGCAGCGTCATGGCGAAGAGGGCACCCGACAACTGATTGATCACGGCCTCGCTGCCGGGGGGCTGCTCGCGTGCTTCCTCGCGCATGAGCTCGATGAGCCGGGCGAGCCGCGTACCCGCGAACGATGCGGGCGCAGCCGGCGTCCCGTCAGCGTCGCGCTGCATGCCGCGCACGAGCAGCATGCCTGGCAGATGGTCGAGCAATAGCCGTTGCGGAACGACAGGCAGCAGAAAGCGACCGCACAGCAGCTCGGCGTCGTGAACCTTCGCGTCGTTGTCTGCCAGCGTCAAACCATCCGCCTGCCGCTCGTGTATGCGGCGCGCTCGCTTGCCGCTGCCGTCGTGCAGCCGGTGCCCTTCGCGCGCAGGGAACAGCACGATATCGCCCGGGCCCATCCGCAATGCCCGCCCTTCGTCATTTTCGACCACTGCCTCGCCGCTCAGCAGCACATGGTAGGGCACTTCCCATTGATTTGCGGCCGCCTGCTCGATCCGCCAGGGCGGGCCGAAGTGGCACCGGACGTCGACGCGACCCGTGACCGGTATCAGCGTAAGGAGCTTGTTCAGTACTTCCATGAGACGCTTGAGCATGAATGTGCGTCATTATGACATTAACCGGCTCGACTTTGCGCCCTAGACTGTGCATCAGGCCATCGACGATGGCGCTGCCGATCCACCAGACGATCCACTTTCGAAGGAGTACGACGATGTCACGCTTGCGCACCATCAAACCCGAAGACGCCACCGGCCCGCTTGCCGAGGTGTTCTCGGCCATCAGGAAAGCCGTGGGCAAGGTGCCCAATACCTATGCGGTTATCGGCACGCAAAGCCACGACGCGCTCGGTGCGGCGCTGGCGTTCGACGCGGCGGTAGGCCGAGGCACGCTTGCCAAGGCCGATATCGAAATCGTGAAGCTCGTCGTCAGCGAGTTCTCGGGCTGTGACTACTGCATTGCCGTGCACACGTTTGTGGGCAAGGCAAACGGTCTGGCCGGAGAGGCGATGAAAGCCGCGCGCGCGGGTGCTTCGACGGGCGATGCGAAGCGCGATGCGCTGGTAGCCTACGTGCGCGCACTGGTGGGCACGCGTGGCACGGTGCCGGCCGAGACGGTCGAAGCCGTGCGGCGCGCAGGATACACCGATCGCCAACTGATCGAGATCAATCTGGCGATTGCGTCGATCACGTTCACGAATCTCGTCAACCGCGTGAACGATACGCCGCTCGATTTCCCGAAAGTGGACTGACACGGCAGCCGGCCTGCCCCTTCACCCCCCCTCCAAGGGGGCACGGGGGCGGGGCGAGCGCACCGGCAAACCGGCTATGCGCGGCGCCGCGGCGTGGGGAGGCACGCCCGTTGCTCGACTGATGGCATGTTCCACCGCGTTCCGACGAACGTCAAAAGGGAGTGCACATGACGAGCAGACCGACACCGCCTTTGCCCGAGCAGCAGCAAGACGATGTGCCGGGCAAGACAGCCCCGATGAACCCGCAGCCCGATCACGGCGAGCAGAGCTACCGGGGACATGGACGATTGGCCGGCAAGGCGGCACTGATTACAGGCGGCGACAGCGGCATCGGCCGGGCCGTCGCCATCGCGTTTGCGCGCGAGGGGGCCGACGTCGCCATCGCCTACTACGACGAGCACGACGATGCGCGCGAAACGGCGCGCTGGGTTCAGCAGGCAGGCCGCAAGGCGGTGCTGATTCCCGGCGACATCGGCGAACATGCGCATTGCCGCGAGGTGGCCTCGCGCACTGTGGAGGCGTTCGGCCGCATCGACATTCTCGTGAACAATGCGGCGTATCAGATGAACCACGAGTCCATCGACGAAATCACCGATGACGAGTGGGACCGCACGTTCGATATCAACATCGGGGCAATGTTCCGCCTGGTCAAGGCGGCACTGCCCCATATGAAAGCCGGCAGCGCCATCGTCAATACGGCGTCGGTCAATGCGGACAAGCCCCGTCCGACGCTGTTGCCTTATGCGACGACCAAGGGCGCGATACAGAACTTCACCGGCGGGCTTGCACAACTGCTCGCGTCCCGGGGTATCCGCTCGAATTGCGTGGCGCCGGGTCCGATCTGGACGCCGTTGATTCCGGCCACACTGCCCGCGGACAACGTCAAGGAGTTCGGCAGGCAAACGCCGATGGGGCGGCCCGGGCAGCCTGCCGAGCTGGCACCGGTCTACGTCATGCTCGCGAGCGACGAAGCGAGTTATATCTCGGGTGCGACGGTCGCAGTGACGGGCGGCGTGCCGATCATCTGACGGGCCGGCCATGGGAGCGCCGACCGGGGTCGCTCACGCCCCGTTGCCGACGCGCGAGCGCGGCAAGACGCGAGCGCGAGCGCAAGAGCCTCTTCCGGACTCGGAGCGTACGACGGGTATCGAGCGGCACGGGCTGCTCGAGGTTGGCCGCAACTGCGGCTCGATCCTGCACGCCGATCGCTTCAGCGTTCTGATCGATGCGCAGTCCTATTTCGCAACGCTGAGGCAGGCGCTCATACGCGCCGAGCGAACGATCTTCATCGTCGGATGGGATATCAACAGCCGGATGAAGCTGGTGCCCGAAGGCGCGCATGACGGCTACCCCGAGCCGCTCGGCGAGTTCTTGCAGGCACTGGCCGTGTCGCGGCGGCGCCTGCGCATATACATACTCGCCTGGGACTTCGCGATGATCTACGCGTTCGAGCGCGAATGGATGCCGGTCTACCAGACGGGCTGGCGCTCTCATCGCGGCCTCGTGTTTCGGCTGGACGGCATGCATCCGCGCGGCGGATCGCATCATCAGAAGCTCGTGGTGATCGATGACCGGCTCGCATTCGTCGGCGGGCTCGACCTCACGCGCTCGCGTTGGGACACTCCCGAGCACGCCGCCGCGGACCCGCGCAGGCGCGACCCGAACGGCACGGTGTACGGCCCGTTTCACGATGTACAGGCGATGTTCGACGGCGATGCGGCGCGCGGCATTGGCGAGCTTGCGCGCGAGCGCTGGCGCCGCTCGTGCGGCAAGCGCATCGCCATCCGTGCGGATCGCGCGTTGAGCGAGGACGGCGACCCGTGGCCGCCGGAGGCGCCCATCGACCTTCGAGACGTGGTGATAGGCGTGTCGTTGACCGAGCCGCCGCACCGGGGCCGCACGCCGTTGCAGCAGGTGCGCGCATTGACGGCCGATTTCATTGCCGCCGCGTGTCGCCATGTGTACATCGAGAATCAGTACTTCACGGCCGCTGTGGTACGCGAGGCGCTGGCCGCCCGGCTCGGCGAGCCGAACGGCCCGGACATCGCCGTGGTGGTGCCGCGGATGCAAAGCGGTTGGCTGCAAGAGGCGACGATGGGCGTCTTGCGCGCGCGGCAGCATCAGGCGTTGACCGGCGCCGACGCCCACGGCCGCTATCGCATGTACTGCCCGCACATCGACGGGCTCGGCGACGGGTGCCTCAATGTGCACAGCAAAGTCATGATCGTCGACGACCGGCTCATGACGATCGGCAGCGCGAATCTGAACAACCGGTCGATGGTGCTCGACACGGAATGCAACATCGCCATCGATGCGAACGGCGACGCGCGCGTGCATGCGGCCATTGCCCGATGCCGCGACCGGCTGCTGGCGGAGCATCTCGACGTGGGCGTGGGCGACGTCGAACGCGCGATCGAAGGCATGGGCGGCCTTCATGCGGCGATCGGGGCGCTCTCGCGCGAGACCGGCCGTTCCCTGCGGCCCTTCGCGCCTGCGACGACGAAGGAGGTCGATGCGATCGTGCCGGTCAGCGCATGGCTCGACCCCGAGCAGCCCGTCGAGCCGGACGCGCTCGTGCGCGAGTTCGTGCCGCAGGAACACAGCAAATCGTTGAGGGCGCGCTTTGTGCTGTTGGGTGCGCTCGTACTGGGGGTCGTCGTTCTCGCACTGCTATGGCGTTTTACGGCGCTGGGAGACCACCTGAACCTCGCCTCGCTCGTGCATTGGGGAAAACGCATCGGGGCGCTGCCGCTCGCACCGCTGATCGTACTGGGCGGCTACGTCGTCGCGGCCGTCTTGTCCGTGCCGATCACCGTACTGATCGCGGCGACGGGGCTCGTATTCGGTGCATGGCCCGGAATGGCCTATGCGCTGGGCGGGACCTTGCTCGCTGCGGCAGCCACCTACGGTATCGGCGTGACGCTCGGGCGCGACGCCGTGCGCCGGCTTGCGGGGGCGAAGGCGAATCGGCTCAGCGAACGCATCAGCAAGCGCGGGATCGTCACGATGATGGTGCTGCGGCTCTTGCCGATCGCGCCGTTCACCGTTGTCAACCTCGTCGCGGGGGCGTCGCATATCCGCCTGCGCGATTATCTGATCGGGACGATGCTCGGGATGCTGCCGGGTATCGTGCTCACCGTCACGTTCGCGCATCAATTGCTCGCGGCGATCCGCCATCCGGGCGGCGGCGCTTGGGCGACGCTGATGGCAATAGGGGTGGCGCTCGTCGCGCTGTCGGTCTTCCTTCAACGATGGCTGGGGCGCCTCGAATGAGCGCGAACGGCAATGAGCCACAAGCCGCCATGCTCGATGCGAACGTCGCGCGGATCGTGCGCGAGCGTGGCGCCCCCGCGGCGTGCGCGCTGCGCATCGCCACCTACAACATCCATGGTGGGCAGGGTAGTTGGGCGAGGCAAAGCGCTCAACGGACGAGCGAGGCGGTGGCTGGTGTCGTGAAGGAACTCGATGCCGACATCGTCGCGCTGCAAGAGGTGCCGCTCGGCGGCACCGATGCGCCGAATGTGCTGGAACAACTGCGCGATGCGACCGGAATGTACGCTGTCGAGGGCGTGACGCTCGACACGTCGCGGCGGCGATACGGCAATGCCGTCCTCTCGCGTTTGCCGATCCGCTCGGCGCGTACGCTCGATTTGTCGTTTCGACGACGAGAGCCGCGCGGCGCGCTGGATGCGGACATCGAATGCGGCGACGTGGTGCTGCGCGTCGTGGCGACGCATCTCGGGCTCTCGGCGAGCGAGCGCAGTGCACAGGTGCGATCGCTCCTCAACGCATTCGACACGAGCGCGCTGCCGGTCATCCTGCTCGGCGACATCAACGAGTGGTTCGTGCACGGGCGTGCGTTGCGCGCGCTCGTCACGCGTTTTCGGCGCGCGCCGGCACCGCGCACGTTTCCCACATATTTTCCGGTGTTCGCGCTGGACCGCGTCTGGGTCCATCCGGGCGAGTGGCTGACGAGCGTGCAGGTCCACCGCACGGCGCTCGCGCGTACGGCATCCGATCATTACCCGCTGATTGCCCGGATCGACACGGGTTTGTCGGCAGCACGAGGAGACGGCGATGAAAACGGCTGAGCTCGAGGGCAAAGCGCTCGAATACTGGTGTGCCCGGGCGCTTGTGGACGAGCGCGAAGAGGTGCGGTTCGTGTCGGTGGAGCCGGCGCTCGTGGTCACGCTGACGCATGGCGAGCTGCGCAAGCTCGAACAACGCTTTGCGCCGGCATCGGCGTGGGCAGACGCCGCCGACGTGCTCGAACGTGCGCGGGACCTGCGGCTCACGACGGGCGACGACGGATACACCCGTTGCCGCGCACGGTTTGCTGGCTGCGATCGCACGAGCGACGGCGAGGGAACGAGCCCGCGCATCGCGCTTATTCGTTCGTTCGTGCGGGCGCGGTTCGGCGAAGAGGTCGACGACGCCTATCCCGGCGCGCCCCATGCGGTTCGCGACGGCGTAGTCATTCCCTATGAGGCCGGTGCTCCGTTGCCCACCTACGCCGAGGAGCGCGGGCGTGCCGACGACGAGACAGGCGACATCCGTTCAGTGCCGCGTCCTTGAATGCCGCAGGGGCCGTCCGTTGTTGGTTCTTGGTTCCTTGGCCTCTTGCCGTCAGCTATCGATCGCGGAGGACGCGCGGCGGCACGGACCGGTCGATTCGCGCACTCTCAGTTCGGCTGCAACCGCGAAACCGGGAACGGCGGTTTGCCCGCCGAGCATATCGAGCAGTGCAGAGGCCGCGCGTTCGCCGATCGCGCGTGTGTCGACCCACATGGTCGTCAGCGCGGGACGGATCTCGCGGGCCAATTCGATATCGTCGAAACCCGTGATCGACAGCTCGGCCGGCACGCGGATGCCGAGGGCCTCGGCTTCGAGCAGGGCGCCCAACGCGAGATTGTCGTTGCCGCAGATGACGGCGCTCGGTCGCGGCTCGGGGGCCTGCCAGATCGCGCGCAGGCTTTCGCGCCCGAAGCGCAGCGTCGCGGGCCCTTCGCGGCGATGCGAGGGACGCACGGCGATTCCGCGCTCGGCCAACGACCGCTGGATTCCGGCGAGCCGTGCCTCGACCCGGTCGTTGTTGGCCGACGGCTGCATGATGATGGCGAAATCGCGGTGCCCGAGTTCGAGCAGATGCGAGGTCAACTGGCCGAACGCGGCGCGGTTGTCGAAGCCGATGCAGCAACGAGGGCTGGCGTCGCGGTACGCGTAAGTGACGACATAAGGCACGCCCTGATTCTCGAGCAGTTCGAACAGTTCGGGCGGCTGCGCTTCGCCGACCACCGACACCGCCTCCACGCCGCGCGCGAGCATTGCTCGCACCTGTGTCAGCGCCTGCGAGGGATCGTAGTTGGAGCAGCCCAGGAGCAGCGTGAAGCCATGCGCCGCCATGACCGCCTGCATGCCGGCCACCTGAGACGCGAACACGTGGTTGTCGAGCGTCGGAATGATGGCGCCGACGATATGCGTGCGGGTGGATGCGAGCGCGCGGCCGGCGGCATTGGGAATCCAGTTCAATGCCCGCGCCGCCTCGTGCACGCGCGCCTGGACCTCGGCGGACACCTTGCCGGGTTCGTTGAAGACGCGCGAAACGGTGGCGGTGGATACCCCGGCGCGCCTGGCGACGTCGCCGAGCACCGAGCGGCCGGTGCCACGCCGGGCGCGCGAGACGGGCTCGGGCGCGTCCGGTGGAGCGGGCCAGCGGCTCATGCGCTCCTCGCCTGGTGCGCGCGGTCGCGCGGGCAGGCCGGCATACGCTCGGCAGTCGTCATCGTTTACCCTCGCGAGGCGAAAGAGCACTTGCGTTTCTGCGAGTGCCTGTGAGAATGTAAGCGCTGACAAGCGGCGCCCGGACATACCGTATGCTAATCGCTGCAATGGCGAAACACAACGCCATTGCGAGTGCTGACGAGCGTACGGTTTTTTTAAGTTGGAAATGTAAGCGATTACATCAGGGCGGCTTTCAACGGGAAGAGCGTCGCGCGGTTCCAAAGGGGCGGCGGCGGCCCGGCAACCAGATCCGACCGGCCATACACGGACCCAGGCGGACAGACATGGAGACACCGGCAATGAGCGACACCTCCTCGATAGCAGCCGCGCCGCCGCGCATCCGGCATTCGCAACGTATCGCGCTAGCGCTCCTGGTCGTGAGCGGGGTCGTCAACTACCTCGATCGCGGCACGCTTGCGGTAGCCAATTCGGCGATTCGCGCGGACCTCGGGCTGTCGCTTGCCCAGATGGGCGTGCTGCTTTCGGCGTTCTCGTGGAGCTACGCGCTTTGCCAGTTGCCGGTGGGGGCACTGGTCGACCGCGTCGGTCCCCGGCGGCTGCTCGGCATCGGGCTCGTGCTGTGGTCGGTTGCGCAGGCGGCAGGGGGCATGGTGTCGACGTTCGGCTGGTTCGTCCTCGCGCGCATCCTGCTCGGCATTGGCGAAGCACCGCAATTTCCGTCCGCCGCACGGGTAGTCAGCAACTGGTTTCCGCTTCGCGCACGCGGCACGCCCACGGGCATTTTCAACTCCGCGTCGCCGCTCGGCACCGCGCTGGCGCCGCTGCTGCTCTCGGTTCTCGTCGTGTCGTTCCACTGGCGCTGGGCGTTCGTCGTCACGGGCGCGATCGGCCTTCTCGTGGCGGGGGTCTGGTTCGCGCTCTACCGCGACCCGGTGCGTGCGCAACTGTCGCTCGAAGAACGCCGATATCTGGATGCAGGCGCCGAAGAGCGTGTTGCCCAGCCCAAAGTGACGTTCGCCGAATGGCGCAACCTGTTTTCCCATGCGACGACCTGGGGCATGCTGATCGGCTTTTTCGGCTCCGTCTATTTGAACTGGGTCTACCTGACCTGGCTCCCGGGCTACCTGACGGCCGAGCGGCACATGAGCCTCATGCGCACGGGCGTAGCTGCCTCGGTGCCATTCTTCTGCGGTTTTCTCGGCGCACTGTCGGCCGGCTGGTTTTCCGATCTCGTCACGCACAACAGCCGCATGCCTGTCGTAAGCCGCCGCAATGCGGTCGTGATCGCGATGCTCGGCATGGTCGTGTTCACGATTCCCGGTGCGCTGGCGGAAAGCAATGCGGTCGCGCTCGCCTGCATTTCGGTCGTGATTTTTCTGGCGAACGCCGCCTCGGCGTCCTCGTGGGCGCTCGCCACTGCGGCCGCGCCGCCGAGCCGCGTGGCCTCGCTCGGCGCGATCCAGAACTTTGGCGGCTTCATCGGCGGTGCACTCGCGCCTGTCGTCACGGGCGTGATCGCGCAGCGGTGGTCGTTCGTGCCTGCGCTGCTTAGCGCCGCGGCGATCGCGTTCGTGGGCGCGATGGCCTATCTGCTGCTTGTCAGACATCCGATTCCCGAGCGCGAAGTCGATGCGGCGCCCGGGCCGTTGCCCGCGTCGATTCGGTGAGCGCGCGGGATATCGCCATACCCAGGGAGAAATGATGCATACGAGAGGGCACGCCGATACGTCGGTCGAAGGCATTGTGCCGGTCATGCTGACGCCGTTCGACGATGCGGGCGAGATCGATTACGCCGGGCTCGAACGGCTGATCGAATGGTATCTGCGGCATGGTGCCGATGCGCTGTTCGCCGTGGCGCAGTCGAGCGAGATGCAGTTCCTGAGTCTGGCCGAGCGCGCGAAGCTCGCGCGTTTCGTGGTCGAGCGCGTGGCGGGCAGGGTGCCTGTGGTCGCATCGGGTCACATCAGCTACGCGCCCGACGCGCAATTCGAGGAACTGAAGGCCGTGGCCGAATCCGGCGCGGACGCCGTCGTGCTCGTGACGAACCGGCTCGATCCCGACCGCAAAGGCACGGCCGCATTCCGCGCGAATCTCACGCGGCTGCTCGAGAGGCTACCGTCGGATCTGCCGCTCGGGCTCTATGAGTGCCCGGCGCCGTATCGCCGGCTGCTGACCGATGAGGAGATCGCCTTTTGCATCGATACCGGCCGGTTCGTCATGCTCAAGGACGTGAGCTGCGATCTCGCGACGGTCGAGCGCCGCGTGGCGCTTGCGCAAGGCTCGCCGCTCAAGATTCTCAACGCGAACGCGGCAATTGCGTGGGACGCGATGAAGGCCGGGTCGGCCGGCTTCAACGGGGTATTCACGAACTTTCACCCCGACCTGTATCGATGGCTGCGCTTGTCCGGCAGCCATCATCCCGAGCTTGCGCAGGAACTGGCGACGTTTCTGGTTGTCAGCGCGGTATCCGAAGCGCTCGGTTACCCGGCGCTTGCGAAAATTCACCATCAACGGATCGGTACGTTCGCGTCGATGCGCTGCCGCGCGATCGACTACGACGTGCGCGATCGCTTCTGGGCGCTCGACGCGGTGCTGGACAAGATCGTGGCCGGCACCGAGCAGTTTCGCGCCAGGATCGCATCGCTCGGCAAATGAAGAAGAAGGCCGCGGTGCGGCCTTCTTCGATTGAAATACAGTGCTTGCGTTACTTGGCTGCGTCGGCCTTGCACTTCTTCACGAACGATGCCTTCGCCGCGCCTGCCAGCGGCTTGCCATTCGATCCGACGGCCTTGGTTTCGCACGCTTTGGCGACCGTGTCCGCCTTACATTTTTTCAGGAACGAGGCTTTGGCCGCACCGGCGAGCGGCTTGCCGTTCTTGCCGACCGCCTTCGCTTCGCAGCTGTCGGGTGCCGCGCCGGCCGTGGCCGAGGCTTGTGCGTGCGCGAGCGTGACCGCGAACACCGCGGCGATGGCGACCAACGCCGATTTCTTCAGCATGAGCATGACTTTGTCCCCTCAACTGTGGTCGAAGCGAATTGCTTCACGCGGTAAACGGGCGAGGGTGTCGCGTGGTTGACACCCGCTCGGGGGCCTGCGCCGGGTGATCGGCGGGCGGAAAGGAGGCGGCGACGGGAAGGCCGAAAGCGGCTGTTCGGCGCGGCGAGGGTCACGAAGACGTCGTTCCCTCGCCGCCTTCAGCGTAGTATGGCGCCATATCGTTCTTTCGTTTACGGGGGGCGCGCATGCGATTAGCAGATTTCATCGTGCGAAATATCGAGCCTATCCTCGCACAATGGGACGAATTTGCGGCCACGCTTTTGCCGAGTGCGGGAAGAATGAGCGCGTCCGCCCTGCGTGACCACGCACGGCAGATTCTCGAAGCTGTGGCCAAGGACATATCCACGCCCCAAACGCTGGAAGCGCAACGGGAAAAATCCCGGGGGCGCGCGCCCAAGGCGGTCGACGCCCCGGAAACGGCCGCGCAGACACATGCACTGCTGCGAGCGCGAAGCGGTTTCACCATCAACCAGATGGCCGCCGAGTATCGTGCGCTGCGTGCCAGTGTGCTGCGCTTGTGGATGGACGAGTGTCGGGCGGAGGCCCCGAATCAGGACGACATGATCCGGTTCAATGAAGCCATCGATCAAGCCTTGGCGGAATCTGTCGCCTTTTTCAACGAACAGGTCGAACAGGCTCGCAACCTGTTGCTCGGCATGCTCGGCCACGATATGCGAAGCCCGCTGCAAACGATTCAAATGACCGCATCGTATCTCGCGGCGCTGAACGCAGGGGGGGACGTGTCGGATGCCGCCGCCCGGTTGATCAGGAGCGGTGCCCGCATGCAAAGCCTGCTCGATGATCTGTGCGATTTCAATCGAACGAAGTTGGGGCTGGGGATCAACATCGTGCCTCGCGACATCGATCTGGCGCAGGTGTTGGCCGACGAAGTCGATCAACTGCGCGCCGTTTATCCCGATCGCCGGATCGATCTGGAGGTGCGGGGCGACACGCGAGGGACTTGGGACGGCCAGCGTATGCAGCAATTGCTCAGCAACCTGGTGGTCAATGCCATCAAATATGGTGCGCCGGATATGCCGATTGGCGTGGTGGTGGCAGGGGGCGACGCCGAGGTCCGCATCGAAGTCCGGAACCGCGGTCCCGCCATCGACGGGCCGACGCTGGAGCGCATCTTCGAGCCGCTCCAGCGCGGCACCGGGCGGCCGGACAAGACCCGCGGCAACGACGGCCTGGGGCTGGGGCTCTATATCGCAAGCGAAATCGCCAAGGCCCACCGCGGCGCGATCGACGTCCGCTCCGATCGGACGGAGACGGTGTTCGTCGTGCGTCTGCCGCGCCGCGCGCGCGGGTAGTCCATCTGCTTTGCACGATGATCGTCGGCCCACTCTCATGCGTTGTCGAAGTGCAAAAAAAAAGCCCTGCAACGGGGCGCGTGCAGGGCTTGAAAGGGCCCGTGGCGGGCCGGTTTCGCAGGGGCGATCCTTGCGCGGCGCTCAGCGGTTCTGGAAGCTTTGCAACACGGTGAGCAGGCTCGTCAGATTGTCGGCGACGCCGCCCTGCGAGACTTTTTCCGTTGCGGCCGCGTCGGCCATCGTGTTCATGCTGTAGATCTGCATGACACCCTGGTTGGCGGCGGCCTGGGCCAGCGTGTTCTGCTGCTGCTGCGCGGAGACGGCGTTTTCGAACAGGATGCCGGTCGAATGGGCCATCGTCTGGTAGATCGAGCCCATCGCCATCGCCGGTGCCTCGGCGAGCACTTTCACGTTCGATTGCGTGACGGCGTCGGTGATCTGGTTGTTGACGGAAGTGGGAAACGTCATTGCTGTTCTCCTAAGTTGACTTGATTAGCGTAGGCGATTGCGCGCTCAGCGGTTCTGGAAGCTTTGCAGCACCGTCATCAGGCTCGCGAGGTTGTCGGACACGCCGGCCTGGCTGACCTTTTCGGTGCTCGCGGCATCGGCCATCGTGTCGACGCTGTAGATCTGCATGACGCCGGTGTTCGCGGCGGCTTGCGAGAGCGTGTTCTGCTGCTGCTGGGCCGAAATCGTGTTCTCGAACAAAACGCCGGTGGAATGAGCCATCGTCTGGAACATCGAGCCCATCGCCATCGCCGGGCTTTGCGCGAGCACGTTGACGTTGGCCTGTGTGACCGCATCCGTGATCTGGCTGTTGACATCCGTGTTGTGAGCCATTGTCTATCTCCCGTAGGTCGATACGGCTTTTAGCGGCGGAACGACTGCAGCACCGTCATCAGGCTCGTCAGGTTATCGGCAATGCCGCCTTGCGAGACCTTTTCCGTGCCGGCGGCACCCGCCATCGTATCGACGCTGTAGATCTGCATGACGCCCATGTTCGTTGCGGCTTGCGTCAGCGTGTTTTGCTGCTGCTGCGCCGAGATGGCGTTCTCGAACAGCACGCCCGTCGAATGCGCCATCGTCTGGTACATCGAGCCGAGTGCCATGGCCGGAGATTCGGCCAGCACCTTGACGTTCGACTGCGTCACGGCATCGGTGATCTGGTCGTTGACCGAGGTCGGAAAGCTCATGAGTTGCTCCTGTTCAGATTGATAACGATGCACACGGAAGAAGCGCCATCCGTCAGGTCCGTCGGCACCCGGTGTGCTATTGCTAGGACGCTTGACCGCTTCCGGCGTGAACGTCAGTGGAGGCCTGTGCCGGCGAGCTCGACGCGGCAGCTTGTGCCGTGGCCTGGCCATTCGCCGCCGCACGCTGCGCGTCTTCTTCGGCAAGACGCTGGATGAGTGCCTGCAGCTGCGACACGAGCGGCCCGATGGTCTGGTTGAAGCAGTTCTCCACCTCCTGCCGGGCCAGATTCGAAAGATGCTCGGCAATCTGCGTGAGCGCGAGACGCGTGCCCGGCTGCAGGCCCGACATTCCGGGCTGCAGGGTGGACGGGCGCAGCTCAGCGAGCGAGCTACAGCTCTCGAGCAGCTTCAAGATGGCCTGCTCTTCCTTTTCCTGCACTTGCAGCGCTTTGGTGGAACTCGCCTGAATCGACTCGAGAATGCCGCGCATGCCCGTACCCGCGCGCGTGCGTGCCTGGGCGACTGCTTGCTGCGCTTGTTGCTGGGCCTGCTGCGGAGCGCTCGAAGCAGGCCCCGGCTGGCGCTGGAACCCCTGCTGGAATTTGGCCAGTTGCGCCTCCTCGTCCGGTTGCAGCGGGCGATTCAGATACTGCTCGGCAATCCGGCGCAATCCAGGGTTGAGCGTTTCGTCAGCCATGGCTGCTGTCCTGCGATTGGCTCACGAGCGGAGCCAATGCGCTGCGGATCGACAGCAATGCATGCACGACGCCGAGAAACTTGCTGTCGTCGTGGCCCGCCGTCGCATTCGTCACGGCGTTGGCCCAATTGCCGAGGTGATTGCTCAGCAGCTTCGAGGCAACCTCGTGCAGGCTGTTCAGTTCTTCTTGCATGGCTTCTCTCCTGGGTGATGATTGGCAAATGTCGACAGCCCCGGCGACGGCAGGTCGGCAAGGCTCATTCGTAGGACGCGGGCACGCGGCGGGCGTGAACCGTCACGCGCTGACGGGCGTTTCGAACAGCGCCTGCTCCGCAAGCCGGCGTTTCGTGAGCCCGTCGTACACCTTCCCGCCCGCCCGGTTCCAGCGCGGGAACTGCGCGGCGGCGCCCTGATAGTCGCCCGCATTCAAAAGCCGCAGCAGTGTCGAGCTGCCGAGGTTGCCGAGCCCGAGGTTGTAGCTGAAGCTGACGAGCGCCGAGAACTGGTTTTCGTTGAGGGCAACCGTGACGAGCTTCGACACGCCTGTCTCGAAGCCGGCAAGATCGCCGCACAGCATCTGATCGGCCTGACTTTGCGTGATGACGAGGCCGGGGGTCACGTCCGATCCCGTATGTCCATATCCGATGGTCCAAACGCCGACTACGTCCTGATAGGCGATGAGGCGCAGCCCCTCGAATTGCTTGATGAGGGCGAGGCCGGCTTGGTTCGTTTTCATGGGGCGTATCTCCTTGGCTGAGTCACGGTGATAAAGGGACGCCGATTCGTAGCCTCTTGTGAAAACGCGATGCTCGTGGTGAGAAACGAACGGGGAACGGCCCGCTCGACGGCCGGGGTACGCGGGCCGTCAAGCGGGCTTGGCGTTCGTTGTAAGTGAATTATTCTGGTATAGCTTATATAAATTTAATGGCAATTAGAGTTGTGCTAGATTTTTATGATTGATTTACGGGGTGGTTGTGTCTTGTGTTGTGATGCGTGATGGCCTGCCTCGTTCCGAGGGGCGTTGGTTAAACGATGATATTGAGGATAGGGAGGTTTAATGAATCTAACGGCGGCAATTTCAATCGGTTTGACGGCAATGGGTGTGAGCGCGGCCGCGTGCGCGAAGCCATCCATCGATTTCGTGCTCGGCAAGGGCGTCACGGGGGCTCTTGGTTCCATTCAATGCCTTTCCGAGCAAGCCGGGATCGCCTCGCGGCACACCACCGTTCAGGGACAGCAGGTGGAGGGTGCCGTCGAAGTGCCGTTACAGCCTCTTCTTGCTGGCGGCGAGGGTAAGTACACGATCACCTGCACGGTGGTAGAGGGGCAGAGCGGGGGCAGCTACACGGCGCAGTTCGAAGGCGTCAAATTCCGCGAGGGAAAGCACGGAACGGAGGCCGCACGGTACGATGAACATGGCTTTGCGTATGGCGTAAAGATCCCGATTTCTCAGACTATCAATGCCTGCTATGACAAATGGAATCGCGTCATGATCGAACCGTGTATGCGTGAATATTACGGCAAGAAGCGGTATTACCTGAGTTCGACGATCGGAATAGAAAATGTCCGCTTTGAATACAATGCGGAATATTCATCGAATGTTGGCGTGTTCATCGAAAATAACCCGAAATATAGTGCACCTTGATGCCGCTCACGGGCTTCAATACCGCGGAAGACGCTTTCATGTTCGCCAGCAACGCACGCGACGAGCCGAACGGGTCGATCTACCCGCGGCTTGTGCGTGCGCATGCATCAGCGATCTTTCAGCCCGGCCGATCGGCGGCCGCCTGTGGAACGAGGGAAGCGTCGGCACCGCTGTCGAGCCAAAGCTGCAAGCATTGCGTGAACGCAGGGGAGACGCCGCCGAACCATTGCGCGAGCGCAGCGCCCTGCTCGTCCCATTGTTTTCTCGCCGCTTGCTGAGCGGCGCATAACGCCAGCAGGTTGTCGCCTTCTCCACGCGAGCTGAGCAATTGGGCCGTCAAGGCATAGACCTGGCTGCGCCACTGTGCGGTGCCTTGCAGTTGCCAATCTATCAGCCGCTTTGAAAGCTCGTGGCTCGTATCGCCACATTGCCGACAGAATTCCACGAACCCCGGCGTGTCGGCACGCTCATGCCATTCGCTCAGCCACTGTTGCTGGGTCGCTTGCATACGTTCGCTCAATTGCTGGTTCGCGTCGAGAAGAGCGCTGGCCGCCTGCTTCCATTGGGTGGCCGATGGCACGCGTGAGAGCGCGAGATCGAGCATCGATGACCAGGCGGACCAGCCATTCGGTTCCGAACCGGTGCGCGTATGCGAGGTTTGCGTACTCATTGCTTTTCCTTTCATTGGCGGGGGCTGAGAAGGCGCCTGATCATTGCGTACACGGCCGACATCTGCGGCGCGTCCTTCGTGTAAAACGTCGGGTGCGCGGGATCCTTGCTGCTGTATCCCCAGAAGTCCCAGCAGCCTTGCGGGTTGCGGGCGGGGTCGGTGCGAATCTGCGGATAGAGCACGACAATACGGTTGCTATCGGCTATCTCGTTGTAACCGGTGGTGGTGTACAGGCGATTGCCGATGCGTCCATCCTCCTGCGTACAGCCGTGAAAGACCACATGAACGCGGCAGCTCGCCGTCCGGCACGCGGCGGGGATATACGCATGCCCGACATCCGAGAGGCCCGTGTAGCCGGCGCCTCGCGTGAATTCGGTCTGATCGAAATCGACAAGTTCTCCGCTGGGCTTGGCGGCCGCCGCGTTCAGAACGCCGTACAACTGCCGAAGAATTTCGTGCGACTGCACGAACCCGCAATTGTTGAGATTCGGCGCGGCGTTGGCGGCGCATTTCAGATCTTTGTCGTTCGCGGTAATGAACGCGTGCCCGGCGTTGACATTGTCGACGTACTTGATCTGCTGATCGGGCACCCCTGCGTCGCGATAAAAGTCCCGCGTCTGCGCCACGACTTTCGGCAGCACGATGCTGTCGGCGGCCCCTGTGAAGACGTAAAGGCGTTGGCGCTTGATGTTGTCCACCGGGTCGATCAGCTTTTCGGCCGCAAACTGCTGTGCGGCTTTCCACGCGGCAGCCGCGGAAGGCGCCGGCCCCGGCGGCTGCATGCATTGCGTCGTTGCAGTCGTCAGAAAGCGCTCGGAGCCGGAGAGGCTACCGAGGCCCGCGCAATAAAATGGTCCGCCGGCAACGATGCCTACCCCCGCGATCGATGCCGAGTAGGCTACACCGAACTGCCCTGCCATGAATGCGCCCGACGACAGACCCGATACGGTCACTTGTTTCGCGTCGGCGGCGAGCGGCGGTAGCGGCGGCGCGGCAGATGTGGCAGACGCGGCGAGCGGGCCTGCCACAAGCGCGGCCAGCATGAATTTGACGAGATTGGGGGAGCGGGCTTGCAGCAGTCGCATGTTCTGTTCTCCTGAAAGAGTTCCTGACGCTACTTCTTCACCTTTTGCAATTCATTGATGCCGGACCAGCCTATGAACACCAATCCCATTTCGGTCGTGCTGAACGAATAGGGCAGTCCGGCAAGAATGCCCATTGCCACGCCCTTGGCGAGTGCCATGCCGAGCGGGTCTTTCTCGATGCAGTGCTGCGTGAGCGCGGTGCTGATGGTGGTGGCGATCAGCAACACCATGCCGGCGCCGAGGTAAAAGCGCGCTTTCTCGTACGGCGGAAGCGCCTTTCCCATGTCGAGCAGCAGCATGTCCCATAGCTTGTCCATGGCCACAGTCACGATGGCGGCGAGCAGATGAACCGGGCTCTTTCCCAACTGCCCAACGGGGCTGGGCAGGCTCGTTTTCGATAGGGCTGCGTTCGGCTCTTCGTTCGGCGAGGACATGGCGGTGAACGGGCTTGATGGCGGGTGCGGCGGATGACACACTTACAAACGCGCGTGCCGTGCGGTTGTGAAGCGCGCGGCGTTCAATACGAAAGCGACGAATCCGCAATGTTGTCCGCAGCGTGGCGATAGGGCGCCTCCGATACGGCGATGTCGCCGTAAAAGGGCGTGTCATAGATAAGCGTGGCCGCCAGCACGATCGAAATCGAGATCGCGAGTCCCGCGACGAGTGCGAGGTGCAGCGACTTGCGTGGAATATGCATCATCCACGCGAAGAGAATCAGCATCAGTTCGCCAAGCAGGTTGATGATCCAGATTTCTTCGGGAATCGTCGTGTCGAGATTGGCAAGCCGCGCATGCCGCGCGGCGTAAAGCTGATTGAGCTGCACCTGTGTTTGCTGCAGATAGGCGACCTGCTTTGGCGTGGCGGGATCGTAGTCTCGCAGCACCGTGCTCAGCGTGGCCAGTTGCGGTGCGGCCGGCTCGATCGGCAGACCGCGCATCTGGCGCGGCCACTCGTCACGCATGACACCGCGCAGATACTCGAGCAGCGGTGCTTGAACGCGGCGCGCAAGCTCAGCGGATCCTTCTACGGCGGTTCGATAAAATGCGGCTGCGCGCGTGGCTTCGTGCTGGGTGGCATCGACAGCGGCGTCGAAGTGCGTGACGGCGCGCACGAGCATCGTGGCGATGATGAGCCCGTAGAACACGCCGCCGACGGCCATGATCGTTCCGACTTCGCCGTTGTGCGCGTGCGCCTGCTCGCGCGGGGCAATCTTGCGGACCGCGATTTTGCCGGCGAAGGTCATGCCTACTCCGAAGCCCGACCAGGCGACGATCTGCAGGCTGGAAGGCAACGAAATGAAGTTGATGAGCATGGACATCATCTCTGCATTCGCGAGTTCGGTGCGGCTGCCCGCTCAGCCCTTCTTGTCGAGCAGCGCCTGGTATTTATTGAGGCTCTGGTCGATCTTGTCCAGCGCGAAGTGAGCCGCTTCTCCCTCGATCGCGCCGGCCGCCGCGGCAACGGCGGCCGCGGTGCCGACGAGCAGGTCGGTGATGAGCACGCCCAGCGCATCTTCGGCCGCACCTTTTATGTCTTGCTGAACGAGCTTTTCCGTCATGTTTTTCAGCAAGACGCTCTTGCTGGCCAAGGCCAGCTTGCTTGCGCCGTCGAAGTAGTTTGCGGCGGACTGTGCCACGAGCCCGCCTGCCTGCGTGATCATCATGTTGGGGCCGACCGCGATCTGGTTGGCCGCATACGCCGCCGTCTCGCTGTTGGCTGTCTGAACCGCTTGAAGGATCTGGCTGTTCAGCGCATCGGTTGCCTGGGGCCCGGGCGTATTGCTCATCTGCGCCGTGAATCCGCTCAACGTGCTGGGCGGCGCGGTCGATGTGCTTCCGGTGCCTGCAGCGCTTCCGGTGCTTGCAGTGCTTCCGGTGCCTGCAGTGCTTCCGGTGCTTGCAGTGCCGGCGGCGCTATCGCCTCCACTGCCGGCGGTGGTCGGTGCCGCGGGCGTGGGAGCGGCATCGCCGGCCTGGGCTTGCGTGCCGCTTGCCGCCGGCGCGGCGGCGGAAGTCTTGCCGCTGAAGAAGTCCTTGAGGCTCATGGCAGGCGTCTCCTTTCACACGGCTTTAGTTTTTCTCGCCGATCGACATGATCATCGTCACAGCCTTCGATATCACGGCGCTCGAAATCTGATTGAGCGCCTGCTGGCTGTGAACGGCGTTTTGCAGCGACAGGCCGGCCGAGTGACTTGCCAATTGATAAAGCGAGGCAATGGCTTGAGCAGGTGCCTCCGCGACAACTTTGACGTTGGTCTGGGTGACGGCATCGGTGATTTGTCCGTTGACGGGCGTGTTGTCTGCCATGACGACTCCTGGGTACGGCATGGGGTTGATAAAAACGGCGGGTTCCGGGATGCTCCGCCGCGCGTGTATTGAAGAACGCGGCGGGGCGGCCCTTGTGAAGCGTTCAGCCTAGTTGCTGTCGCAACTTCTTGCGCAGAAGTTCGACGCGCTTGCGCGCGAGCGTCTCATTGATGCCGAGTACGGCTGCGATTTGCGGATAGGGGCGGTCTTCCTCGAACTTGAGCGCAAAGAGCGCTTGCTGCTGCGGCGTCAGCATCGACAAAGCGTGCTGCATTTGCGCCAGTTGCTCCTTGAGTAAAATCTGGTGCTCGGCCGGCGGTGCGTGGTCCGCGATTTCGATTACGCGATCGTCGTCGCAAAGCGTATCTCGCTCGATGACGCGATCTTCCCGGCCTCGTCGGCGCGCGTAATCGAGAAACGCATGGTTGAGTGCGAGAAAGAGAAAGCCCGAAAGATTCCTTACGCGCTCGGGCGAACGCTGCAGATAGAGGTGGACTTTGAGTGCCGTGTCGGACAGCAGCTCGTCGGCACGATGTATGTCTCCCTTGCAAAGCAGCCGCGCGCGGCGCCGGAGCTTTCCGTGCATTTCTCTCCAGGTGCGATCGAACTGAATCGCCGGCGAGCAGGTGGCATCCTCGGAATGTGTTGTGATCGTCATTCTGCGACCTCCGTGTGTGTGGAGGCCCAGAATCGCGGTAACGCAGTGCGCAACGCAGTCACGCGCGTAACAGCGAAAGACAGTGGCGCGAGAGAGGGCGTGCCGGTGCGCGTGCCCCGGCCATACCGGTACGGCGGCTTACGTTTCCGCGGCAATGTGCCGAAGCCGCTCGGGGTTCTCGATGCGAAGCACCTGAGCGCAAGGACGGATGAGCCCCTCGCGCTGCCAGCGCTGCAGCAGTGTGTTCAGCCGCGGTCGGCTCACGTTGAGCATGGCAGCCATGATGCTTTGATTGGCGGGCAGTCGTACTTCAGGATGGCTGCTGCCTTCCATGCGCGTGAGCAGATGGCGCGCGAGCCGCGCTTCCAATCGATAAAGGCACGCCGATTCGACGAAATCGCTGAGTTTCTCCAAACGGCCGCACAATTGTTGCTGAACCCGCGTCATCAATTCGGTATCGGCGCGCAGCGGGCCAAAATGCTGGGAATGCAGCAACGACACCTGGCAATCGGGGCTGAGTTGCGCCGTAAAGCTGCGGCGGTGAGGAAACAGCAGTGCGCTCTCTCCAACGAGCCCGCCCGCCAACGTGTAATCGAGAATGATTTCGCGCCCGCCCGGCTCGTGCAAGGTGTGATAAACGTGGCCGCGATGCACGAAAGCGATGAAATTTTCCGCGTCCCCCTTGAAAAATAACAAGCGATTTCTCTGTTTCGGCCAAGGTGTCAAATGTTTTTCGATATGTGCGACGAGTCTTTCCGACAACCCCCGCAGCAGCGGGGTGTCGCGTAGCGCGTGACCATCGGTAATGGAAAGCATGGCGTTTCCGGTTGTAGTTGTTCGACGATGCAACTACTCATCGGAAACGTCGTATTGAGATAACTGTGAATAAGGGCATCGCGCAGCCCTGTCTGTATTATCAGCCGGCGAGTTTACCTTTCCGTGCGACGATTTTGCGTAGGGCATACGTCTTTTCTTTCCAACGATGTATCCAGGTCGGGCCGGCCCGTTGCCGCCGTGCTTTCCGCTATAATGCGGCGCCGTTCGGCAAGTCGGCGCGGCCCGTCGCGAAAAACACGCGCAACCGGTTTGAAACGTTTTCTCGGAAACGTTTGCCGGTTTCCGGCCGCCGCGGCGTCTCCGCGCTTGCGCGCACCGTTTCGCACAAAAAAGAAGAAGCGGGCCTGGTCCCGCTCGTTCTCACCATCGCGAAAGGGCATTGCGTTTTGCATAGATTGCTCGCTATCATGCGCGCGGCGCTCCCCTTTTTAGCCGGTGCTGTACGTCCGCGGTAAAACCTGCGCCGCGGTCTTTGCATCGCGAGGCGCGTGCGTATGAACTGCCGCGCAACCGCGTCGCCAATCTCCCGGAGATACGGATCAGGTGCCGGATCTCCGGCCGCACCTGACGCGCAGTTCACTCAGACGGTTTTCGTTGTTTGCCCGACGCTTTGCCGTGGCGGCTCGCCGGGGCTCGATACCGTTTCGCCAGTCGTTTTTGGGCCGTGTTCGCGTATGCCCGGTACGCAGCACGGTCGTTTGCGATCCCGATTGCCGGCCACGGGCCGACCGCTATCGGGGGCATCGTCCGAGCGATGACATTCGCCGCGAGGTTGTTTTAGAACATTTGTTTTGAAATAGCCGCAAGAACAGTTCTTTGCCGTTTCCCAGACTGTTCTGTGCAGCGAGGAGACCAAACGAAATGGCCAGACCGAGAGAGTTCAACGAGTCGATTGTGCTCGACGCTGCGGTGCATCGATTCTGGATGCGAGGATACGAAGCGACGTCGATACGCGACTTGGCCGAAAGCATGGGAATGACGAGCGCGAGCCTCTATAACGCGTTCGGCGACAAGCGTTCGCTCTTTCGCCGCTCGCTCGAGCATTATGTCGAAGGCCGTTTCGGCGACCGCTTCAGCCGTTTCGAGGCGAGCCTTTCCCCGCGCGATGCGATCGATGCCTTCTTCCGGGAAGTCATCGAGTGCTCGGTAGGCGACGATGAGCGCAAGGGATGTTTGCTCGTCAATTCGGCACTCGAAGTTGCGCCGCACGATTCCGAATTTCAGCGGATGATTGCCGCTGCGCTCACCGGCGTGGAGGGGTTCTTTTTTCGCTGCGTGAAGGCAGGGCAGGCCAGCGGAGAAATTTCCGCCGACCACCCCGCCGAAGATCTCGCCTGCCTGTTGCTGGGCGCGTTGCTCGGCATTCGCGTGCTCGCGCGCTCGCGCCCCGAGCGTGCGCTGATGGAGGGTGTGCTTCGTCCGACGCTGGCGTTGCTCGACGCTTAGCCGTGCATCGCGGTCATTGCGGTCATGGCGGTCATGGCGCTAGGGCCGGCTGCCAGGGCGCGAAAATGCTCTGCGTGCCTTCTCGATTTGGCCGCGCATGACGCAGTCAGCGGCGTGATCGTTGACCAATCCCATTGCCTGCATCAAGGCGTACATCGTTGTGGGGCCGACGAATTTCCAGCCGAGCTTTTTGAGTGCCTTCGACAATGCAATCGATTCGCTGCAAGTGGAGGCGGTCTGCGGTTCGGGCAACTGTTCGGCGTCAGGCTCGTAGCGCCAGAAGAATGCGGCGAGCGATCCCTCCTGCGCGACGAGTTCCTGCGCCTTGCGCGCATTGTGAATCACGGCCTCGATCTTGCCGCGATGACGAACGATTCCGGCGTTGCTCAATAGCCGTTCGACGTCTCGTTCGGTGAAGCGTGCAATGCGATCGAAGTCGAAGTCGTGAAAGGCAGCGCGGAAATTTTCGCGTTTGGCCAGGATTGTCCGCCAACTGAGTCCCGACTGAAAACCTTCCAGGCAGAGCTTTTCGAAGAGGCGCCGGTCATCGCCGACCGGCCATCCCCATTCGATGTCGTGATAGGCGAGAAACTCGGGTGCGGCGCTGCACCAGCCACAGCGCGGCTTGCCGTCCGAGGCGATGACCGTCGAGTTCATGACAGCAGGGCTCCAAGGCGCGCGTCGAGCCGCATCGGCGTAATGCCGATGATCTGAGCGCGCACGACGCCGTGTGCCACGAAGGGATCGGCGCCCACGCGAGCCTCGAGCTCGGCGCGCGACGTGTTCGTGGCCAGCACGGCGCCGCCGCGCTCGTCATCGAGGCTGCCTGCAAGCAGAAATACGCCGTCGCTGAAACCTTGCTGAATCCAGTTCTTGTGGCCGCTCATGAATTCGGCCGACTTGTCTTTGTTATCGGAAAATTGCAGAAGCACGACGAACATCGGTGAGGCCCCCTGCGGGCTAAGGTGTGTGGATGCCGCGACGCGCGCGGCGTTTCGGGGTGACTGCCGAGACCCAGTCGAGCATCTGTCCGACTTCCTGCTCGATGAAGCGCTCGTCATGAAACGCGCTTGCCAATGAGGCAACGCCCTGGGCTCTCGCCAGCAAATGCATGGCAAGCCGGTCCGCGTCGTGCTCGTGGCCGAGTGCGGTGAATTGCTCGGCCAGCCAGGCGCGAAAAAGCGTGAGAAGCTCGTTCGCCCGATGTCGCAATGCGTGATCGAGCTTTGCCAACTCCGCGCATAGCGTGCCGACCGGGCACCCGTGCTTCATGATCTTCGAGCGGTTGACGATCAGGATGCGCACGAAGCGCTCGATTCGATCGTGGGGGCTCTTGCCGCGCCGTTCCCAGTCACCGAGCATCGCTCGGGTATTGCCGAGCCGCAGGTCGATGACGGCATCGAGGATTTCGTCTTTCGATTTGAAGTGGTGATAGAAGTTGCCGCGCGAAATGCCTACCGCATCGGCGATATCGGAGAACGACGTGTGTTCGTAGCCACGCTCGTAGAAGAGCCGATCGGCGGCGGTTACGATCAGTTCTCGTGTCGAGCGGTGGTTCATCGGCGTGGCGCGTAGGTGTTCTGCCTGAAAACGTAGGTTCGCTGCTGTCTAGGATGATCATCCTAATTGGGGTCGATGCTAGGGCAATCGTCCTAATTCGTCAAGCGCGTTAAGGCGGCATAAAGCGGCATAAAGCGGCGAGCGGTGGGGCCAACCGCGCTCGCCGATACCATCATCCCGCCAGCGCGAGACGCAACGGTTCACCACGCTCGAGCCGCGTGAGCCGGCTTCCCGCACCGAGGGTGTCAAAAGCCTCGGCGAGTTGCTGCTGAGTTTCGCGAAAATGCTTCCAACCTTCGTTGTGAATGGCCACGAGCGCGGCATTGGGGAACGCGTAGGCTGCCTCGAGCGCATCTTCGCTGCCCATCGTCATGTGAAACCGGCCGCGCGGTTCCGCGGCGCCCGTGTGAAGCATGACCACGCGCGGCGCGAACCGAGACGCGACTTCCGCCGTGCCGTGATACCAGACCGTATCGCCGGTCACATAGAGAAGATCGCCGGGTTCGTCGACACCGAGCGCAAAGCCGATCACGTCTCCCGAGTGCCTTTCGATGCCGATCGGCCCGTGCCGTGCGGGCGTGGCCGTGACGAAAAGGCGCTTGCCGTTGCGCGCCTCGAGCACCCGCGTCTCGAATGGGGCAAGGCCGCTCGCATTGCCGCCGAGCCGGCTCGCCCCCGCGCTCGTCGTGTAGACGACCGGCACGCGCGGCAGCATCGCGCGGCCTGCGTGATCGAGATTGTCGAGATGCTGGTCGTGGCTCAGCAACACGGCGTCGAGCGCGCCCACCTGCTCGACGCTCAGGGCCGGGCCCGACGTTTTTTCCATCCAGACGGGGGTTTTCTGATACAGGCCAGGTGCGTCGAACGTCGGATCGGTCAAGAGGCGAATGCCTTGGAACTCGATCAGGGCGGTCGGGCCGCCGATCAAGGTCAGCGTGATGGCGGAAGCGGACATGATGATCTCCTTGTTTATCGGGAGACCCATCGTAAGCAGGTGTCGAGCTTGTGAAAATTCGCTAATCTCTCTCAATGGCTGATCAAATTTGCACAACTCTCGATTGGGAAGACGTCCGCATTTTCGTCGCGCTGGCCCGGCACGGCAGCTTGTCGGGCGCGGCGCGCGCAATCTCCGTTACCCATGCGACCATATCGCGGCGCATTCAGGCGCTCGAGCGCACGCTCGGGGAAAAGCTCGTGGAGCGCCGGCCGGACGGATATGTGCTCACGCCGGGCGGTACCCGCGTGCTCAGCGCGGCAAGCGAGATGGAGGCGGCTGCCGCGAGGCTCGTGCGCGACGGGGGCGATGGCCGCGCGACGGGCCTCGTGCGAATCAATGCGTTGCCGAGCCTCACGCAAAGTTTTCTGAGCGCCCGGCTCGCGAAGCTGGCGGCCGAGCATCCCGCACTCGATCTCGATATTGCGGCCGACGTTCGTTCGGTCAGCCTCGAGCGGCGCGAAGCCGACGTCGCCTTGCGGCTGGGCCGCCCGCAAGATGGCGACGTCATCGGCAGCTTTCTCGTGAACGTGGGCTACGGCTTTTACGCGGCGCCGGCATGGCGGCGCCGCACCGAGGACGGTACGTCGCCCGTTTTCGTCGGCTTCGACGAGGCCAACGCGCATGTACCGGAGTCTCACTGGCTCAAGCGCCATTTTCCGCGCGCGCGAATCGCGATCGGCGCGAGCAGTCTGCTTGCCCAAGCCGCGGCTGCCAAGGCAGGTGCCGGCGTCGCGTTGCTGCCTCATTTCCTCGGCCGGGCCGACGAGGCGTTGATGCCCTGCGTGCTCGAACCAGCGCCGCCCACGAGGGAACTGTGGCTGCTCAGGCGCAGGCACAGCCGAAACGACACCGCTGTCAGAGTGGTCGTCGACTTTCTGACGAAGATTTTTTCGGACGAGCGCGCGCTCTTCGAAGGTTGAGCACCCGTCCAGCGTACGGTGGCGCGCCAGCGGCACAGGCGTCCGCCGTCATTACACCGCCTCGGCCCCGGCGGCCTGCCGCGCCGGATTCCATCGCTTTGTCCTGTTTGCGGCGTCGCCCCATCGGGGCGATCGACCGAGGGTATTCCCGTATGCAATATGGTTGCAAATTGATACCTGATCGACTAGCATTCGCATTGGTTTCATTTTAAAACCAGATGCGGGCTGTCGCCCTTGGCCCGTATCGCGTTCGTATCGAATGGCTCAACGCCGCGGCGGGAGAGCGCCGGTGGCAATGCCAGCCCGTCAACATCGAATCGGGAAACAACGACCCATGGACATCTCCTACGCTCGCTCCGGCCGAAATACAGTGGCACTGGCGGCCATCTGCCTCGCGCAACTCATGTTTGCGCTCGAAATTTCCAGCGTGCCAGTCATCTTGCCGACGTTGGAAAAGCTGTTGCAGGCCGAATTCAAAGACCTTCAATGGATCATGAACGCGTACACGATCGCCTGCACGACAGTGCTGATGGCGGCGGGCACGCTCGCGGACCGGTACGGCCGCAAGCTGATGTTCCTCATCAGCGTGATCGTTTTCGGCGTGGCTTCGCTCGTCTGCGGCCTCACGCAAAGCACCCCGCTGTTGATCGCCGGCCGGTTCGTCCAAGGCATGGGTGGCGGCTCGATGTTCATCTGCCTGATCGCGATTCTTTCGAATCAGTTCAAGGAGGGAACGGAGCGCGTCAAGGCATTCGGCATTTGGGGCATCTTCCTCGGCTTCGGCCTCGGCTTCGGCCCGATCATCGGCAGTGCGATAGCCGCCGTTTCCGGCTGGCAATGGGTCTTCCTCGTCCACGTTCCGCTTGCCGCGCTCACACTGTTCCTGGCGCTGGGTAGCGTTGACGAGTCGAGCGACCCGGAGGCGAGGAAGCTGGACTTTCTCGGCATCGTCACGCTTTCGCTCGCGGTATTCGGCCTCAGCTACTACATCACGCAAGGATCGGAGCTCGGCTTCACGAGCCGTACGTCGCTTTACATTCTCGCCGCCACGGTCGTGTGTTTCGTCGGGTTCCTGCTCGTGGAGCAATTCGCCGCTCACCCGATGTTCGACTTCTCGGTCTTTCGCATCCGCAAGTTCTCCGGCGCGATCATGGGGTCGATCGGCATGAACTTCAGCTTCTGGCCGTTCATCATCTTTTTGCCGATCTTCTATCAAAGCGGTCTTCATTACGACATCGTCACGGCCGGGTTCTCGCTGCTCGCCTATACGCTGCCGACGCTCGTCATTCCTCCGCTCGCCGAAAAGCTCTCGCACCGGTACCAACCGGGCGTGATCATCCCGCTCGGTATGTTCACGATCGGCCTCGGATTCATCCTGATGCGATTCGGTGCGGTTGCCGAGCACGCGAGCGGCCTGACGATGCTGCCGGGATCGCTGATCGCCGGTATCGGCCTCGGCCTCACGAACACGCCCACGACGAATACGACCACGGGCTCGGTACCGTCCAACCGCGCCGGCATGGCTTCGGGCATGGACATCAGCGCTCGTCTGATCAGCCTCGCGATCAATATTGCCGTGATGGGCTTCGTGCTCGTTGCCGGCATCGTCGATCACCTGAAGAACGCCTTGCCCACCGCATTCAGTGCCGTGGACCTGCAAACGCTTGCGGAAAGAATCGCCGCGGGCAGCGCGGGCTCCCTCGCGGAGCGGTTCCCCGCGCTCGCGCATGCCGACCCGACGGGTGCGATCATGCACGGCGCGCTCGTGCAAGGGTTCAGCTGGCTCATGCTCTATGGCGGCTTCGGTGTCTGGATCCTGGGTGCGATCAGCCTGTTGATCTTCGCGCCGCAACGCGCCGGGCAACCCGCGCGGACTTGAGCAGACATGGGGTGGCGCGCGCCGCGCTCGAGGCGGCGCGCGCAACGACAGGGCACCCTGCCTCGCGTGACGGGGTGCCCCCGCCGTATCCGTCTTGCCGGCATCGTCGCCGGTCTTCATTCACCCGCATTTTCCGTTTTCCGAGGAGCGTCCGATGGACGATCTCTTGAGCAACGTACTCGACGCCTATGGCGGCCTCGATCGTTGGAATGCCTTCAACGAACTGGCCGTGAAAAGCGCTACCGGCGGACCCTTCTGGGCGTCCAAAGGCATTCCGGAGAACCACGGCTGGGGCAATGTCACGATCAGGACGGCGCAGGAGTGGACGAGCATATCGCCTTACGATGCGCCAGACCACCGCATGACGTTTACGCCCGAGCGTGTGGTCATCGAAGACTTCGATCATCGGCTCGTGCAGGAACTGTCCGATCCGCGCGCGGCATTCGCCGGATACGGCGAGCACGCGTACTGGGACATTCCCCGCCGCGCCTACTTCAACGGCTACGCGCTTTGGACCTACCTCGCCACGCCGTTCCTGCTCGCGCTGCCGGGCGTTCAGGCACAAGAGGCCGCGCCCTGGTACGAAGACGGCGAAGTCTGGCGTGTGCTTCAGGTCGTGCTGCCCGATTCGCTCGCGAGCCACAGCAGCGAGCAGCGGTTCTACTTCGGGCCGGACTATCTGCTGCGGCGCCAGGATTACCATCTCGACGTTTCGGGCAAGGCCCGCGTGGCGCACTACGTGTCCGACCACGCCGAAGTCCAGGGCCTGCGTTTCCCTACACGGCGCCATGCCTATGCGCGCGGTGTCGACGACGAGCCCGATCGCAACCGGCTGCTCGTGTGGATCCGCTTCACCGATTTTCGTCTGCGCTGACAAGCGCATTCCCGCTTTGCAAGTGCCCGGCTGGCCTATCGAGCGAAACCGGATGCGCCTTGGTGCAGGCCGACCGCTCTGCGGCCAATCTCAGGCGGGTTTGTTCTCGCCCGGTCTGAGTTTTATAATGGAACCAGTTGCACTGCGGTTTCGCACGACATTGTTGTTCGAAGTTGCGGCGCGTCCATGGTCTGGTACTCGATGAAGGTCGAACCAGGGTCTTCGGCGGTACGTTGCCGTGACGTACTCGATCGAGGCCGGCCGGACCAGTCTCTGTGCTGAAACTGGAGGGCCCGATGGTCAAGCGAACGAGTCACAAGGGAACGTCTTGTCCCATAGCACGGCCCTTGGACGCGATCGGAGACTGGTGGTCCCTGCTGATCGTTCGCGATGCTTTCGACGGGCTCGAGCGCTTTGGCGAGTTCCAGAAAAACCTGGGCCTTGCCAAAAACATCCTGACCACGAGGCTTCGCAACCTCGTGGAGCATGGGATTCTCGAGACGGTGCCCGCGTCCGATGGCAGTGCCTATCAAAAGTACGTATTGACGGAAAAGGGCAGGGGGTTGTTTCCGCTGCTCGTGGCGCTCAGGCAGTGGGGCGAGCAATATTTCTTCGAACCGTCCGAATGCCGTGT
This sequence comes from Trinickia caryophylli, assembly GCF_034424545.1. NCBI lineage: Bacteria > Pseudomonadati > Pseudomonadota > Betaproteobacteria > Burkholderiales > Burkholderiaceae > Trinickia > Trinickia caryophylli. The sequence continues at coordinate 429,046 of NZ_CP139971.1, read as the reverse complement.
TTGCCTGGTCGACCGGGAGCATGGTCTACCGGTCAAGCGGCTCGAGCTTCGCTCGCAGGATGGGCGGCTGCTCGGCCCGGAAGACACGGTCGTCAGAACGGTTGACGAGGTACGGCGCCACGTGGCGGAGTTCGCCTCGGAAAAGGACATCTACGAAGCGGACTGACGCCGCCGCTTCGCACGCCCGTTGTCCAATCACAGGTTGCGTCGCCCGGCCGCGGCGGGCATCGAGCTCGCCGCGCGTATCGTCGCGCTTTTGCCCGACATCGTTTCAAAAAGGTAATTCATCAGCTTAATTACCTTTTGCTCATGCGCCGATCATTTGATCGAGTGGCAATGCCGTTGAGCAGTTATCTGTAAATCGAGCGGACTTTTATAATAAGTGTTAGCTTAAAATCGCTCGAATACCGCTATTCCCCCTCGTGTAAAAAGCCTTCGAATTTCATGAAATGACAGTTGCAACTTGCAACTCTATGCCTTATATTGTGCTCGACGTTCGCACCAATAGCCCTCTTGTTGCCTGGCGCGTTGCATGGCTGCACTTCCGTCGGGCTGCGACAATCATGTTGGATTCGTCATGCACATCGTAAAGCTGATGCCTCAGAACGTTGAGGTGATATTACCGAACGGTAGCTCCTTGACAGAACTGGAATTTGAGCTTCATGGTCAGGAATCCGTCCCATTTGGCTGCCGGGCGGGCGTGTGCGGGGCTTGCGTAATTGAGATATTGCAGGGCGTGGATTATCTCGGCGCCAAGGGGAGAGAGGAGCGGGATTTTCTGGAGACGCTCGGATTTCCCGGAGATTCTTTTAGATTGGCATGTCAATGCAGTGTCAATGGAGCGGTGACGATTCGGGCGGCTTCGCAGTAGGTTAACCAGACCAATCTGTTCGGCCGATTTTTCGGCGGTCTCTTCTTTACACCTAAAGGAAGGAATTATGAGCAATCGCGTCAAAAACGCAGGCTTGGGCAATCGCATCCCTTTTCTCAACGCCCAGCGCTCGTTGGAATTGCGCAAGGAAATCGACTCGATTATCGACGCGCAAATCGATAACTGGTACGAAACGGTACCCTACGCCGCTCATCTCGAAGGAAAGAAAGTCGACTCCGAGTATTACCGGCGCCACCTGATCGAAACGGCCTGGCGCATCCGTTTGCTGCGCGTTTCCGAGTCGAAAACGCTCGCGGAAGTGGCCAAGCAAAGCCCCGAGGCGGCGCAGATCTGGGCGAACTACGAGCGCGAGGAGATGCTCCACGACGAGCTCTTCGTTCAGGACCTGGAGCGAGCGGGCGTCTCGCGCGAACAGTTCCTGGCAACCGAGCCGTACCTGTCCACCAAGCTGCTCACCGGGTTCTTCTCCTATCTGCTCGACCACGAGGGTCCGCTTGGCGTGATCGCCTATTCCTACCTCGTCGAGTACGTCAACGTGAAGCTCGAGCCGCGCAAGCTCAAGGCGCTGAAGGATTCGGTCGGCGAAACCAACATCACCGGGCAGATAGCGCATTCGCATACGGATATCAACGACGACCATCCGGGCGAAGTGTGGCAGGCGATCCGCTACCTGCTGCGCAGCGATGAAGATATCGACGCGCTCAAGCGCTATCTGCACGAGCATCAGACGGTCCTCGCCCTGTACTTCAAGGAGCTCTACGAGGACAAGATCGCGCCCGCGTTGAAGGCCGCGGCCTGACCGGCAACGAGGAGACATGGCGATGGCGCACACCGGCGTTCTCATCCTGAGTCATTGCGGATTCTCGTTCGCCGAGGATCTGATCGCGGCAATCAGGTCGCGCGGCCTGCAGCCGTTCGTGCTCAGCTCGCTTCCATTGCCGGAGCACGGCGAAGAACGGCTGAACAAACTGCGGAGCATGGCCGCAGCGGTGCTGGCGAGCGATTCCCACGTGCTCGGGGCCGGGGACGTGGAGCGCGCGATCGCCTCGCTGCAGGCGCAGGGGCATTCGATTCGCGCCTGTATCAGCGTATGGGAGGGCTATCGCGCGCTGATGGCCCACGCGAACATGCTTTTGGGCGTGAGCGATTTGCCGGCTCAGCGAATCGAGTTCCTGCGCGACAAATTCGCCGTGCGCAGCGAGCTGCATCGCACGGGCCTCTCGCGTATCGCGGCGCGCGTGCTCACGCCCGACGTACTCGATGCGCTGAAACGCGACGGCGGCAGATACTTCATCAAGCCGGCGCGCGGTATCGCCTCGTACGGCGCGTTTCGGCTCGCGCCCGATACGACCTGGGCGACGCTCGAAGCCATTGCCGCACACGCGCATGCCGATACGGTTTATGCCTCCGCGCTCGGCGAGACGGTGACGTTCGTCGCCGAGGATTATCTCGGCGGCACCGAGTTCAGCTTCGAGCTGCTGGTATCGCATGGAGACCCGCACGTCTTCGCCATCCACGAAAAGTGCGAGCTGACCGAAGCGAACGGGACAGTGCTCGAAGACAGTTGCACGAGCCCGCCTGCATCGATCTCGGCAGGCAGCGTCGCGGCTGGGCTCGCCTGGCTGCGCGCCGTATTCGCGCAGTTGCAGCTCGACTGGGGCTGCTTTCACGTCGAAGCCCGCTTCGACGGCTCGCGCTGGGACCTGATCGAGATCAACCCGCGCGTTGGCGGCAGCCTCATCTCGCCGAGCGTCAAGTCCCTGAACGGCGAGGCGGGCATGCTCGAGCTCTGGCTCGCGCTCTTGCTCGAGCAGGCCGGCGGTGTTCAGTACGCGGGACTCGCCAATACGTTCCGGCGTCTTGCCTACCAGCAGGACGGCACGCCGCCTACCGCGCTCGCCACGTTCTTTCGTGTCTATTTCGCGGCGCCGGGCCAGATCGACAGCATCGAAGTCCGGCCCGGCACACGGCACCCGGTGATCGAACAGATTCTTCTCAAGGCCGGCGACGTCGTGCCCGATACGCCACGCGAAGCCTTTTTGGGTCAACTGCTCTGGAGCATGACGCGAGCCGAGCGTGACGAAACGCTCACGGCGCTGCTGGCGGAGTCGGCAACGACCATCGACGTTCGTTACCGGACCCCATCTCTCGCTTTGGAGGCTCAATCATGAACATGCCCAGACCTTTGCTGTTGATCGTCGACTACAACCTCACGCGGGTAGCGGACGTCGCACACATCGCGTCGTACGCGCGCGAGCGGCATGGTGCCGACACGATTCTGATCCGTTCGAATCCGAACGAGCGCGATCGTCAGATCTGCCAATATCTGATCGACCTCGATCCGCTCGCCGACGATTTCGTCGAGCAGGCGCTGTATTACCTGAAGCCGTGGCGCGACCGCCTGCGCGCGGGCATGGTGTTCTCCGACAACGCCGTGCAAAGCGGCGCCGCGCTGCTCGAACGGTTGTCGTTGCCGGTGGATTCGTCGGCACTTGCCGCGAATTCGTACAGCAAGCATGCGTATCGCGTGAGCGAGGCGCGCGTACGCGACCTGCTCGAAGCGCAGCAGATCATGGTGCCGGACTGCGTGGAGGTGCGCACCGTCGACGATCTGAGGCGTTTTGCCGACGCCCACCCCAATGGGTTCGTCGTCAAACCGTCGTGCGAGGGCAACAATCGGGGCGTGGTGGTGGTCAAGCGCGGGGACAATCTCGATGCCGCGTTCGCCGCCGTTGCCCCGTATTTGTCGCGCGGCGCCATTTGCGAGGGATTCATACCGTTCTCGCGCGAATTTTCGTTCGACGGTGTCGGGGCCACCGAGTTCATCACGGAGAAGGTCAGCGCGCACGGCCGGTACCCCGTCGAGGTTGCGCAAATCCTGCCGGCGCGAATCACGTCGAGAGAGCGGACGACGATCACGCGTGCCGGGCGGCTGGCCAATGTGCTTGTCGGTCAGCACACGGGGCCGTTCCATAACGAAATAAAGCTCGACGACGCCGGCCTGTGCGCGGCCGTGGTCGAGCCGAACCGGCGGCCGGCGGGTATGAAGATCTGGACCATCGCGGAGCAGGTCTACGGTATCGATTTCTACGCGTTGTGGGTCGATGCCGCTTTCGGCGTGGCGCGCGAGCCGGCTGTCGCCCCGTCGGGGAAGCGGGCCGCCACCGTCATGCTCGGCGTGCCTGTCGACGGCATGCTGACGCCGCCCGATACCGCACAGGGCGAAATCCTGTTCGACCGGACGCTCGCGCGCGCCTCGGCCCTGCTCGGCGCCGAGGCCATCCGCCGGATCGAGTTCGGATGGCTGGGCGAGGGCACACGCTTCATCCCGGCATTGCCTCGCGACAACGCCGATTTTGCCGCGCAAGCCTGTTTGGTCGTCGATAGCGACGCGCAGGACATCCATAGCGTCGTGGCCACCGTCCGCGCGACGTGGCTTTCCGTGCTCGGCGAGTCGCGCCAGGTGTTCGAGCCCGCGCATGCGGCCTCGCTCGCGCGCACGACGCTCGCCGCCGCCTGACCGGAGCAAGCCGATGAACATTCTCGTCCTGCATCGCGTGCCTTATCCGCGAATCGAATACGCCCGCGGCATCGATCACGATCGGCACGAGGTTACCTACTTCGGCGTGCCCGAGCTGCTTGCAACGCTTCCTCACGGGCTGCGTTGCGAGCAGGTCGAGCGGCCGGGCCAGGCCGGCACGTTCGAGGAGGCGCAGGCGTGGCTCACACGCACGCCGCGGAATTTCGACCGCGTGATTGCGCTCTCCGAGTACGACTTGCTCGACGCGGCGCGGCTGCGTGCGTGGCTCGTCGCGCCCGGCCCGACCTACGACGAAGTGCGGCTCGTGCGCGACAAGGTGGCCATGAAGGAGGCGGTCGGCCGCGCGGGCCTGCGCGTGCCGCGATTCGTCGGCCTGCCGGCGCTCGTCGAATCGCCGGGCGCGGCCGGATGGCGCGGCCGGACGGTGCTCAAGCCGCTCGCGGGTGCGTCGAGCGAAGACGTGGTGGTGTTCGAGACGATGGAGGCGGCGCTCGCCGCCATCCGCTCGCGCCGCAGCGGCGTCGCGCGGCTCGACTCCCCAACGCCGGCAACCGGTGGCTACGAGCTCGAGGAGTTCGTGACGGGAGACATTCTGCACTTCGATGGGCTCGTCGCGCAGGGCGATGTACTGACGCTCACGGCAAGCCGCTATATCGGAACGTGCCTGGACTATGCGAACGGCAAGCCGCTCGGTTCGTATCACTTTCCGGTGTCCGCGCCAACGAGTGAATGGGTGAGCGCCGCGCTGCGCGCCGTCGGCATCCGCCAGGGCAGCTTCCATCTCGAAGCAATCGAAAGCGGCGACGAGCTCGTGTTTCTCGAAGTCGGCAACCGCGTCGGTGGAGCCGATGTCGTCGCCACATTCGAGTACGCAACGGGCGTGCATCTGCCGTCCGAAGAACTGCGGCTGCTGATCGATGGGACGCCGTCGCGCCAGTTGCCGCCAACGCAGACCAATGCCCGCTGGCACGGCTGGTTCGTCTTTCCGGGCCATACGCTCGAGGAGGAGACGTACGACGGAATCGCCGGCATCGACGCGTTCCGCGGCGATCCATCGCTCGTGCGCTGGGTGGAGCTGCCCATCGGCGCACAGCTGAAACGCAAGGTGACCTATTCGGCGCACGAGGCGCCGCTGGCCGGCATTGTCGCGCACGAGCGCTGGCAGGCCACGCGCGATTGGATTGGCGCGCTCTTCGCGGCCAGCGGGTCGTCGCGCGAGACAGCGGCCTCGCGTTTGCGCTCGTACACCGAAGCCGCGCACGCGGCACTGCGTTGATTCATCCGCGCATCGACGATGCGCATTTTCATAAATCGATCGACGAGATGGGAGTCAAGACCGTGAGTACGCAACCGCAATGGAACGAGCCGGACCGCTGCAACACGCTCGCCGGCCAAATGGAACTCAATTCGTTTTACCTGAGAGAGCTGGCGCCGCCCAGCGCACCCGAGACGGTGCCGTTGGCCGAGGACTACGCACGCATTCTCGGCTTGGAGACGGCCTGGAGCGACTACGAAGCCTCGCGCGTCGTGCTCGGCGAGTTGCCCTCCAATGCCGACGAGTTCGAGGAGTGGTACGTCGCGCTGCGCAATACGCATCGCAAGGAGGTGGCGCCGTTCTTCGACTTTCTCGCGGAAGAGGCATCGCTGCCGCAGTTGTCGCTTTTCGTTGCGCTGGAGGCCCAGGTGGATGGCCGTTTCGACGACATCATCGCGCTCTCCCAACTGGGCATGGATGGCGACATGAAGCTCGCGCTTGCCGAGAATTTCTGGGACGAAATGGGCCTCGGCGAACTCGACGAAATGCATACGCGCACGTTCATGCGGGCCGCGCCGTATTTCAAGGCTCAGCTCGGCGAGCTCGATCTCGAGGTGGATATGCCTGTGGCCGCGATGAAGAACGGCAACCTGCTGTTGATGTATGCGCTGCGGCGGCAGCACGTAGGCCGTCTGCTCGGCGCGCTGACGCTGCTCGAGCAGACGGTGCCGTACCGCTTCACCCGCATGCTCAAGGGCATGCAGCGCCACGACGTGCCCAAGGAGTTCCGTTACTACCACGAGCTTCATGTGCCGGTGGACGCGAATCATGGCAAGCAACTGGTCGCGCGCGTGCTGCTGCCGCTCGCGCGCAAGAATCCGCGTCTCATCCGGGACCTGTGCGAAGGGTGTCTGATCCGCTACCAGATCGAGAAGGAGTATTACGCGGGCGCGCGGGAGCTGATGAACCGCAAGCTGCATTGAGCAAGCCGTGCCGGGCGGCCGGCGCATGCCGGCGCCCGTCCTTTTGTCGCCACTCTTTCCGTTTTTCAATTTCGCCATGCATCCGACACTTGCCTCCGACCTAGCCAACGTCGATACGCTGCTCGAGCGCACCCGGCAGCACGCGGTTTCGGCGCTCGCCAGTCTCGACGACCGTCCAGCCGCGCTCGCCCCGCCGGCGGCGAACGTCCGCCCGTTGCCCGAAGAGGGGGCCGGACTCGAAGGCGCGCTGTCCGAGTTCGCCGAACGCTGGGCGGCCGGGTTTTCCGGCAGCGCGGGCCCGCGCTATCTCGGCTTCGTTACGGGCGGCGCGACCCCCGCGTCGCTGGCCGGCGATTGGCTCACGAGCGTCTACGATCAGAATCCGACCGCCGGCATCGATAGCGCGGCGCCCGATCTCGAGCGCGAGACGGTTGCCCGGCTGAAGGAATTGTTCGGGCTCGGCGAGGCGCAGCAGGGCGTGTTCGTGACGGGCGCCACCATGTCGAATCTCGTGGGGCTCGCAATCGGCCGCGAGTGGCTCGGCGAATGCAAGCAGGTTCGCGTATTCGAGCAGGGCGTGGCGGCGCTCGGCCCGGTACGCGTGCTTTCGGCCACGCCGCATTCGAGCATCTACAAGTCGCTTTCGATGCTCGGCATCGGCCGCAACGCCGTGCAGAAGATCGCGACGCTGCCGCAGCGGGAAGCGATCGATGTCGATGCGCTCGAAAATGCGCTGGCGGCGCTCGGCGGGGAGCCGGCCATCGTCGTCGCGAGTGCCGGCACCGTCAATACGGTCGACTTCGACGATCTGGCAGCCATCGCGGCGCTCAAGCAGCGTTATCCGTTCTGGCTGCACGTGGATGCCGCGTTCGGCGCGTTCGTGGCGCTCGCCCCCGATTACGCGCGGCTCGTCGATGGCCTCGACCTCGCCGATTCGATCTGCATCGACTTGCACAAATGGCTCAACGTGCCGTACGACGCCGCCGTTCAGTTCACGCGCCGGCGCGACCTGCAGGTACGCGTGTTCCAGAACAGCGCCGCGTATCTCGGCGTGCCTGCGGAAAACCCTGATTTCGTGCATTTGACGCCGGAAAACTCGCGGCGGCTGCGTGCGCTCGCCACCTGGTTTTCGCTGGCCGCCTATGGCCGTGCGGGCCATGCGGAGATCGTCGCGCGCAACATCGCGCTGGCACAGGTGCTCGGCGAGAAGATCAGCGCGGATCCGGGTTTTCGGCTGCTGGCACCGACGCGGGTCAACGTCGTTTGCTTCACGCTCGCGAGCGAGCCCGACGAGGCGCGCATCAACGCCTACGTGCGCGCCGTGCGCGATCTGGGCGACGTGTTCGTGACGAGCACCGTGTATGCCGGCACCTGGGGGTTACGCGTCGCCTTCACGAACTGGCGCACGGGCGAGGCGGACGTGCCGCGCATTTTCGAGTCTCTGAGAAAGGCGCTCAACGCCGTATCGCGGTAACGCAAGCATGACCGACCGGCGGATTGGCGCGGCCGCGGGCTCGCGCGCCACGGTTCTCTTTACCCTTCGTTCCAACCCGAGACTGGTGAGACCATGAGCATAATCGTTGGCGTTTCCGCGCATTATCACGACTCTTCCTGTTGCATCCTCAAGGATGGGAAGCTCATTGCCGCGGCCGAAGAAGAACGCTTCTCGAAAGTGAAGCACGACAACAGCATCCCCACGGGCGCATTTCGTTATTGCCTGCGCGAAGCGGACGTCTCGATCAAGGACGTCGATTGCATCGCGTATTACGAGGATCCGTACAAGAAGGCGTCGCGCCAGATCGCAACGAATCTGTCGGACCTGCTGCAAAACCCGCGGCGCCGTTTCAAGGTGGACCCGGAGCGGGCCGAGCGCGACATTCGGCAAAGCCTCGGCTTCGACGGGACGATCGAGTATGTGGACCACCACCTGTCGCATGCGGCCAGTTCGTTTTTCTACTCCGGATTCTCGGAGGCCGGGCTGCTGACCGTCGATGGCGTCGGCGAATGGGCGACCACCACTTATGGTCTCGGCCAGGGCGAACGGATCGATCTCTTCGAGGAGGTGGCCTTTCCGAACTCGCTCGGCCTGCTTTACAGCACGATCACGGCCTATCTGGGCTTCGACGTGAATGACGCCGAATACAAGGTCATGGGGCTTGCGCCCTACGGCCGTCCGCTCTACGTCGATCAGGTCAAGCGTCTGCTCGAAATGGACGCGCGCGGGCAGTACCGGCTCAACATGGAGTACTTCGATTTCCTCAACGGCGACCGCATGTACTCCGACCGCCTGCCCGAACTCTTCGGCGAGGCGCCGCGCGAGCCCGAATCGGATCTGGAGTCGTTCCACAAGGATCTGGCGGCGAGCCTGCAGCGCACGCTCGAAGATATCCTGCTCGCGAAGGCGCAGTATTTGCACGACACGCATCCCGTCGACAATCTCTGCATGGCTGGCGGCGTCGCGCTCAATTGCGTCGCGAACGGGCGCGTGTTGCGCGAGGGGCCTTTCAAGCGGCTGTTCGTGCAGCCGGCCGCGAGCGATGCGGGCGGCTCGCTCGGCGCCGCCGCGGTAGCGCACGTGCGCCTCACGGGCGAGCGCCCCGAACTCAAGCCGCTGCCGCACGCCTATCTCGGCCCGAGCTATTCGAATCGCGAGATTCACAAGGCGGTGAGCGCGGTGTTCCCGGACACGTCGATCGTCGACTGCACCGACCGGCCGGAGGCGCTCATCGCCGAAACCGCGCAGCGGCTCGCGGACGGCAAGGTCATCGGCTGGTTCCAGGGGCGGATGGAGTTCGGCCCGCGGGCGCTCGGCTCGCGTTCGATCATCGCGGACCCGCGCCGTCCGGAAATGCGGGATCGGATCAACGCGCTCGTGAAGATGCGCGAAGCGTTCCGGCCCTTCGCGCCCGCGGTGCTGGAGTCGAAGGCCGCCGAGCATTTCGATCTGGATCATGCGTCGCCGTTCATGCTCGAGACGTGTCAGGTGGTGTCGCGGCTGTCGCTGCCGGCGATCACCCACGTCGATGGCTCGGCCCGCGTGCAGACCGTGACCGAAGCCAGCAATCCGCGCTTTCATGCATTGCTGACCGAGTTCGACCGGCTGACCGGATGCCCGATCCTGCTGAACACCTCGTTCAACATGCGCGGCGATGCGATCGTGCTCGATCCGGTGGATGCGATCTGGTGCTTCGTCGTGTCGGACATCGACGCGCTCGTGATTGGCGATTACATCGTCGATCGTGGCTTCAGACTCGACACCTGGTCCAAGCTCAAGGAGATCTTCAGTGCGCGCTCGGCAAAAAAGCGCGCGGTGCCCGAGTCGGTCAACGTCTATACGTTCCTGTAATCCACCGGAGCGCGCAGCATGGGCCACGTTCGATCCTGGGTGATTCGGCAAACCCTCTGCTTCGACAGCGCGCATCATGCGTTTGTCCATCGCGATATGGAGATCACCGGCGGGCGTATCAGCGCCATGCTGCCCGCCGGCACGTCGACGCTCACCGACGGCATGGACGGGTCGCGGCTCGTCTGCACGCCGGGCGTCGTCGGTATCGGCGCAGCCGGTGCCACCATGGCCGGGTCCGCACGTTCGGCCTGGCCGGCGTGCGTGACCTCGGTCGGCGTGCATGGCGCCACGATGCGCGAAATGTCGGCGGCCATGCCGGCGGCGCCCCTGCGCACGGTGGCGCTGCTGCGATTCGGCGGGAACTACCTGGAGCAGGTCAACGGCTTTCTCGACTGGTTCCTCCAAGCGTCGCGAGGCCGCGAGCGAACGGACGCGCGACGCCCGCTGACCGTCATGCCGGTGCTCGAAACGGGCACGCTCATGTCCGCCACGGAACTCGTCGAGTTTGCGAAGTTCGCGAAGACGATGGGCGCGCGAGTCGGCGTGCGGCTCGCGCCGACGCTCGACGAGGCGCTCGAATTTCGCGCGCGGTTTTACTGCGCCGAAAGCGCGCTGATCGCCTACCTGCTGCCCGACGACAAGGATGTCACCGTGTTTGGCGCAGCCGGGATCGATAGGCGCGATGTCGGGCTGCTGAGGCGGATGCGGTGTGCGGTTTCGATGGCCGTTCCCGGGGGCGGGGAGGCGGCCGGTCAGTGGCGCGCATATGCACCGCTTTTCGCGCAAGGTCTTGCCGCATGGCACTTGAGCGCTGAGGCCGCACCGACGTTTCTGGCCCAGCTCGCACAGCTTGCGCCGGCCGCGCAGCTCGATTGCTATGCGGATGCGTTGACGCGCGCGGCCGCGGCGGCGCTGGGGCTTGCCGACGTCGGCTCGCTCGCCCCCGGCATGCGAGCCGACGTATGCGTGTTCGAGCGCGACGCCGCGGACGACTATCGCACCGGCAGTGCGGCGTTGTTGACGTTGCTCGCGACGCGCCGGCCCGCTTTCACGATCGTCGATGGCGGGCAAATGCAGGATGGTGTAGCCGCGGCCGCGGGCACCGGCGCGCAAGCCCGTACGGAACTCGCGGCGTCATATGCGTGAGCGGCTGGCAGGCGCGGTGCACCGCTTCATCGCCTCACTCGATCAATGCGTGCGCCGACGATGCCGTGCGACGCACTGAAGGTTCACACGTTCATGTCAACGACGGGAGTAATCAACATGGCAGACAATTCGATACGGCAGGAACTGAGCGGCCGGTTTGCGGAACTGCTCAGGCAGGACAACGCGGCGTTGTCGGTGCTGCAGCTACTCAGCCACGACGCGGCGCGTGTCGATTCGCACGGCTCCGATCATTGGTCAGGCCCGTTTGCCGCGCTCGGCGAGGACTTCGCCAGCCTGAAGGGGCAGGCCGCCGAGAAGCGGGCGGTCAGCATCTGGGAAGAAGACGAAGAGACCGGCGAATTCGTTCGCGCTCGCAAGCATATCGACCTTTGGCGCTTTTGCGCGGACGTCGAGCGCATCGGCAAGAAGGGCGACAAGAAGCGCATCGTTCTTCTGGGCGAATCGGTCGCACGCGGATTTTTCTTCGATCCCGTTTATTGCCCGGCCAAGGTGCTGCGCGAACAGCTCACGGCTTGCGGCGAGCCTGTCGAGGTGATCGATCTGGCACAGAGCAACTGCGACCCGTGGTGGCTCTCGAAGATCGCCGCTTCGGTGCCGTTGCTCGAGCCCGATGCGGTCGTCGTGTTCGCCGGCAACAACTGGCGTGTCGGCGCGCTGGCCAATACGTCGGTCGACGCGTTCATCGGCGATGGCGAGCTCATCGAAGCGCGCGATGGTTTTGCCAAGATCCTGAAAAAGCAACTGGGCGGCCTCGAGCAGTTCGCGACCCATGTCGTCAGGCAGTTGGGCGCATCGCTGATGCCGCTCGGCGTGCCGGTGGTGTTCGCGATTCCCGAGATCAACGTGGCCGATTGGACCGGCGCGCCGGCAGGATCGCTCGACGTTCCGCTCATGTCCGCCGATGATACCCAGGCGTGGGTCCGCGCCTACGAAGCCGCGCGACGGGCGGTGCAAAGCGGAGATTTCGCGGCGGCCGAGCGTTACGCGTCGAACGCGATCGGTCTCGATGGCGGCACCTCTTCGGCCAGCCTCGACTTGCTGGCCCGTGCGCAGCGAGGCTTGGGCAAGCGCAGCCAGGACGTGTACGAAACGCTGCGCAAGAGCCGCGACATCATCGAGGATACGCGCGTGGTACCGGGCATCTTCGTCAACGTGGCCGACGCGATTCGCCGCGTCGCGCCGGAACTGGGTGCGGCCGTCGTCGATCTGCCGCAGCTTTTCGGCGATCTCTACGAGCATGAAATCCCGGGCCGGCGTCTTTATCTCGACTTCTGTCACCACACTTCGGAAGGCATGCGCGTGGCCATGGCCGCTGTTTCGCAAAAGCTGCTGCCCGCATTGTTCCGCAAGGAGGCCGGCCTTCGCGACCTGATCGATGCGGCATCGCGGCCCGAGCCGGAGCACGAGGCGTGGGCCCATCTGCTTGCCGGCATTCACAATGCGCACTGGGGCCAGGATCCGGAAATCTGCAGCTATCACTTGCGCAAGGCGCGCGAATACCATCCGGGAATCGCGGCCGATATCGCGCTCGTCTACGACGCGTACCGCCACCAGACGCCCACGGTGCTGCTGCCCGCGTTCGACCGGATCGTCAAGAACGACATTGCGGAGGTGTGTCTCGTCGGATATAGCCCGCTCGCGCGCGGCGTGATCAAGGAGCATGCGCTCTTGCGCGCGATCGAGAGCGCGTTTCCCGAGGTGGTGTCCGCGGCGCCGGGGCCGGAACTCTCGATCGGCGAAGTCGACGAGATCGATTTGCTGCAATCTCACTCGATGGAGCTGACCGATCGCAACCGCTGGTATCGGCGCGCTTACGCCGCGGCCTATGGGGTCGAGAGCCGCTTTACATTCTGCTGCGCGTCGCCGCAGGATCTGGCCATCGACGTCACGTCGCGTCTGCCGGGGGCCACGCAGTCGGGCGACGTCGTGGTCGAACTGAACGGCAAGCCGATCATGCAGGCCACTTTGAAAGACGATTGGACAGCATTGCGCACGCGTGCGAGCGCGGGTATCGTCAATCGCGGTTTCAACGAACTGACGATTCGCTGGCCCAATGTGTCGCGCAAGGATGCCCGCCCGCGCCTGCGAAGGGACTTCGAGGCAGGCCACAAGGTGGATATCCGCACGCAATTCGGCCAGTTGCACGACCTGCGCGTGGCGGCAGCCGCATGAGACCGAACCGGCGCCGCGTCGTGCGAGGGTCGGGCGGGGCGATGCGGCGCCGGCCGCGATGCGAACACGCGAGGGGCACGGAGCGAACATGGTGACGAACGAGCGGGTCTGCCTGATCACCGGCGTGGGCGATGCGACGGGCGCTGCAATTGCCCGGCGTTTCGCGCGGGACGGTTACCGCGTGGCGATGCTGGCACGCAATCGCGAGAGGCTGGCGCGCCTGGAGCAGGAGATTGCCTTGGCGGCTGCCTTCCCGTGCGACGTATCCGATCCCGATCGGCTCGAAGCCGTGATCGATCGGGTGCGTGGCACGATGGGCAAACCGTCGGTGGTCGTCCACAACGCCGTGTCGGAAACGTTCGCGACGTTCCTGGAGGGCGACCCCGCCTCGCTCGAGCGCAACTTCCGCGTCAATACCACGGCGTTGCTGCATCTGGCGCGCGCCTGCGCTCCCGACATGATCGCGGCCGGCGAAGGCGCCATCGTCGTCACGGGCAATACGGCATCGCTGCGCGGCAAGCCGAACTACGCGCTGTTCGCGCCGACGAAGGCCGCGCAACGCGTGCTCGCGGAGGCGCTGGCGCGCGACCTGGGCCCGAAGCGTGTTCACGTCGGCTATCTGATGATCGATGCGGTCATCGATGCCGCGTGGTTGGGTGACGACGGGCGCACGCGGCCGTCCTGGGCCGAGCCGCCGGCCGGCTGGCCGTTCTCGCGAGACGAATATTTCGCGCAGCCCGATGCCATCGCGGACGAAGTGTTTCATATTGCTCATCAACATCCCTCCGCCTGGACCTTCGACTATACGATCAGGCCATTTGCCGAGCGGTGGTAGATCCGCACGCTCGTCGCGAGCTCACCGTCACCCTGCTCGAGCCGGCGATGCGGCCGGCCGCCGCCGCATCCGCCGCGTACTCCCCTCCCGCGGTTTGTCCTCCTCCTTCGCGCCAGGCACGGCCCTTGCCAGTGCCCGGACGCTGCCTATACTTGGAAAACTCCGACGAAACGGCTAGCATGAGTCGGCCCAGTCGCATGGGGCGCCATGCTTCGCGCGGCGGTGCGGAGCGAAGAACGAAAATTGCTGCACCGATGCAGCGGCGTCCGTTACGCGCCGCGATGAGCCGCGGATGCGCATGGCGGCAGCCGTGCGGCTGCTCCGTGTCCGTATCCGCATCCGTATCATCCTTGTCCGATCCCGTGGTGTCGGGCGCCGGCTCGACCCGGACAAGCACTCGAGGAGGCGCGCATGGTGGATCAGGTTGGGCAGCGCGAGTCGCTGACGTTGATGCATCAGATGGGGTTGTCGAGCGCTGCGATCGAGCGCCGCAAACAGATCGTCGGCCTCGAGCCGGCCGATATCAAGCGCATCGAGACGATCAAGGATCTCGTGCTGGGCCGGGCGGAGGATTACGCCGCAGCCTTCTTCGATCATCTCGCGAGTCTCGACGAGGCACGGCCGCTCCTTGGCAATCGCACGTTCCTCGAGCGCGCAAAGCGTTTGAAAGTCAAGCATCTGCAAGCGCTGGCGGCGGGCGACTACGGGGCCGACTATGTCGAGCAACGCGTGGAGCTGGGCTTGCTCTACGCTGCGGCGGGCCTCGATATGCGCGTGTTCCTGGGCGCGTTCCACCGCCTGTTGAAAGTGATCGGCGCCGACGTCATGAAGCGTGCCGGCGAGGCGGGCGACGGCGCCTTCGATGCCTTCATGTCGCTGACGAAGGTCGGTTTTTTCGACATCGCGCTCATCATCGATGTGCTCGTGTTCGAGCGGGAACGAATCATACGCCAGCAGCAGGAAGCGATTCGCGAGCTGTCCACGCCCGTGCTTCAGTTGCGCGAGCGACTGCTGTTGCTGCCGATCATCGGCGTCATCGATACCTACCGCGCGCGCCTCATTACCGAGAGTCTGCTCGAGGCCATCCGCACGAACCGCGCGAGGGCCGTCGTGATGGACATCACCGGCGTGGCGACGATCGACTCGCGCGTGGCCAACCATATCCTCCAGACGGTGACGGCGGCCCGGCTGATGGGCGCGCGCGTGATCGTGACGGGCATTTCGGCGGCGGTCGCGCAGTCGCTCGTCTCGCTCGGCATCGAGCTCGGCGGGCTCGACACGGTGGGCGACCTGCAAGGCGGCATCGAGCTTGCCGAGCGCAATCTCGGCTACCGGGTGACGCATGGGGAGCCGGTCGACGCCGACCTCGGGGCAGGGGCCTGATACCGTGTCCGTTCCCATCCTCAAACAGGCAGACGTGCTGATCGCATCGATCCAGTCCGCACTCTCGGATCAGGATCTCGTTCAGCTTCGCGACGACTTCGCCGAGAAGATCGGGCGCTTTCGCACGCGCGGGGTGATCATCGACGTGACGGCGCTCGACGTGCTCGATTCCTTCGCCACGCGTACGCTGCGCGGCATTGCCTATGTATCGAAGCTGCGTGGCGCCACGACGGTCGTCGTCGGCATTCAGCCCGAGGTCGCGTTCGCCATGGTTCAGCTCGGGCTGACGCTCGACGGTGTCGCGACCGCGCTCGACCTCGAGGAAGGTCTTGCATACCTGCGTACGACAGCAGGCGGGAGCATCCCCCATGCCGGATGAAATCCGTGTGCCCATCGAGCACGAGGAGGACGTCGTCATCGCTCGGCAAAAAGGGCGTGAGCTGGCTGCGGAAACGGGCTTTTCGAACACCGATCGGACCATCATCGCGCTCGCGATCTCCGAGATCGCCCGCAACATCGTGAGCTACGCTCGCCGGGGCGAGATCACGCTGCGCCGCGTCGAGGAAGGCATGCGCGTGGGCGTGGAAATCGTCGCCGAAGACGAAGGGCCCGGGATTCCCGACATCGAGCTTGCGATGCGCGACGGTTATTCGACGGCGCGCAGTCTCGGCGTGGGCCTGCCGGGCACGAAGCGGATCATGGACGAGTTCGAGCTGACGTCCACGGTCGGCAAAGGCACGACCGTAAGGATGAAAAGGTGGCTGCGATGAGCGACCCTCCCGCGCCGCGACAGGCTGTCATCGAATGGGGCTGGGCGGGCCGTGCGCTCGAGGAACCGTCGGGCGATGCGCATGCCGTCGTCGAGTGCCGCGGCGGGGCGGTGGTGGCGCTGCTCGATGGCCTGGGGCATGGCTTCGAGGCAGCCGAAGCGTCCCGGGCAGCGATTCCGGTGATCGAAGCCCACGCGGGCGAACCGGTCGACGCGCTCGTGCAGCGCTGCCACGAGGCGTTGCGCAAGACGCGCGGTGCCGTCATGAGCGTAGCGTGGTTCGATGTGCTCGATTCGTCGCTGACATGGGTGGGCGTGGGCAACGTCGACTGCGTATTGATCCGCGCGCTGAGAATCGGGCAATCGCGTAATGAAGCCATCTCCACGCGCGGCGGCGTGGTGGGTTACCGTTTGCCCTCGTTGCGCGTCGATCGCATCGCGGTCTCGCGCGGCGACGTCCTCGTCATGGCGACCGACGGCATCCGGAGTACGTTCGGCGCCGGGGTGAGCCCGCATGCCGCCGCGCAGGAGATCGCCGAATCGGTCCTGACCGGCTACGCGAAAGGCAACGACGACGCTCACGTCGTCGTCGCGCGCTATCTCGGAGCGGATCCATGACAGCGCGGCGCGAGGCGCTCCGCGCGGAATATCTTGCCGCGCTGCGAGGCTACGTTGAAGCGGGGAGCGAAACCGAGCTTTCGCGTGCCTATGAAATCGGCCGTCGGGCGATGGCCGAGGGCATCGGCTTGCTCGAGATGGCCGCCTTGCACCGGATGGCGCTCGATGCGCTCGTGCTGCCGGCGGCGCCGGCCGATCAGCTCGAGCTCGTGGATGCCGCCGATGCCTTCTTCAACGAACTGCTGGCGCCGTTCGAGCTTTCCATCGAAGGCTACCGCGCCGCGCTGACGGCGAGCGAAGAGCGCTTCCAGTTGGCCGTGAGCTGGGCCGCCGCGGGGGTGTGGGATTGGAATCCCCGGACGGGCGAAGTGTACTTCTCGCCCCACTTCAAGCGGATCATGGGATATGAGGACGACGAGCTGCCGAACGAACGGCAAGCGCACTGGGGGGCGATCCATCCGGACGACTTGGGACGGGTCGAGCAGGCGCTGAGCGCGCATCTCGACGAGCGCCGCAGCTACAACGTCGAGTACCGGGTGCGTACGAAATCGGGCGAGTTTCGCTGGGTGCACTCGCGCGGGCAGGCGCTCTGGAACGAAGCGGGGCTGGCCTATCGGATGGTCGGCTGGATCATGGACATCACCGAGCGCAAGCGCGACGAGGAAGCGCTGAGGGCATCGCGCGAAGAATTGCGGCGCTTGTCGGCGCATATCCAGCACGTTCGCGAAGAGGAAAAGGCGCGCATTGCCCGCGAGTTGCACGACGATCTCGGGCAGCAGCTCACGGCCTTGAAGATGGCGACGTCATTGCTCGAGTACGGCGGCGGCAGGCAGCCGTCACCGCCCGAGAGTGCGCTCAAAGGCATCTATGGGATGATCGACGAACTGATCCATTCCGTGCGGCACATCGCGGCCGACCTGCACCCGCCCATGCTGCAGGATCTCGGGTTGATACCCGCCATCGAGGTGCTGGCCGACGAGTTCGCGGCGCGCTATCGCATTCGCGTGGTTCGCCACATCGACGCGGATGCGATTGCATTCAACCGCGAATGCCGGATCGACATGTATCGGATGGTGCAGGAAGCGTTGACGAATGTGGCTCGCCATTCGAGGGCGACGGAAGTCGTACTCGACATCGTGCGCGAGGACCCGAACTGCATCGTGCGGATTGCCGACAACGGCCGCGGCGCGACCAGCGGCGGGCCGAGAGCCCGGCACTCGTTCGGACTGCTCGGCATGCGCGAGCGCGCCGCGCTGCTCGGTGGCGAAATCCGTATCCGGACTGCGCCCGGTGCGGGATTCGTGTTGACGGCAGTCCTGCCGCTCGCGTTCGTGGAAGCGAAAGTGTGACTCACAAGACCTCGTCTTCCCATTGGGTCAGCGTGACCGTCACGCCTGCGCCGGGCGCGGACTCGATCGCGAATTCGTCGACGAGACGCTTCGCACCCGACAGCCCCAAACCGAGGCTGCCCTTCGTCGAATAGCCATCCTCGATGGCGCGCGCAATATCGGGGATGCCGGGGCCGTCGTCGCGGGCGACCACGACGATGCCGCGCCGCATGCCGTCGGTCACCGCGGAGAACGCCACCTGGCCTCTGCCAGCGTGCACGACGATGTTGCGGGCGATCTCGGAGACAGCCGTGGCAAGCGCCGCCGCCCGTGCAGGCCCGAGCCCCTCGCGCGCGGCGAGATCCTGAACGGCCCGGCGCGCCCAGGCGACATCGGACGCACCGCTGATGAATACCCGGTCCGTTTGACCCAGTGTGCGGTGGCTCGTCATGATGCCCGCCCGACGACCAGCATGTTGTGGTTGCCCATCTCGCGCCAAACCCTGATGGAGTGTGTGCATCGTACCACCGCGGCGCCGCTGGCCCTTGCACCGGGCGGCGCTGCCGTCGGTATCTCGCACTGGCACCGGTGCCACGCGTGCGCGCCGGCCGCCGACGTGTAAACTAGCGGGTTTTTGTCCAGCCAGTATGGAGAACGCCTCGCGGCCCAGCGCTTTGCGCGGCCCGACCCTGATTCGCTTGCTCGCCAGGCTGGCCGACGCCGACGTACCCGAGCCCGAGCAATCGATCTCGCAGCGTCTGAGCGAATGGCTCGACTGGACCGACGCAATCGCGCTGTCCACGGCGCTGAGCGCACCCGCGGCCATGCCGGCGGGGGGCGCGCAAGCTGCCCCGCCGGCCGGCGGCGCGGACACGGGCGAATGCCTGCGGCTGCGCCAGCAACTCACGCGCGTGATCGTCGAAGACAGTGCCTTCGCGGGCCTGCGGCAACGGAGCGGCGGGGCGCGGGCGGCGCATCCGGCAGCCATAGGGGAGCCTGACGCCGCGGCGGATTTTGCGTTTTTTCGCCAGCGCTATTTGTCGATGCAGCAGGCCATGGAAACGGGTGTAAGCCATCTTCGCGGCCGCCTGCGGCGCATGCTCGCTGCCGGCGAGCCACGTATGGCGCGGCTTGCGTGGGTGGATGCCGCGATGGAGCAGGCGCTGGGCGCGCGCGAGCAGATGCTGCTTGCCGGGCTGCCCGCGCTGCTCGCCCGGTATTTCGAGCGGCTTCGCCAGGGGGAACAGCAGGCGCTGGCGCAGGCCGCGGCCGACGCTTGCGCCGAGACCGTGCCGGTCGCGGCCGGCACCTGGCTCGACGTCTTTCGCAAAGACATGCAAAGCCTGCTGCTGGCCGAATTGGATCTTCGTCTACAACCGGTCGAGGGGCTGCTCGCGGCTCTTCGTACCTGCTAACTGGGATCGTATGTCCAGACGTCTTACTTATCTCGTCGTGTTTCTGGCCGGCTTGGCGGCCGTCTGCTGGATCGGTGCGGGTTACGTCACGTCCAACCCGCTCGCATTCGCCGTTACGCTGTCGATCGCAGCCTGCTATGTGACCGGCGCGGTCGAACTGCATCGCTATCGACAAGCGACCTCGAGCCTGGCGGCGGCTGTCGCGTGCCTTGCCGATCGTGCTCCGGTGCTTGCGACATGGCTCGAGCAAATGCACCCGAGCCTGCGCAACGCCGTGCGTCTGCGCGTGGAAGGCGAGCGCGTGCCTTTGCCGGCGCCGGCGCTCGCGCCGTATCTCGTCGGCCTCCTCGTGCTGTTGGGCATGCTCGGCACGCTGCTCGGCATGGTGGTCACGTTGAAGGGAACGGGGGCGGCGCTCGACAGCGCGACGGATCTGGAGGCGATTCGTGCCTCGCTCGCGGCGCCGATCACGGGGCTCGGGTTCGCATTCGGCACGTCGATTGCCGGCGTGGCCACTTCGTCGATGTTGGGGCTGATGTCGGCACTGAGCCGCCGCGAGCGCGGCGAGGCCGCGCAATGGCTCGACATGAGGATCGCGACGACCTTGCGTGTGCATTCGCCGGCGCACCAGCGCGAAGAAGCGCTGAAGCTGCTGCAGCAGCAGGCGGCCGTGATGCCGGCGCTCGTGGATCGCCTGCAGGCCATGATGGTAACGATCGAACGGCAGAGCGAGACGCTGAGCGAGCGGCAGGCCGCGAGCCAGGACGCGTTCCACGGCCGTACGGAGGCCGCGTATCTGCGTCTGGCCTCGTCGGTCGAGCGCGCGTTGAAGCAAAGCGTCGAAGAAAGCGCACGTGCGGCGGGTGCCGCGCTCGCGCCCGTGGCGCAGGCGACGATGGCAGGGCTCGCGAGCGAGAGCGCCGCGCTGCGCGATACGGTCGCGCAATCCGTGCAGCAGCAGCTCGATGCGCTCTCGACGGGCTTCGAGGCGTCCACCGCCCGAGTGGCGACGATCTGGGACGAAGCGCTCTTGGAGCAGCGGCGCTCGAGCGAGGCGCTCTCGCAACGCCTGCGCGACGCCCTCGATCGGTTCAGCGACCGTTTCGACGAGCGATCGCGCGGCCTCGTCGACGCGGTGGCGGTGCGCATGGACACGCTCGCGCGCGGCATGTCCGATACATGGACCGAGGCGCTGTCGCACCAGGCGCAAACAGGCGAGCACCTGGCGCAGCGCAACGAGCGCGCGCTCGAAGGCGCCGCAGAGGCATTCAGGCAGCACTCGACTTCGCTGCTGCGCGACCTGAGCGAGGCGCACACGGGCTTGCAGGCGGAGCTCGCGGCGCAGGATGCGCACCGGCTCGCGGCGTGGTCCGAGACGCTTGCCAAGCTCGCCGGGACGCTCGGCGAGCAGTGGGAGCAGGCCGGTGCGCGCACGGCAAGCCAGCAGCGGGAAGTCTGCGATCTGCTGGAGCGAACCGTGCGCGAGATATCGGCTCAGACGCAAGCGCATGCGAATGCGACGATCGCCGAGATCTCGGGACTCGTGCAGGCTGCCTCGGAAGCGCCGAAAGCCGCCGCCGAAGTCGTGGCCGAACTGCGCGCGAAACTCTCGGACAGCATGGCACGCGATACCGCCATGCTGGAGGAGCGCAGCCGTTTGCTCGCGACCGTCCAAACCTTGCTCGACGCGGTCAACCATGCCAGTAACGAGCAGCGCACGAACGTCGAGGCGCTCGTGGCCACGTCGGCCGAGTTGCTCGACCGCGCGGGCAAGCGGTTCAGCGAACAGATCGAGGCGCAGGCAGGGCAGTTGGGCGCCGTAGCAGCGCAAATGACGGGCAGCGCCGTCGAGGTGGCCAGCCTCGGCGAAGCATTCGGACAAGCCGTGCGCGTGTTCGGCGAGTCGAGCGATCAACTCCTCGCGCAACTGCGGCGCATCGAGGGCGCGCTCGACAAGTCGCTGGCGCGCAGCGACGAGCAGCTTGCCTATTATGTTGCCCAGGCGCGCGAAGTGGTCGACCTCAGCATGAGGGCGCAAAAGCAGATCGTCGAAGAGCTGCAGCAGGTGGCCGCGCGCAGCACGTCGGCCGGAGCGGAAGCGGCATGAGCGAAGAGATCGACGGCGGCCTGGAAGCCGGCGCTCCCGTCTGGGCCGCTTTCGGCGATCTGATGTCGGTGCTGCTCGGCGTATTCGTGCTGATTCTCGTGAGCGTCGTGGGCGTGGAAGTGCAGCTCTCGACGCAGCTGCGTGCCGAGGTCAAGGAACGGCAGGCCGAAGCGCAGCGCCGCAAGACGCTGGAGCAGGCGCTGGCCGGGCCCCTGGCGGCCGGGCGCGTCACGCTCGCGAACGGCCATATCGGCATCAGCGGCAGCCTGCTTTTTGCGCTGAACTCCGATCAACTGCAGCCCAAGGGGCGCGATCTGCTGAAAAGCCTGGCCAAGCCGCTTGCCGCGTACCTGCAAGGCCACGACGAGGCGCTCATGGTCAGCGGGTTCGCCGACGACAGGCAGGTGCGTGAAGGCAACGCGCGCTTCGCCGACAACTGGGAGCTGTCTGCCAAACGTGCGCTGACCGTCACGCGCGCGTTGATCGACGAAGGTGTCCCGGCGAAGTCTGTGTTTGCCGCCGCATTCGGCTCGGAGCAGCCCGTCAGCTCGAACGCCGACGAAGCCGGCCGCGCCTTGAACCGGCGAGTGGAAATTGCGCCGGTGCCGCGGCAGGCAGCCGCCACGGTGAAGTCGCGTGGATAACGGCAAGTCGCGGGTGCGAGCGCAGCTGGACGTGTGGCGTGCGTCCGGGGCCGACCGTATGGATCGGCTTCGCTTCGATCTCATCGATGCGATGGAGCGGCGGACGGCCGGCTACGGCGGCGAGCCGCGCAAGGTTCTCGACGATAAGCTCGCCCGGCTCGTCGAGGCTTACGCGGCCGACCTGGAGCGCACGTGCGCCGAGGCCCGGTGCAACGCCGGCCAGGACGCCGCCGCGGCTTGCGCCGATACCGGTGCGGACATCGGGCGCGGCCGGCAGGCGCGCGGGCCGCTCGGCGAATTGGCGGACAAACTTTCGAGCCGATGGCCCGCAAGCGGCCAGGACGATACCGAACGAGGCGGACGAGCGCAAGCGGGCGTGGAGCCGCCGACCGACGTGGTCGATTATTTCCGGGGCGTCTGGTCGAAGGTCAGCACCGAGCGGCAACTGCGTCAATCGTTGGAACAGGTGCCAGGAAATGCGGGTCCGTTGAACTCGAACAGCCTCGTTTATCGGGCGCTTATGCTCATGCGCGAGCTGTCTCCCGATTATCTCCAGCGGTTCATGGCATACGCCGATACGCTGTCCTGGATGGAGCAAATGAGCGGCGGTCTGGTGATGCCCGGCAGGGATGCGGCGCGTGCCGTCGGGGGCAGGAAGCCCCCGAAAGCTAAATCGCGATAGCCACCGGCGTGCGGGGCCCCGCTTACGCGACGGCCCTGACAGCACCATGGCCCGCGAGCGCACATTGACGAAATTTCATCAACGTTTCCGTTGAGGGCCGTGCCCGACAAGCCTATGTTTGATCGCATTGGCGCGCGACCGATCGCCGCGCAACGACTCGAACAAGGAGACAACGGGTGTCGAACACGCAGAACTGCTCGCGCGACTCGGACACGCGCCATGGGGCGTATCGGCTGATTGGCGGCGCGGGCGACGCGGCGCATGCAGCGGGCCTCGTGAATGCGGTTTGGTACAAATGCCCGGTGCCGCGCGCGACGATGAAATCGCTGATGCAGCGTCACGACGCACGTGCCATCGCCGATACCATCGTCTGGTATGCAGCAATTGCCGCGAGCGGCGTATGGGCGTGGCTCGCGTGGCGTGCCGATTCGCTTTGGGCGATTCCGGCATTTTTCGCTTACGGAACGCTCTATTGCAGCCCGGCGGATTCGCGCTGGCACGAATGCGGGCATGGCACCGCCTTCAAGACCCGCTGGATGAACGACGTGCTGTATCAGCTCGCTTCGTTTCAGGTCTTTCGCCGCGCGACGGTTTGGCGCTGGAGCCATGCGCGGCATCACACCGACACGCTCGTGGTCGGGCGCGACCCGGAAATCGCCGCGCCGCGGCCGACCGACTGGTTTGGGCTGCTGCTCAACGTCTTTGCGCTCAAGCACGTTTCGAAAGAGCTGCCGAAGATGGTGTCGAACGCGTTCGGCAACATCGGTGCGGAGGACAAGACCTTCGTGCCGGAATCGGAATGGCCGAAGGCCGTGCGCGAAGCCCGCATCATGCTTGCGATTCATGCGGCCGTGATCGCCGCGAGTGTGGCATCGCATTCGGTCCTGCCGCTCCTCTATATCGGACTGCCGAGCCTTTACGGCGCGTGGCTCTATCTCTACCTGGGGTTGACGCAGCACGCCGGCTTGCCCGAGAACGTCCTCGATCACCGCAAGAATTGCCGGACGGTGAAGATGAATTCCGTGTTCCGCTTTCTCTACTGGAACATGAATTACCACATCGAACACCACATGTTCCCCATGGTGCCGTTCCATGCTCTCGAGCGTCTGCACGAAATCGTCAGGGACGATATGCCGCCGCCTTATCCGAGCACGCTGTCGGCCTACGCCGAGATCATTCCCGCGCTGATGCGGCAAACGCGCGACCCCTCGTATCACGTGATACGGCCCGTGCCGGAAACATCGCGGATGTAAGCCGGGCCGACGAATCCGGCTTCGATTTCAGTTCATAACAAGGACAGGAGACACGACATGACCGATTGGATCGACACAGTCGCATTCGACGAAATCGACGACGAAGACGTGGTGCGCTTCGATCATGCGGGGCGTACGTTCGCCATCTATCGTGTCGACGACGAGGTGTACGCGAGCGACGGGCTTTGCACCCACGAACACGTCCACCTTTGCGATGGCCTCGTAATGGGCCACGTCATCGAGTGCCCGAAGCACAACGGCCGTTTCGATGTGCGCGACGGGCGTCCGCTCGGCGCGCCGGTTTGCGAAAAGCTGAGGACCTACCCCGCGAGAGTCGAGGGTGGCCGCGTCCTGATCGAGATCTGATGTCATGGCGGGCGAACGAGTCATGGCGATCGTGGGCGCCGGCCACGTCGGCGGACGCGCCGCGCAAGCGCTTCGCGAGGCGGGCTGGCGCGGAGGCATCGCGCTCATCGGCGCGGAGTCTCATCTGCCCTACGAACGGCCCCCGCTTTCGAAGGATCTGCTGACGGCGCAGCGCGAGCCCGGGCAATGCGGATTGCGTCCTCCGGGCGCGTGGCAGGAGGACGGCATCGAACACATCGTTGCGACCGTGCAGTCGTTCGATCCGCACGAGCAAACGGTCCGGCTTCATGGCGGCCGGCAGATCGATTACGAAGCGTTGCTGTTGGCAACCGGCGGGTACGCACGGCCGCTCGCCATTCCCGGCGCGCGCGGCACCGGCGTGCATGGCCTGCGCACGCTCGACGACGCGATCGGCATCCGCCGGCGCCTCATTCCCGGCGCGCGCATCGTCGTGATCGGCGGAGGCTTCATCGGACTCGAAGTGGCCGCGTCGGCACGTGCGTGCGAATGCGAGGTGACGGTGGTCGAGGGCGCCGTGCGCCTGATGGGACGCGCAGTGCCCGAGCCGATCGCGGCGCGTGCCCGCACGCTGCACGAGCACAACGGCGTACGGCTCGTATTGGGCGCAGCGCCGTGCGCGATCGAGCCGCAAAGCGACGGCTCGATCGTCGTCAGGCTTCAAACCGGCGACGAATTGCGCGCCGATACGGTGATCGTCGGCATCGGAATCGAGCCGGCCGATGCGCTGGCACGCGCGGCAGGCCTCGATGTGGAGCGAGGGATCGTCGTGAGCGACGCGCTGGAAACGTCTGCGCGCAACGTCTATGCAGCAGGCGACGTGGCCGTGTTCCCGAGCCGCTTCGGACCGCACCGCATACGTCAGGAAACCTGGCACAACGCCGAGACGCAAGCGCGGGCGGCAGCCCGAAACATGCTCGGGGCACGAGCGGCGTATCGCGAGTTGCCGTGGTTCTGGTCCGATCAGTACGACCATCAGCTACAGGTTGCGGGCGAGCCCGCACTCGGCAAGGACTCGGTCGTGCGCCCGATCGGCGGCGGCGCGGAGATTCATTTTCATTTCGAGCGAAATGGCCGCGCGAACAACGGTCGTACAGCCAACGGCCGCCTTGTCGGGGCCAGCGGATTCGGCCCGGCGAGTGCGCTCGCACGCGAAATGAAACTGGCGCGCATGCTTGTCGATTGCGAGGCCGCCGTTACGCCGGCGCAACTCGTCGATCTCGACGTCAACCTCAAAAGCTTGTTGCGAGAACGGCGCAATCCGTGACCGATCTCATCGATCGTACATGCGGCGCACAACCGCGCACGAAGGAGGCATGAATGGCGCAGCGGCTGCGGGTGTTCCAATCGCTCTGGGCCATGGAGCGGCGCCATACCGATGGTTACGAGCGCTCGCTCGAGGAAAACGTCGAGATGATCGCCAATGCGGGATTCGATGGCGTGAGCGCGCACTATACGGACCGCGAGAGCGTGAAAAGGCTCGCGCAGTTGCGCCGCGATTTCGGCCTCGATGCGGAAGGGCAGTGTTTTCCCCGCACGGTGGACGATCTGCAGCCGGTGCTCGAGCACGCGACCGAGTTCGGCGTGCATCACCTCGATTTGCAGCCCGACGTGCGGCCGCGGACCCTCGGCGAAGCGTTGGCGCTACTCGATGGCTGGAGACGGCTGGCCGAACAGGTCGATTTCCCGGTCTATATCGAAACGCACCGGGACCGGATGACGACGGACCTTTTCTTCACGCTCGATCTGCTCGACGCTCGGCCCGACCTGATGTTGCTGGCCGATTTGTCGCACTTTCTCGTCGGACGCGAGTTTCCATGGCCTGTATCCGACGAAAACCATGCGTTGATTCACCGCATCGCGGATAACTCCTGGGCATTTCATGGGCGCGTGGCGACCCGGGAACAGGTGCAGATCGAACTGTCGTTTCCGCCGCACCGCAAGTGGGTCGATCTCTTCATGGGATGGTGGCGCTACGGGTTTCTCTCGTGGCGCCGCCGGGCGAAAGAGAACGACACGCTTGCGTTCACGTGCGAGCTCGGGCCGCAGCCCTATGCGATTGTGGGGCGCGACGGCAACGACACCACCGACCGCTGGTCGGAGTCGTTGCTGCTGATGAATTGGATCCGCGATATGTGGCGCGAGATCGAAGCGTGTTGAATGCCCGACCCGTCAGCGGCGAATCAAACCCCAACCCCATCGAATTGCTGCCGTGCGACGCGTATCTCCGTATGATGCTCGCCGGCCCATTCGATCAGCGCCCCAAGCGGACTCAGGAACGACCGTCCGAGCGGAGACAGCCGGTACTCGACGCTCGGCGGCTTCGTCGCGAACACATGACGAGTAACGAGCCCGTCGCGCTCGAGGCTGCGCAACGTCTGCGTCAACATCCGCTTCGAGATCTCGGGGACGGCTTGCCTCAGCGCATTGAACCGTTGTGATCGCTCGGTAAGACACAAGAGCAGTAGCGGGCTCCATTTACTGCCGACCCGGTCGAGCACATCGCGCACCGGACATGGATCGGCCGCGTCGGCCGCCGGTCCGCAAACGTCGCGAGCCTTGTCATCCTTCGCTTCGCCGCGTGTCGAAGGTCTACTTTTCGTCACCTGGTGTCGCAAAACTGCCTCCTTTTCAGGCTTCCTGAGAACATATAAAGTCATTGCACGTTGATAAGAATCATCGAGAGGCCAAGTGCAGAGGAGGAGACAGTCAGCTCGCTTGTGGCAGTTGACCGAGAGGGCATACGATACAGCGGTTCGTCAAGCAAATCTCGATTCATTGTTTAACACGAGATTCTCCTCCGCTTGCAGGTATATTTCGAAAATCAATTCGACGCCGGTTATGGCGGGATGCGGCGATTCTACGCGATCGATATGTTACGGTGCAACCCGTGTCGACATAGAATAACTTGATTGGCCTCATTAATTGATCCTATCGCGGGGAATCTGAAAAGGAAGATTGAAGAAATGATCCGATCATGGATATTCGACTTGGTCAATATTTCAAGCGACGACGACCCGATCAACTTCGACGTTCAAAATTGTTCGCGCGAATATGCATGGCATAGCGATCTGTGGGCGAGGGCGGAGCAATTGGGATTCCACGGCATCTTCTTTAGTGAGCACCATTTCAGTGGCGCCCGCGCCATTCCGGCACCGGGGCTGTTCGCCGCATTCGTCGCTGCGCGAACGCAGCGACTACGCATCGGTGTGCTGGGATGGGTCCTGCCGCTTTGGCAACCATGGCGCTTCCTGGAGGAAGTTGCCGTGCTCGATCACCTGACTCAGGGCCGCCTCGAGGTAGGAGTCGCACGCGGCTCGAATCCCGCCGAAATGGCGGCGGTCGGCATAGGCGAAAGTGATGTCGTGCCGATGTTCCTCGAGTCACTCGCCATCCTCGAGCGTGCATGGCAGCGGCCCGGCATCTCGCACCGCGGCGACTACTGGACATACGAGCGGTTGCAGATCGTCCCAAAGCCGCTTCAACAGCCGCCGCCGATCTGGGCCACGGCGCGCACGGTGAACGCGGCCAGGGAAGCAGGAAAACGCGGCCACAAAATCTGCACCGGATTCCTGCCGCGGCAGCAAGTGGTGGAAATCTTCGATGCCTATCGTGAATCTGCGGAACGTTCCGGAAAATCCGTTTCGCCGAACGACATGGCGGTACGTCGGTGCATTTTTGTCGCCGAAACGCACGACCTCGCTATCCGCCATGCGCGTGCAGCACAGGCGCAATTGCCGTCCATTCTCGACGAGGACATTGTCGCCGGTACGCCGGAGGAAGTAGCAGACCTGATCTGCTCCGAAATGCGAGAAACCGGCGCCAATAACATTGTCGGCTTTTTCACCGGAAATCGGATCGATAAGCAATCCACGTCAACGTCGTATGACTTATATGGTACGCGAGTGATTCCCATTCTGAGGGGTGGGGGTGGGTGCGTCTGAGCAGCGTACGGTCCGGCTAAACGCATATTAGGAATGTTATTGGGGAGTGATAGATGTTTGCATCGTCGTCGTCGAATGATGCGCCTAACGGCATCGGATCGCTCGAATTGATTGCCCTGACCGAGGCGATCTGCTTCGACGATCTCGAGTTCGCGCCGCTGGTGCGAGAGATCCTCGTGACGCCATCGCAGCACCTGCATGGCGAGTACGTGGCATTGACGGTCCAGAACGGCACCAAGCGAGTTGTTTTCGAACCGGCTGGCCGGGCCGACGACGAACAGCGGGGCGCTTTCGCGCGCGAGGTCGTTTTTGTCGTGGTTCCGGGGCGCTCGGCCGGGTTGTCGCATTTGTCGCGCATCGGCGAGAAGTTCGAACGGCGCATGACATCGAGCGCTCACGTGTGCCTGCTTTATCTGAACCACGGCTACGGCACGGAACTGATGGCGTCCCTGCGGGATTACCTTTCGGGCGGCGTCGAATGGCGCGACCCCTCGCCTGACGCTCCGGGTGCGTGCGGGCTGCTGTTTTCGTCGGGTTGGAACAAGGGCGTTGCCTGCCACGTGGCGGGCTCCCTGGAAAAGTACGCTCGCGAACTGTCGGACCGCACACGTTCGCGTATTTCCCTGCTGCACAACTGAAGGAGGGGGGAACGCGATGACGATCCGCCTTTACATGATCTGGGGGCCTACTACGACCGGCAAGACCGCGCTGTCCGTGGCGCTTGCCCGCATGGTCGGGGTGCCTGTGCTGTCGTTGGACCGTGTGCAATGCTGCCATGAAATCGCCGTGGGCAGCGGTCGCCCCTCTCCGGAGGAATTGGAAGGTACGGCGCGCGAGTATCTCTGCCACCGGCGAGTGGCGGACGGCGTCGTGTCGGCCGCCGAGGCAAACCGGCTCCTCAAGGCGAAAGTGCTCGATTACTCAAGGCATTTGCCGGCGCTGATTCTCGAGGGAGGATCGGTTTCTCTCTTCAACGAGATGACTGCGGACGATTCATGGGCGCATATTGCCGAGTGGGTGCTGCAAAGAGTCCCCTTGCCAGCGCAAGATGTGTTCATGAAGCGCGCCCGCGGCCGTGCTCGTGCGATGCTCGATGCGCCGGCTGGAGAACGGAGCATGCTCGACGAATTAGTCGATCTTTGGCGCGATCCGAGAACGCACGCGGTGCTCGAAGATATCGACGGATACCGGCAATTGATCGGTTACGCTCGCGCCGCTGGCATACCGGTCGTCGAACTGTCGAACGCGGCGCCTGAGATCTTCGATGACTGGGTCGAGCTCATCGCCCGCGAGTATTGGGAGCATGCGTGCTGGCAGGAGCAGCGGTTCGCTTCACCGCCGACATGTTGGAGGCACGTCGCTCACGCCTGGTAGGTACCCCCTCCGGGAGCGCGGGGCACCTTCGTATTGCTGATCTTTGAGGAGGGCTCGATGCAAAGGATTTGCGTGTTTTCCGGTTCCAGCGAAGCGGGGGCGCCCCGTTACCTCGAGGCCGCGGCGGGCCTGGGAACATTGCTCGCCGAGCGAAACATCGGCCTCGTGTATGGTGGAGCGGCGATCGGCTCCATGGGGGCGATCGCCGACGCCGTGCAGGCCGCGGGCGGCCATGTGACGGGCGTTATTCCTCGAGCCCTTGTCGAAATGGAGGTCGCGCACCGCGGTCTGGCAGATTTGCGTATCGTCGGCTCGATGCATGAACGCAAGGCACTAATGGCGGAACTGGCCGATGCGTTTATTGCCTTGCCGGGCGGGATCGGCACCCTCGAGGAACTCTTCGAAATATGGACGTTGAACCAGCTTGCCTATCTGGAGAAGCCGCTGGGATTGCTCAACGTCGGCGGGTACTACGATCGGTTGCTGACATTTCTCGATCATGTAGTTGCCGAATCGTTTCTGACGCGCGTGCACAGGGAATTGCTTTGCGTCGAAGGCGATCCGAAGGCGTTGCTGGATGTTCTGACCGCTTGCTCGTCATCCGATCGCTGCGAATGGCGTGACCGCGAGTCGGTCAGTCTTCGTTTTGCAGGCGGGGCATGGTAAGTGGGCTGACCCGTTGCAGTGCTGAGCCTCCCACGCCCGAAACTCAAGATGCGGTTGCCGGGCCGCCGCGACGTTGTCCCACGCGTTGCCGCAGTGCTTGCGGGGGAGCCGCATCACAGCGGCAGCGCATGCGTCGACAAAATTTCCTTTAACACCATGAAACTGCGTACCTGCCGCACGCCCGGCAGGTACAGCAGCTGCTCGGCGTGCAAGCGATTGAAGCTCTCGTTGTCCTTCGTGCGCACGAGCATGAAGTAATCGAACTCGCCGGTTACGACGTGGCACTCGACGCACCCCGACACCTTCTGCGCGGCCTTCTCGAACTCGGTGAACGCTTCGGGCGTCGACCGATCGAGCACGAAACCGATTACGACCAGCATCCCGACGCCGAGCGCTTTCGGGTCGAGCAGCGCGACGATGCCACGTATCAGGCCCATTTCCTTCAACCGCTCGACGCGCCGCAGGCATGCGGGCGCGCTGAGCTTCACTTTCGCGGCAAGGTTGACGTTCGAGATCGACGCATCCTGCTGCAGATACCTGAGGATCGCACGATCGATGCGATCCAATGCGGGCTGGGCGCCGGAAGGAGGTGACGTTGGACTGCCTAATTTCATTGCGTGGACCGTGGGCGTTAAGAATGAAAAATTCGTATACGTCGCCGGGTGGCCTTCCAAAGTAGGTCATTGCGATTTATTTCGCAAGCTTATTTCTCACGGATATCCCTATCATTTTTCCTACGGCAACGCGCGCAGCCGCACCGCCGGCGAAGCCCGTACTCGCATGGATCGCCCCTCTCCGGAGACACTGAATGAACCTTCAACGCTTTCCCCGTTACCCCCTGACGTTCGGGCCAACGCCTATTCAGCCGCTCAAGCGTCTGACCGAGCATCTGGGTGGCAAGGTCGAGCTGTATGCGAAGCGCGAGGACTGCAATAGCGGTCTTGCGTTTGGCGGCAACAAGACGCGCAAGCTCGAATACCTGATTCCCGACGCCCTCGAGCAAGGGTGCGACACGCTCGTATCGATCGGCGGTATCCAGTCGAACCAGACCCGGCAGGTGGCCGCTGTTGCCGCGCATCTCGGCATGAAGTGCGTGCTGGTCCAGGAAAACTGGGTCAATTACTCGGATGCGGTCTACGATCGCGTCGGTAACATTCAGATGTCGCGCATGATGGGCGCGGACGTGCGGCTCGTGCCGGACGGTTTCGATATCGGCATTCGCCCGAGCTGGGAGGAGGCGCTCGAGAGCGTGACCAAAGCGGGCGGCAAACCCTATCCGGTTCCGGCAGGCTGCTCCGAGCATCCGTATGGCGGTCTGGGTTTTGTCGGCTTCGCCGAAGAAGTGCGCCAGCAGGAAGCGGAACTTGGTTTCAAGTTCGACTACATCGTCGTGTGCTCGGTGACGGGCAGCACGCAAGCCGGTATGGTCGTCGGTTTCGCAGCGGACGGGCGTGCCGATCGGGTCATCGGCATCGATGCCTCGGCAACGCCGGAAAAAACTCACGCGCAGATCACGCGAATCGCACGGCATACGGCAGAGCTCGTCGATCTCGGCCGCAACATCACCGAGAAGGACGTCGTGCTCGACACGCGCTATGCCGGTCCCGAGTATGGTCTGCCCAACGAGGGCACGCTCGAAGCGATCCGCCTTTGCGCGCGCATGGAAGGCGTGCTGACGGACCCCGTCTACGAAGGCAAATCGATGCACGGGATGATCGACAAAGTGCGCCGCGGCGAATTCGAGCCGGGCTCGAAAGTGCTGTATGCGCATCTGGGCGGTGTGCCCGCGTTGAGCGCATACAGTTTCATCTTCCGCGACGGCTGACAAAAAAAGCGGCCGTGGCGGCTCTGCTCGACGAGGGCTTCGAGCGAGCCGAGCCGGTGATCCGGGCCGCGGCGGCGGTTTATCCGCCGCGTCGGTCATCCTCTGCGTGCCCGATCGCGATTATTTGCGCACGACTTCGATGCTCACGTTCAGGCCCGTTTGCGCCTCGATCACCTGGGCTGCGAAGCTCATCGCCTCCAGAACCGCTTCCTCGGAGACGGTCCCGTCGGTCAGACCCGCTCCACGGCCAAATCGGCCGGATCTGTTCGACAGCATCCATCCGCCGATCTGGCCGTCGTATTTCAATTCCCCGCCGAGGAAGGCGTAGCCTCCCCGGGGATCGGCCCTCCCGGTTTCATCGAACCAGGCCGCCAGGGTAGGGTGTCCACCGCTTCCGTCCTTTTCGTTCTGTTGATATTGCGCCTCGTAATGGTCCCGCATCTCGTCGAGCTTTTCGCGCACCGCGTCACTGAATGCCTGCGGATACTTCCAGGGCTCTTCGATGCCCAGAATGACCTTGCCGTCGTCACGCAACACCCAAAGATAGGTCAGGCTCTGGTCGGCAACGAACTCCTTGGGGTTCGCTTCAATGTCGATCCAGACAGGATTGATCAACTCGAGTTCGCTTGGTTTCACGCGATGGGGCAGTATCGGATCGAAAGGCATGATGAGGCTCCTTGCATCTCCTTGCATCGTTATCCGGATGAATTCCGGGCTCGGCGGGCTATGCGTCATGCCCACCTGCATAGAAACGCGTCGGATGCGCTCACGTGAATCGTGAGCCTTCGCCCGAAAAATCTATTGATGCGAGCGCCCGCGAAATGGTTTGACCGTGTCTTGGAGACTCGGCGCCGGACACTGGCCCTATCCCGGCCACGCGGCGGCCGGTGTGCTTCGCTCGGCTTTACTCGATCCCGCGAGCGTCTTGCGCTCGATGTGATTCGATCGTTGGCAGGGGAACGCTCTCGCTTTCCGGCCAGAGGCCCGGAAAGAGGAAACGCAGACTGAAGAACGGCAGGGCGGGCTCGATGGGCCCGACCCGGCTTGTCGTCTTCACGAGCCGCAGGGCCAGCAGTTGAGCGACCGTGCGGGATGCAGTCCGGTCCGCAACGCCGAGCATTGCCTTGAACTCTCCGCGATCGAGCTTGCCGATCTGAAACAAGCGGTAAAGCGCCCGACCGAGTTGCTCCGGGTAAATCGACGTACGCGAGTGCGCCATGCTGCGGCCGAAGTCATGCGTTATCTGCAAGGCCAAACTGTTGAAGCGGTGCTCGAGCGAGGGGAAATCGAGCTGGCCAGCCATGAAATTGACCTGATCGAGGCAGACGTCGAGCCAGAACGACACGAAGTGTGTCAAGCCGCTCGAGCTCGGGTTTCCGCGCCCATCGGTATCGTTCCGGCGCCGCTGGTCAGCCGCGCTAAGCGCAGCGTAGTAATCGCCCTGCCGCCGGGCAAGTCCTCTCATCGGAGACCACAGGCCGTCGGTGAGCGCCAAATGGGTCAACAGGAGGTGATTTTGCAACCGGCTGACGCGCCCATTGCCGTCCGCAAACGGGTGAATCCATGATAGGCGGTGCATGGAAGCGCCGGCTGCAACGATCTTCTTGTTGACGGAATAGTGCTCGACGCCATAGCGAAAAACAAAGTGCCGCAGCAAGTCGGGCAGCATTGCAGCCGGAGGGGCAAGGTGGTTGCCTACCGTTACCTCGATCTCGCGCAACGCACCTGGGGCCAAAGAGCCGCGCACTTGGCCTTGCGCGTCAAGGATAACCCGCGACTCCGCAGGCAACTGCTCGTAGAGTTGCCGATGAATACGAGTGATCCAGTCCGGACTGAGCTGTTCTGCCCATGACATCTGAAGCGCGAGTGGCTCGAGTTCGGCCTCAAGACGCATATGAGCGAGGGCAAGCTGTTGCCGGCGGTATGTCTCGTGTTCTTTCGAGAATTTCTGCTCCAGGGCGGCTTCAAGGTCTGCAGGATAAGTTTGCTGTCCTTCGATCTTGTTCGTGTAATACGAATTCATCGCGCGAAGCAGCGGTGTGAGAACCGCACGTGAGGCCGGTCCCGCGCTCGCCGACAGCCGGGCCGCCGCGGCTCGCAGATCGCCGACTCTGTCGAGGACATCGACCATTTGGCCGTCGTCAGGGAAGGCCGGTTCGATCATGTTGCTGGCGTTCACTTGGCGAATTCAAGAAATCATTAGTCATTGAATTATAAAGACAATTTGCATGCATGGCGAATCTCGGGCGGAGTGGTGGGCCAGGAGATGCGGGTGCCTCCCCCTCCGTGGCGCTCGCGGTGGATGCCGAACGACAGCCGTACTCAAACCGCCGCATGCCGCGCGCGCCCCGTCGAAACAGCGTGGCCACATTCGTCGTCGACCAGATACGGGCTGCGCCTGACATTGGACGAGCAGAAGATCCGGAATTCGACCGGGCCGGGCGGCGCGGGCGCATCCACTACGCCGCAGGCATTGAGCAGATGCTGCAGCGCGGACATGACTTGCCCGTCCGGGTCCTGGTCGAGCGCGATATCCATCGTGCCTTGTTCGATGTACTGCCGATGATGATCGAGCATTTCGTGGCCGACCCATACGATCTTGCCCGCCACACCGGCCACGCGTAGCGCAGCTTCCACGCCGGCAGAGCCATAGCCGCTGTTATAGATCCCAACCAGTTCGCCGCGCTTGAGCGCGGATGCAACGGCCCGATGACATCGGTCCGGGTCGTCGAGCGTCTCCATCGGCTCCTCTTCGCAGACGAGAGTTGGAAACGATTTCAGCAGCTCGGTTTTACAGCCTCGCACACGCTCTATATGCGCGCGGTAATCCTTGCGACTGCACAGCAGCAGCACGCGGCCGGGCCGTGCTGCGAGCCGCCCCACGAAATAGCCAGCCGTGCGCCCGGCGCAAGCGTTGTCGATTCCGGCGTAATGCACACGCCCGACGTCGGGAATGTCCGTCACCATCGTCACCACCGATTCGCCGCGGCTGCTCACCGTGCGCAGCGCCTCGCGCACGCTCGCGGTGTCGTGCGTGGTGATGAGGAGGCCCGCGCGCGGATACGGCGGGTTCAAGATCGCGCGCGTGATCACGTCGTCGTCGTCTTCGGGAAGGATCTGGCGATGCAGCACGATGCGCCTGTCGAGCATCTGCATCGAGCGCTGCAACGCCAGATTCAAGCGTCGAAAAAACGGTGTGTCGTTTCGGGGCAGCAAAACGTCGATATGGACGAGCCCATGACGCGTATCGGGCAGCACGCGCGGCACGCCAAGCTGGCGGGCCGCGGCAACCACGCGCGCGCGCATCTCTGCCGATACGCTGCCTCGCTCGTTGAGCACGCGGTCCACTGTGGCGGGGCTCACGCCCGCAGCCTCGGCAATCTCGACGAAGCGCGGCGTACGTTTGCGCCGTGGCGATGCGGCGTCGGTCATATCGGTGTCTCCCAATGTTTTGCCGGGGCTTATCCGATGGCGCAGCACAGCACCCGTGCCCCGCCTCGTGCCCCTATGTTCTGGCTGACGATAAATCATCAATCTTTTCGTTGAGGCGCGTCAATCAGTCACTTACCTTTCCAGCATCTATACGGCGGCCCCCTGCGCGTGCACGTGCGAATCGGGTGGCGCCGTGCGAGCGCCAGTACACCATCCATCTGCGTGAACCGGAGGCAAATCGATGAGCGTCGCCGTGCAATTTTCGTTGAACCGTATGAGCGCTCCGCGAATGCCGTTCGCGGACTACGTGGGGCTGTGCCGGCGCCTGGGCGTCCAGGCAATCGAAATTCGCAACGATCTGCCCGGCATCGAACTCGTCGATGGAACGCCGGCCGAGCGGATCAAGGAAGCGACGCAGGCAGCCGGTCTCGAGATCCTCACCATCAACGCGCTGCAGCGCTTCGAGCAGTTCGACGCGACGCGCGCCGAGGAGGCCGTGGCGCTGGCGAAATACGCCGCCGGCTGCGGCGCGAAGGCACTCGTCATGTGCCCGACGAACAGCGTGCTGGATAGCCGTACGGCCGCCGAGCGGCATGTCGATTACGTCGCCGCGCTCAAGCAGCTCAAACCGATTCTCGACGATCACGGCGTGCTCGGCCTCGTCGAGACGCTCGGTTTCGAGGAATGTGCCCTGCGCAGAAAGTCCGATGCCGTCAAGGGCATCTACGACGCAGCGGCAGAGCGGCACTTCAAGCTCGTGCACGACACCTTCCACCATCATCTGTCGGGCGAGGACATTTTCTTTCCCGATCTGACGGGCCTGGTCCACATCTCGGGCGTCGAGGACGGCACCGTCCCGGTGAGCGGGATGCGCGACCGCCATCGCGTGCTAGTGGGCTGCGGCGATCGCCTCGGCAACATTCGACAACTCATTGCGCTGCGTGAACGCGGCTATCGCGGGCACATCTCATTCGAGCCGTTCGCCGAGGAGATCGCCCAGGCAAGCGACATCGAGGCGTTGTTGCGCGAGAGCATGGCTCACGTCCGCATCGGTGTGGAGGCCGCACGTTTGCGCGAGGCGGCATAACGCGTTTGCGGGCCGGCGTATGCCGGTTGTCGCGTGTCTTGTGGCAACCACCGTACGCCGTGGCGTCAGGATCGGCAGCATCTGTCGCGACCCGCAGGATCGGCGTAATGGCCAGACCGTGAATAACACGGCTTGAAAGGCGTGATGCCCGCATCGCACGTTGCGCGGCGGCACGCCGATTCGACTATATATCCGGAGACAAACATGAAGTCTTTCGCGCGTTCCTTGCGTTGCCTGCTTACCTTGTCGTTTGCCTTGGCACTTCCCGCATCGGCGTTCGCCGCCGCGACGATCGGCGTGTCGATGGCTCATTTCGACGACAACTTCCTGACCACGGTGCGCGAGGCCATGGCGGCCGAAGGCAAGGAAAAGGCGGTCAACCTCGACTTCGAGGACGCGCAAGGCGATGTCGGCCGTCAGGTCAGCCAGATCGAGGCTTTCGTGGCGCAGCACGTGGCGGCGATCATCGTCAATCCGGCCGATGCTTCGGCGACGAAGCGCATGACCGACGCGGCGCGCAAGGCGGGTATTCCGATCGTCTACGTCAACCGCAAGCCCGACGAGCCGATGGGCAACGGCGCTTACTTCGTCGGCTCGGACAGCCTCGTTGCCGGGCACCTGCAGATGGAATACCTCGCCAAAAAGCTGGATGGGCGCGGCAATATCGCCGTCATGCTCGGGGAGTTATCCACCGATGCCACCCGCGACCGCACGCGCGGGGTGAAAGACATCCTATCGAAGAACCCCGGTATCAAGATCGTCGCGGAGCAAACCGCCAACTTCGATCGCAGCCAAGCCATCAACCTCATGAGCCAGTGGTTGAGCGCCGGCAAGAAGTTCGATGCGATCGCGGCCAACAACGACGAAATGGCCCTCGGTGCGCTGATTGCGATGAAGCAGGCCGGCATCTCGCCGAAGACGGTGCTGGTCGGCGGCGTCGACGCAACGAAAGACGCGCTGTTCGCGATGTCCAAGGGCGATCTGGCCGTGACGGTCTTCCAGGACGCGAAGGGGCAGGGCAAGGCCGCCGTCGACATGGCAGCCAAGCTGGCAAGCGGGGACCGGAACGTGAAGCGCGAGGACTGGATCCCCTATCAACTCGTGACCCCCGAGAACTACAAAAGCTTTCTGAGCCGATAAGAGGCAGCGGTCCGATCATCCGACGAGGCGCGGCTGCGTGCCGCCCTCGCATCGAGCGAATGTTTTCGTTGCTCAGATTTGTCAGGAGAGTGCGGCCATGTCCAATCCAACGATCGCAGCGTGCGCCTCGGATGCGCGTTCTCATTTCCCGATGCATTCGGGCATGGAGCCGCTGCTGGCGGCCCGGAACGTTCGTAAGGCTTTCCCCGGCGTCGTCGCGCTCGATAACGTCTCCATCGAGATCCATGCGGGGCGGGTTCATGCGCTGATGGGCGAGAACGGCGCGGGCAAGTCGACGATGATGAAGATCATTGCCGGCATCTACACGCCCGATGGCGGCACGCTGCGCTTCAAGGGCGAGCCGATCAAGCTGAAGTCGCCGCGCCATGCGCTCGACAGCGGCATCGCGATGATCCACCAGGAGCTGAATCTGCTGCCCGACATGACGGTGGCGGAGAACATCTGGATTCGCCGCGAGCCGCGTTACGTCTTCGGTCTCGTCGATCACAAGGCGCTCAACAGACGTACCGAGGCCCTCTTTGCCCAGCTCGGCATCCATATCGATCCCGAAGCGCAACTGGGTTCGCTCAGCATCGCCAATCGGCAGATGGTGGAGATCGCTAAGGCCGTTTCGTTCGATTCGGACCTGCTCATCATGGACGAGCCGACCTCGGCCATCACCGACAGGGAGGTCGAGCAGCTCTTTCGGATCATCGGCGAGTTGAAGGCCCGCGGCAAGGCCATCGTATACATCACGCACAAGATGGACGAAGTGTTCGAGATCGCCGACGACATTTCGATCTTTCGCGACGGACATCACATCGTCTCTCGCCCGGCGAGCGAATTCGACAAGCAGTCGCTGATCGCCGCCATGGTGGGGCGCGAACTCACGCAGGTTTTTCCGAAGGAGCAGGTGCCCATTGGCGAAGTGGCCCTGGCGGTCACGAATCTCGGCCGGCGCAGCGCGTTCTCGAACGTGAGCTTCGATGTGCGATACGGCGAAATTCTTGGTTTCGCCGGATTGATGGGCTCCGGCCGCACCGAAGTCATGGAGGCGATTTTCGGCGCGCTGCCGGCCGACCGGGGGGAAATCGCCTTCGACGGCAAGCCGAAGCGAATCCGCACGCCGCGCGAGGCGATCGAGTCGGGCCTTGCGTTCCTGACCGAAGACCGCAAGGGCAGCGGGATGTTCCCGCAATTGTCGGTGGGCGAAAACATGGAGATCTCGGCGATGCGGCGCTATTGCATGCTGGGCTTCGTGAGGCAGCAGCGCATCGACGGCGAATGCGCGCGCATGTGCGGCAGCTTGAAGGTCAAAACGCCGGGGCTCGGCGAAACCATCGAGAACCTGAGCGGCGGCAATCAGCAAAAAGTCCTGCTCGCCCGGTGGCTCTTGAATCAGCCGAGGATTCTCATCCTCGACGAACCGACGCGCGGCGTCGACGTGGGCGCCAAGGCCGAGATCCACGCACTGATCACCCAACTCGCCAGGAAAGGCGCAGCGATCATCATGATCTCCTCGGAACTGCCGGAAGTCATCGGCATGAGCGACCGGATAGTGGTGATGCACGGACGCACCGTGAGCGGCATCCTGCCGCGCGAGCGGGCAACGCAGGAATCCATCATGGCGCTGGCCTCCGGCGAGCGTCTCTGAAGCGGCCATCGAGAAGGAGACGAACATGCGTGTACCGGCAATGACGAGCACGGCGGATGTGGCAGGCATCGCACCGCGTAAATGGCGCCTGCCGCAGGAAACAGGCATTCTCCTCGTGCTTTTCGCAATTGCGCTCGCCTTCGAAGGCCTGGGCTGGATGGAGCGCGGGCAGTCCTTCCTTTACAACCCGCAAGGCCTCATGATCATGGTCCTGCGCGTGTCCGAGATCGGTCTCATCGCCGTGGGCGTGACGATGGTCATCATCGCCGGCGGCATCGATCTGTCGTCGGGCTCCGTCGTCGCATTGTCGGCCATGATCGCCGGTAGCCTCGCGCAGGCGGGCGGCTTCGGGGCAACCGTATTTCCGGGCCTGACGGACCTTCCGGTGGCGGTGCCCGTAATCGCGGGGGTGCTGGCGGGGGGCTTCTGCGGGCTCGTCAACGGCATGGTCACGGTGCGCTCGAACGTTCCGCCTTTCATCGTCACGCTCGGCATGATGGTGTCCGCGCGCGGCCTCGCGCGCTATTACACCCACGGCCAGCCGATCAGCATGTTCACCGATGCCTACTCGGCGATCGGCAACGGCGCGAAGCCGGTCGCCATCTTCCTGATCGCCGCGCTGATTTTTCATATCGTCCTGCGCTACACGCGCTACGGAAAATGCCTTTATGCGATCGGCGGCAACGTTCACGCCGCGCGCGTGTCGGGCATCGCGGTAGGGCAGAGCCTCATCGCGGTGTACGTGATCGCAGGACTGCTGAGCGGGCTCGCCGGCGTGGTCGTATCGGCGCGGGCACAGACGAGCCAGTCGGGCATGGGGTTGTCGTACGAGCTCGATGCGATCGCGGCGGCCGTGATCGGTGGAACAAGCCTCGCGGGCGGTGTGGGGCGCATTACGGGGACCGTCATCGGCGCGTTGATTCTCGGCGTGATCTCCAGCGGCTTCATTTTTCTCGGTATCGACTCGTACATCCAGGAAATCGTCAAGGGCGGCATTATCGTCGCCGCCGTGATCGCCGACCAATACCGCAAACGTCACACTCGATAAACGACGGCCGAAGTCATCGCCCGCGGTGAGGCCGCTGGCGCCGATGCAGCAGCATCCGCTCCCGATGATCGACGATGCACCGCGTTTTCGCGGCGCAGGGGGCGGTTGCAGTCTGCGAGCGGAACGGCGCGGCATCGTGGTCATGACGGCGATTGCGCGCGGAAGCCGCATGGCCGTCGTGCCGGATCGAGGTACAATCGCGCGCCATGAACGCACTTCGCCGCTTCCTGCATCGGCCTGGCGTCGCGCGACAGCTGCTGTGGGGTCTTCTCCTGGTGACAGTGCTGTCCCGCGCGCTGGTGTCCGGCGCCGTGATGCTCGATCCGGACGGTCTGGATGCGGGCTCGGTGGTGCTGTGCTCGGGCCACGGCCCCCTGATTCTCGACCCGGCCGTATCGGCCTCCCGTTTCGACGTGAGTGCCCAGACCACCGGGGCCAACGACGCGCCGGCGCTCGTCGACACGATCGAGCAAGGCCCGCACGCGGGCAAGGCGCAGTCCCCGGGCAGCGGCGACGGTACGTGCGCGTTCAATGCCGCGCTGTTCGTCGCGGTGGCGTCGTTCATGCTGCTCCAACTGCTGTTTCCGGTCGGGGTTGCGCAGCGCTTTCGAATTCTCCCAGGCAGTCCTCCCCGTGTGCGATCGCTGTTCGACGATCGTCCGCCGCCCCGCGCTCCTCCTGTGTTCTGCTGAACGTTCCCGCGCAGCGGCTCGTGCATTCGATATGCGCGAGCCGTCGTGCCGTTCGTCTGATACGACTTGATTCAAGCGTTCATTCGAACGCCCGCACCGCGCGGGCGACGCCATCGTGCGCGCATCGTTTGCGCATGACGTCGACCCCGCGCGCCTGAGCGCGTGCAACGGCTCGCGGCCATGCGCGAGCACCGCGTTCGATCCGTTTCGCATCCAACCTGACCATACAAACAACAACATGTTTCGCTTGACTCGCATCGCCATCGCGCGCTCTGGCGCGACCTCGGTTCGCTCTGCCACGAGCGCGTGCGCGCAGAGCGCCATCGCAACGACCGGCAGGATCAGCGTAAAGAACAAATGGTGGGTTATCCCGGCCTGCTTCGCCGTCGCCCTGACGGCACAGGCCGATCCTGTCCAGCAGCAAAATAGCGATCCTGAGGCAAGCGA
This sequence comes from Trinickia caryophylli, assembly GCF_034424545.1. NCBI lineage: Bacteria > Pseudomonadati > Pseudomonadota > Betaproteobacteria > Burkholderiales > Burkholderiaceae > Trinickia > Trinickia caryophylli. The sequence goes on along the minus strand of NZ_CP139971.1, from coordinate 386,963 downwards.
GCCGGCGAAGGCGCGCGGCAGCAGCGCGGTTCAAACAACGAAGTCCGCGCTGCCGAGCGCGTCCGGCAACGCCGACTCGACGTTCGTGCTGGGCACGGTCAACGTCAGCAGCACACGAACGGGATCGCTGACTTCGAAGAACATTCTGACGTCGGTCGATCGCGTCGACGCGGACCATATCGAGAACCAGAACGTGCGCAGTCCGTGGGAGCTGTTCGGCCAACTGCCGGGGGTACTGCTGACCGATTTCAATCAAGGCACGACGTCGGGCAAGCTCTCGTTCCGCGGCTTCAACGGTGAAGGCGAAATCAACGCGGTCAAGCTTCTGATCGACGGCGTGCCGTCGAACAGCAACGACGGCAACATGCCATTCATGGACGCGGTATTTCCGCTCGAAATCGATTCGCTCGAGACCGTGCGGGGGACCAACGACCCGCGCTACGGTCTGCACAACATCGCAGGCAACGCGAGCATCTCGACCCTGACGGGCGGCAACTACGCGCGAGGGCGAATCGGCTACGGCAGCTACAACACGTTCGACGCGGAGACGGTTGCCGGCCACGAGACCGATGCGTTCTCGCAGAACTACGCATTCGGCTATCGCAAGTCGCAGGGCTACCGCGATCATTCCGATTCGGACAAGGTCGCGCTGAGCGGCAAGTGGTTCTTCCACCCGACGTCCGACGTGCGACTCGGTTTCTCTGCACGATACGCGCGCGTTTCGGCTGACGAACCGGGCTATCTGACCGATGCGGACGCCCGCGCTCACCCGACCGAATCGTACGCGTTCAATGCGACGGATCAGGCGACGCGGGAGACCGGTCAATACGCACTGTATGCCGACGTCGATCTCACCAACCTGCTGTCGTGGTCGACCACCGCCTATCTGAACACGTTCCGGGAGCGGCGCTGGGTGACCTTCTCCTCCTCGGCAAGCCAGCAGGAGCGCTTCTCCGACGAACGGCATCTCGGCTTTCTGAGCACGCTGACGTTTCGCCCACAGGTGAACTGGCTTCACGATCTCGCATTGGAAGCGGGCGTGAGCGGCGAATGGCAAGACGACGTCAGCCAACGCTGGCTGACGAACCAGCATGTCCGTACGTCGCAGACTCGCGATCAGGCGTTTTCGTACGATACGTGGGGCGCCTACGTGCAAGCAGTCATCAAGCCGATCGACACGTTGAAGATCATTCCGGCTTACCGGGTTGACGTGCTGGGCGGACAGTTGACCAACAACCTGACGGGCACGCGCTACGACATGAACGACTACGGCGTCGTTCAGCAGCCGAAGATCGGCGCCGTCTACACGCCGTGGCGCGGCTACAGCTTCTACGGCAACTACGGACGCTCGTTCCAGGTTGGCGTGGGAGCCGGCGCCTACAAGATCCCGCCGCGCACGGCCGATCTTGCGCCGTCGATCAACGACGGCTGGGAAGTCGGCATGAAATTCAAGCCGGCCGACTGGATCGACGGCCGCGTCGCGTACTGGGAGCAGCTTGCCAGCAACGAAGTCCGCCGCAAGCTCAACGATCCGACCGGCGACTACGACAACCTCGGCAAGACGAAACGGCACGGGGTGGATCTGCAGGCCAACCTCCGCATGACGCGCGATGTCGGCGTGTGGTTCGCGTACACGTACCAGATGGCCCGCATCGTTGACCCGGGACCGGCGAATCCGGGCAGCGCCGGCAAGCAGGTCGATCACGTGCCGAACCATCTGCTGTCGGCGGGCATGGACTATCAAGCGACGTCTGATTTGCGCCTGTCGACATGGGTGAACGCGCAGAGCGCGTACTACCTCGAGCCGACCAACACAAAGGGCAAGTTCGGCGACGCGGTGACCGTCAATGCGCGTGCCGCGTATCGGTTGTCGAAGTGGATGACCGTCGATGTCCAGGTGACGAACCTCTTCAACCGCTTCAACGAGTACGTCTGGTACGACGACACGCAGGCGCTCCATTCACCCGCGCCGGGACGTGCGGCGTTCGCATCGCTGACCGTGAGCTACTGATACGATGGCGCACGACCTCGCACAAATCGAAACCGGCAAGCGCAACCTGCGCACTGTATGGTTGCGCATTCATCTGTGGCTCGGGCTCACAGTGGGCGCCCTGCTGGCGGTGATCGGGCTGACCGGCAGCGCACTTGTCTTTTACACGAGCCTCGACGACGCGCTGGAATTGCCGGCGATCCGGCACGCCGCGATGCCGAACGATGCGCCGACCTACGAGTCCGTCATCCAGTTGCTGAAGCGCACTTGGCCCGAACGGACGCGCGGCTGGCGCCTTGAACTTCCCTCCGGCGCATCGTCGCTGATCCGGGCGCGCTACTATCGGCCCGCCGAGAAAGCGGACAAGACGTTCGCTCCGCTGCTCGTCTGGATCGATCCGGCCGCCATGGATGTCGTACATCACGCGTTCTGGGGCGACACGTTGATGACCTGGCTCTACGACCTGCATTACACGTTGCTGATGGATGGCATCGGGCGGCAGATCGTCGGCTGCATCGGTCTCATCGCGCTTGTTTCGGCAGGCTCGGGGCTGTACCTTTGGTGGCCGAGGCGCCGAAACTTCCGCGCCGCGCTGACGCTGCGGCTCACCGCAAGCCGGCAGCGTACGACCTACGATTTGCACAAAATCGGCGGAATCTATTTGCTGCCCGTGGTCGCCGTCCTGATCGTGACCGGTGTGCTGCTGGACATGCCGGAGACGTTCAATCCGATGATTGGACGGACGTCTGTGCTGTTCAAAGCGCCTGTGTGCCAAAGCGTCCCCGGCCCTAGGCGGCTCTCGCTTGACGAGGCGCTCGAGGCGGCCCGGCGCTACTTTCCCGGTGCGGTGCCGCGATGGCTCGAAACGCCGGACGGGCCGCAGAGCTGCTATCGCTTCCGTTTGCATCGGACGGGCGAGCCGGGCTTCCGATTTCCGGCGACGACCGTCTGGGTCGACGCCTATACCGGCAACATAGTCGGCGCACGCGACATCGCGACGCAATCTGCGGGGGATACGTTTCTCGCGTGGCTGCACCCGCTGCACAGCGGGGAAGCGCTTGGGCTGACCGGCCGCATTGCCGTCTTCATGTCCGGATTCGCCATGCCGCTGCTCTTCGTCACCGGCGTACTGCGATGGCGACAGAAGAGCGCGGCGAAGCGTAGCAGGAGCCGCTGAAGCGAAAGCAAGTGGCGGCACGCGAGAATGCTCCGGCTATCGGCGCACGCCGTAGCCCCCGCCGCCCGGCGTGCGGATGACAACGACGTCGCCGCTTTGTACCGCCATCCGATGCCGTGCGCCGAACACTTCGCGCGTGCCGTCGCCGCGCTCGATCCAGTTCTCGCCCGTCGCGCCGGCTTCGCCGCCGTCCAGGCCAAAAGGCGGCACCTCGCGCCGGTTCGCGAGCATGACGGCCGTCATCGGCGAAAGAAAGCGGATGCGCCGCTCCACGCCGTCGCCACCGGTGTGCCGGCCTGCGCCACCGCTGCCGCGGCGAATGCCGAAAGCGTCGAGCCGCACCGGGAAGCGCCATTCGAGCACTTCGGGGTCCGTCAGGCGCGAGTTCGTCATATGCGTCTGCACGGCGCTGCATCCGTCGAAGTCAGGGCCGGCACCGGAGCCGCCGCAGATCGTTTCGTAGTACTGAAATTGCGCGTCGCCAAACGTGAAGTTGTTCATTGTGCCCTGTGCGCCGGCCATGACGCCGAGCGCGCCGTAAAGCGCGTCGGTGACGGCCTGCGACGTTTCGACGTTGCCGGCGACGACCGCGGCCGGATACCGCGGATTCAGCATCGACCCTTCCGGGATGCGGATCTCGAGCGGCTTCAGGCAACCGGCGTTGAGTGGAATATCCTCGTCCACGAGCGTGCGGAAGACGTAGAGCACGGCCGCCTTGCAAATCGACGACGGGGCGTTGAAGTTGTTCGGGCGCTGTGCGCTCGTGCCTTCGAAGTCGATCACGGCCGAGCGCGCCGCGCGATCGATCGCCACGCTCACGGCGATCTTCGCGCCATCGTCGAACGCGTACTCGAATCGCCCGTCTTGCAGCACGGAGAGTGTACGCCGCACGACTTCCTCCGCATTGTCCTGCACATGCCGCATGTAGGCAGCAACAGTCTCCACGCCGAACTGCCCGCACATGCGCGCGAGCTCCTGAGCGCCTTTGGTGCATGCGGCCACCTGGGCGCGAAGGTCTGCGAGATTCTGCTCGACGTTGCGAACGGGCCATGCGCCGGTAAGCAGGCGGTCGCGCATTTGACCTTCGAGGAAACACCCCTGCGCAACCAATTGAACGTTATCGAGCAGAATGCCTTCCTCGTCGACGTGGGTCGAATCGGGCGGCATCGAGCCGGGCGTGATGCCGCCGATATCGGCATGATGTCCGCGCGCGGCGACATAGAACATCGGTGCCGCCTGCTGTTCGCCCGCGAAGACGGGCATGATCACGGTGACGTCGGGCAGGTGCGTGCCGCCGGCGTAGGGTGCGTTGAGCGCATAGGCGTCACCGGGTTTCATCGTGCCGTCCCGCCGCTCGATGACGGTGCGCACGCTTTCGCCCATCGAGCCGAGGTGTACCGGCATGTGCGGTGCGTTGGCGATCAGATTGCCATCTGCGTCGAAGAGGGCGCACGAAAAATCGAGGCGCTCCTTGATATTGACGGAATACGAGGTATTCGCGAGCGTCACGCCCATCTGCTCGGCGATCGACATGAAAAGATTGTTGAACACCTCGAGCAGAACGGGGTCTGCTTTCGTGCCCGCAGCATGACGAACGTCGCGCGCCACACGGCGTTCGACCACGAGGTGGTTGTGGCGCGTCACGCTTAGTTGCCAGCCCGGCTCGACGATGGTCGTGCCCGTGCGTTCCATTATGATCGCGGGGCCGTCGATCGTCGCGCCGGGTGCCATCGCATCGCGGTGGTACACAGGCGTGTCGCGCCAGGCGCCGCCCGTATAGACGCGCGTGGCGGCAAGCGCAGCCGGGCGCGTGCAGGCGCCTGCGTCGAGCGGCCAGCGCTCGTCGTCAGCCTGCTGCGTGCGGCCGATCGCTTCGACGGCCGCGGCCTCGATCACGAGCGCGCGGTTCGGCATGAGAAAGCCGTATCGCGTGCGATAGAGCGCCTCGAACTGTGCGACGATCGAAGCAACGTCGTGCCGAAAGTCGACTTCGAGTGCCGTATCGGTACCCTCGTATTTCAGATGCAACGTGCGCCGGATATCGATCCGGTCGCCAGCGATCCGCTGATCGGCCACTTCCTCGCGAGCCGCCCGCGCCATTGCGGCGAATGCGGTCTCGCACGCGTCGAGGGCCGCCGTATCGAGCGGCGTTTCCAGTGCGCTCTGGCGCAGCGCGCGCACGTCTGCGAGCCCCATTCCGTACGCCGAGAGTACGCCTGCCAGCGGATGAACGAACACGCGCGTCATTCCGAGCGCATCGGCCACGAGGCAGGCGTGCTGCCCGCCGGCGCCGCCGAAGCAGGCAAGCGTATATTGCGTGACGTCATAGCCGCGCTGCACCGAGATTTGCTTGATTGCGTTCGCCATGTTTTCGACGGCGATCGTGAGAAACCCCTCGGCGATCTCCTCGGGAGTGCGCTCGACGCCCGTTGCGGCGGCCACTTCACGCGCGAGTGCGGCAAACCGCCCATGCACGGCTGCATCGTCGAGCGGCTCGTCGCCGTTGGGCCCAAACACCCGCGGAAACCAGCGCGGATCGAGTTTGCCCGTCATGACGTTGCAGTCGGTCACCGTCAACGGGCCGCCGCGCCGGTATGAGGCCGGCCCCGGATTGGCGCCGGCACTCTCGGGCCCGACCCGAAAGCGAGCGCCGTCGAACGTGCAAATGGAGCCGCCGCCGGCTGCCACGGTGTGGATTTTCATCATCGGGGCGCGGATGCGCACGCCTGCGACTTCGGTGGTGAACTCGCGTTCGTATTCGCCTGCATAGTGGGTGACGTCGGTGGACGTGCCGCCCATGTCGAAGCCGATGATGCGCTCGAAGCCGGCCAGCGACGCCACCTGTGCCGCGCCGACGATACCCCCCGCGGGGCCGGAGAGAATCGCGTCCTTGCCCTGAAAGCGGTGCGCGTCGGTCAGCCCGCCGTTGCTTTGCATGAATTGCAGCGGCACGGGGCCGAGTTCCTGCTCGACCTGCTCCACATAGTGACGCAGCACGGGCGAGAGGTAGGCGTCGACCACGGTCGTGTCGCCGCGCGAAACCAGCTTCATCAACGGGCTCGTTTCATGGCTCGTGGAGATTTGCGCAAAGCCGATTTCGCGGGCGATCGCGGCCACGCGCCGCTCGTGGTCCGTGTAGCGATACCCGTGCATCAGAACGATGGCGCAGGCGCGGATGCCTTCGTCGAATGCGCGTTGCAACGCATCCCGCGTACCCGCCTCGTCGAGATCGCGCACACATTCGCCACGCGCGCCGATTCGCTCGTCGATCTCCACCACTGTTTCGTAGAGCAGCGTCGGCAACTCGATATGACGTGAGAAAAGCTTCGGGCGATTCTGATAAGCGATGCGCAGTGCGTCGGCAAAGCCTTTGGTGATCGCGAGTACCGTGCGTGCGCCTTTGCGCTCGAGCAGCGCATTGGTGGCGACGGTCGTGCCCATGCGTACGCATTCGATGAGATCGGCCGGTACGGGCGCGCCGGGTGCCACGCCAAGCAGCTCGCGGATTCCCTGGACGGCCGAATCCCGGTAGCGCTCCGGATTTTCCGAAAGCACCTTGTGCGTGACGAGCGTGCCGTCGGGGCGGCGGGCGACGATGTCGGTGAACGTGCCGCCCCGGTCGATCCAGAACTGCCAGCGCTGGGACGGGGACGAAGGAGCGGGAGTGACTTGCTTCATGATCGGATGCGAATAGGGGAGGAGGTCAGTTCTTGAGTTGCGCACCGCGCGTTTCGGGCAGGGTGAGGGCGGCGAGAATCACGATGCCGTAGGCTGCGGCGGCAAACGTGCCGATCGCGGCCCCAAGCGTCATCTTCTGAGCGACGTGACCGATGAGGAAAGGGAAGGTCGCGCCGACGGCGCGCCCGAAGTTGTAGCAGAACCCCTGGCCCGATCCGCGCACGCGTGTGGGAAACAACTCGGTCATGAATGCACCCATGCCCGAGAAGATGCCCGATGCGCAAAACCCGAGCGGAAAGCCGAGCACGAGCAGCAGCGTGTTGTTGAGCGACAGGCGGGTATAGACGATCGCGATGACGATCGAAGCGAGCGAGAAGGCGATGAACGACGGCTTGCGCCCGAAGCGGTCGTTGAGCCATGCGCCGAACAGATAGCCGGCGTAGGAGCCCGCGATGATGACGGCAAGATAGCCGCCCGTGCCGACGACGCTCAAATGCTGTTCGGTCTTCAGATAGGTCGGCAGCCAGGTCGTGATCGCGTAATAGCCGCCTTGCGCGCCCGTGGCGAGCAACGCGGCGCGCAGCGTCGTCCACCAGATGCCCGGGCCGAAGATTTCGAGGAACGAGTGATCGGCGTGCTCTTTGCGTTCGAGCTGCTTTTGCGTGCGATGGATTTCCGGCTCTTCGACGAAGCGGCGGATGAAGATCACGAAGGGCGCAGGGGCAATGCCGATCGCGAACAGCGCGCGCCATGCCTGCTCGGGCGGCAGTATGGTGAAGACGAGCGTATAGAGGCCGGCCGAGACGGCCCAGCCGATCGCCCAGCCGGCCTGCACCATGCCTACGGCCTTGCCGCGATCGCGTGCATGAATCACCTCGCCCATGAGTACGGCGCCAGCGGTCCATTCGCCGCCGAAGCCGAGGCCCATCAAGCCGCGCGCGACGAGTAACTGCGGGAAATTCTGTGCGAATGCGCAGGCGAGCGTGAAAACGGCGAACCAGACGATCGTGAGCTGCAGCGTGCGCACGCGCCCGAAGCGATCGGACAGAACGCCCGCAGCCCAGCCGCCCACGGCGGAAGCCAACAGTGTCACCGTGCCGATGAGGCCGGCTTCTCCCTTCGTGAGACCCCAGGTCGCGATCAGCGTCGGGATGACGAAGCTGAGAAACTGCGTATCCATGGCGTCGAGCCCGTAGCCGATCTTGCAGCTCCAGAAGGCCCGCCGCTCGTTCGGCTGCATGCGGCGGTACCAGCCCAATGCGCCGCTCGTCGGCGCGGCGACGCCCGTATCGTGCGTCGATGGGAAATGTGCTTCAGGATTCATCGCGTTCTCCTGGGAGGTCGATCAAAGGACGGCCAGCGTGGCGTTGGGGATATCGGTAACGAGCATGTGGCCGGGGCGGTGCGTGATGGCCAGCGGCAGGCGAGCTTGCTCGAGCGCCGTCTGCGGCGTGACCCCACAGGCCCAGAAAACCGGCACCTCATGCTCGCGGATTTCGACCGGGTCGCCGTAGTCGGGGCGGGAGAGATCGGCGATGCCGATCGCCTCGGGGCTACCGAGATGAACCGGCGCACCGTGCACGGATGGCACACGGCTCGTGACCTGCACGGCGCGGATAGCCTGTGCGCCCGTCATGGGGCGCATCGTCACGACGAGCTGGCCGCCGAACGGCCCGGCGGGGACGTTCGCGATGTTCGTGCGAAACATCGGCACATTGACGCCTTCGTCGATATGCCGAATCGGAATGCCTTCTTCGATGAGCATTTGCTCGAACGAGAACGAGCAGCCGAGCGCGAAGACGACGAAGTCGTCGCGCCAGAGATCCACGATGTTGTCCGGTTGCTCGCTCAGCACACCGTCGCGGTAGACGTTGAAGCCGGGCACGTCGGTGCGGATGTCGAGATCCTTTGCGAGGGAGGGCAGACGCCAGTCGCCGCGGTCGCCCACGCCGAGCAGCGGGCATGGTTTCGGATTGCGCACGCAAAAGCGCAAAAAGTCGTCGGCATGGGTGCTCGGGAGAATCACGAGATTGGCTTGGGCGTAGTCGCCGCAGTAGCCGGCGGTCGGCCCCCTGAACGTCCGGGAGCGGATTTGTTTGCGGAAATCGTATGGCATGAACGCATCCTTCGCTGGTGTCGATGCGAGGAGATTAGGGGCGTCAAAAAGGCCACGCCAGCAAGATATTCCGGCCGTAAGTGTTAAGCTTTCCTTAACGATTCGGTCGGGGTTTGTACTGATGCGACGGGGCCGGGGCATGCGGATACTGTGGCCGTGGCCCGGCGCAAAACCTTGTACGTATGCCAGGTTTCGCGCGGATAGAACGACGCGAAGCGCCACGGTTTATCGAAAGATAATCCTGACATCATGCCCTCGCTCAACACACGCATCGATCGTATTCGGCACGGCCCGGTCCCGGTCGGATCGCATCGTCGATGCGCGACGTGCACCGGTTGTGGCGTCGTGGTCGGTTACCTGAATGGTCTGTATGAACACTCGTTTTCTGGAAACATTCGTCACCTTGGCCGAACTCGAGAACTTCCGGGCAACGGCGCGCGTGCTTCATGCCACGCCTGCCGCGATCTCGTTGCGGATCAAGTCGCTCGAGGACGAACTGCGCACGGAGCTCGTCGACCGCTCGACGACGCAGTTCCGGCTGACGCCCGTCGGCGAAAGCCTGCTGGGTCTCGCTCGCAACGTGGTGGAGGCGGCGCGTGCGTTGCGCGAGGCGGCAGGGCGGGAAACGGTGGTGGGAGGCAGGCTGCGCCTCGGCGTGATCGAGACGGTCGTGCATTCCTGGTTGTCGCATTACATCACGCAGCTCAATGCGAAGCATCCGCAGCTCGAAGTCGACTTGACCGTCGATTCAAGCGCCGTGCTGCAACAGCGGTTGTTGGCGGGAGAGATCGATCTCGCAATCAGGGTGGAGGGCATCGCCAGCACGAAGATCGTATCGAGCGCGATCGCGAGCTATCCTGTGCGATGGATCGCCCGTCGCGGCCTGACGTCCAAGCGCACGACGGGCCTCGCCTCGCGTGTGCTGCAGCGCCCGATCCTCACGTTCGGGCGAGGGACGGCACCGCAGGTCGCGCTGCAGAGCATCGTTCATACGCTCGCCCAGCAGGAAGGCTTGCACCCCGATCAGGCACGCGTGACATGCTCGCCCTCGGTCGCGGCCATCGTCCAGCTCGTCCGCGATGGGTATGGCGTGGCCTGTATTCCGAGCCTCTTCGTCACCGAGGAGCTGGCAACGGGCGAATTCGTGGAGTTGCCGCTCAAGCCCGTGCCGCCGCCGATCGTCGTCTCGCTATGCAAGCCCGCGAATGCAAGTGCGATGATCAACGCAGCCGCAAACGCAGCCCATTTGGCCTGTTCGGCCTATTGCCGATCGATGAAGCGCGAGCTCGTGGAGGCGTTGTAAGCGTCGAGCCGCGCGAAGGGCCGCACCGGGATGACGGATGTGGCGAGGGTCGGGCGTATCTGGTGGTGCGCGGCCCTGTTGCCAGTCACAGCTGGCATACCTGCATCCGGGCACGGACGATGGCCGTGATCGCCATTGCGAATAGCAGGAGCGCCACGGCAAAGAGGAGTCGGGTGCCGATTGCCCGATAAACGATAATCCCGGCGACCCCGCCTGTCAGGAACGAGAGAACAGTTTGCACGTGCAAGCGTAGCCGGGCGGAATAAGGTGCGAGCTCGGCATCCGGTTCCCGTCCGCGGATGATATCGAGGAGCATGCCGAACTCGATCCCGATGTCGGTCGACATGCCAGAAACGTGGGTGGCACGCACCCGGGCATCGGAGATGCGTGTCACGACGGCGTTCTGCATCCCCATCAGGAAACTCAGGCCAAGGATCAGCACGGGGCCGCGTTCGATCGAGGGGATCGACCATTCCGCCAGACCGAGCACCGTCATGAGGATGGCTTCCGCCAGGATAGCGATCGCATAGATACTGCGGATGGTGCGCCGGCGTCCTGCGTTGATCAGCAGAGTCGATGTAGTGCCGCCGAGAACGAACATGACGACGATGGTCAGATAGAAGGTGCTGCCCCACCATTGCCCGAGTGCGGCCTTATCCGAAAGTGACGACACGTTTCCGGTCATGTTGGCCGAGAAATATCCTACGGCGTGGAAGGCCGCGGTGTTCAGCGCCCCCGCAATCGCAGCAAGTATGCAGGCGAGTTGGCGGTCGATGTCGTGGTTGCGGGCTTCTCCCTGACGCAGCAACATTCAAGCGGCTCTTGACGGGTTGACGGACACCCGGCGCAGTATATCCACGTCGACCTGCACTCGTACCGAAACCCACATCGATAATATGTCATATTGTGATATATTATCGATGTCTTGATATGGCTCAACGTATCCCGATTCGATCGAGCCATACCTGGTCTTGCCGGTGTCGCTGTCAAAAACGATAGTCGAGCCGCGCATGGCCCGATTGCGCCGATGCGTGCCCGGTGTTCACGAGTGCATCGAAGCCCAGCGAGACGGTCATTGCCTTTGTTGGATGAATGCTCACGCTCGCGCCGGTGGTCAGATAGTCGCGCTGCAGGGCGACGCCCGGTGCGGCGAACGGGGTGCCATCCTGCGCCGTTACAGTCACAGTGCGCCCGCTGCCGAGCAGCTCGCGCGCGTAGCCTACGCGCAGTTGCACGTTCACCGGTTTCAACGCGTCGCCGAAGGCCTTGTCGATGGCAAGCGATGCGTAGGGTTGCAGACTGCGCGCGTTGTCCGCTCCGACCGAGAGGTTCTGACCGCCAGCGCCGCTTTCGCCGAAGCCGTTGCCGCGGAAGTACGCATAGCGCAGACCCACGCTCGGCGTGAGCACGATGCCGCCGAGTTGCATCGGCAGTGCGGCTTGGGCGGCGGTGGTGAACTCGTGACCGAGGTGGTCGCCTTCGGCCGTCCCTATGGACCCGAACGGGCGCTTTTGCGAAAGGAAGTCGAGGGCGTAGCCGACCGTCGCGGACAGGCCGACCGGCCCTACCTTGCGCCCACCGTAGAGCGCTACGCGCAGCGAATCGGTCGCGCCCGACGCGCCGGTCGACTGTTCGTCGATCGAGGTATGTGAATAGCCGCCGGCCGCGCCGATCGTGAAATCGCCCAGCCGGCCGTCCGCACCGGCAAGGAACCCATACTCGCGCGCCATGAAGCCGGGGTGGCCGTCGGCGCCGCCTACGTGCGTACCCGAACCCGTCGCGGTGATCCACGCGCGGCGTCCGGCATGCTGCTCATCGGCCGGTGCCGCCGCCGAGCGCTCGAGCAGCGCCTCGTTGAACGACTGCGCACGCATGAGAGCGGTCGTTCCAACCGCAGTATAGATGCTCGTGTTCGTCGGCGCGACGATAACCCCGATGCCCGGGCTCGTCGTGTCCGCGGCTGCAAGCAACAGGTCGACTTCGTTCGTCCCGTAGATCAGCGACTGCTTCAGCGAAGAAAGGTCCGTGCCGGTGGACGTGCTTGCAGCGACGCTCGAGAATGTGCCGCTCAGTCCGTTGGCGGCTGTCAGCAGGGCGTACCGGCGCGCGGTGTAGGTGCCCGGATCGTAGACGATCGAAAGCCCCCCGCCCAGTGAAGCAGAACCGTTGACCTTCAACTGAGAGCCGGCGCTTGGGCTCACTTCGAGCGTTAGCGTGGCGTTGCTGGCTTGCGTATAGTTCCCGCCGACCGTCAAAGTGCCAATGGAGCCGCCAGGCATGACGATGCCGTTGTTGAGGACGTTGCCCGATACGGTGCCGTGCCCGCGCAGCGTGCCTGCCGATGCAACCGTTACGTTGCCGCCCAGCACCGCGGTGGCATTGCTCGCATCGCCCACTTCCAGCGTGCCGGCCGCGACCGTCGTCGCACCCGTAAAACCGCTGCTGATGCCGTTGAGCGTCAGCGTCCCGCTGCCTTGCTTTGCGAATGCGCCGCTACCCGTCAGGGTTCCGGCGAACGTGGCGTCTGTCGTTGTCGTGACTGCCAACGTGTTGGAGCCGAGCGCGAGTTGCGAGCCCGTCACGCCGGAGAGGTCCTTGATCGCCTGTGCGCCGGCGGCCGATACGTCGAGTGTCGCGCCGCTGCCTGCCAGCGCGATGCTGGTGGTCGAGGGCAAGCTGCCCGCGCCTGAAAGTGCGAGCGTGCCGCCGTTGATCGTCGTGGCACCGGCATAGGTGTTCGCACCGGTCAGCGTTTGAGTGCCGCCGTCGAGCGTCAAGCCGCCTGTGCCGCTGATTGTGCCGCTGAACGTGCTCGCCGCGTTCGTCAGCGTGAGCGTGCGTGCGCCGAGCGCGACGCTGCCGCTGCCGGCCAGGCCCGCCATCGAGGCGCCGCTCGTCGTGGAAGAAAGATCGAGTGTTCCATTGTTGACGACGTTGCTCGAAGAGGCGAGGCCGCCGCCCGCACCCAGAACGAGCGCCGCGCCGCTGCCGATCGTCGTCGTGCCGGTGTAGGTGTTCGCGCCGGTAAGCGTTTGGGTGCCGCCGGCCACCGTCAAGCCGCCCGAACCTCCGATGACGCCGCTGAAGGTGCCGGCTGCATTGCTCAGGGTCAGCGTCTTGCCGCCGAGCGCGACGGCCCCCGAGCCTGTCAGTGCCGTAATCGATGCACCAGCGGTTGTAGCCGAAATATCCAGCGCGGAGTTGTCGACCACGCCGCCCGATGCGGCGATGCTGCCGCTGCCCGACAAGGCGAGGGTGCCGTTCGTGATCGTCGTCGTACCGGTGTAGGTATTCGTGCCGGTCAGCGTCAGCGTCTTGCCGCCGGTCAGCGTGACCGTGCCGGGGCCCGAGATGACGCCTGTGGTAGTGAGCGCCGTTGAGACCGTATTGAAGGTGAGGGCGGAGCTGCTGCTCGCCATGGAGACTGTCGTGTCGAGCGAAAGCCCGTTGCTCAGCGGCATGACGGTGACGGATGCCCCTGCATCGATGACGAGTCCGCCGACGAACACCGAGCCGCTCGACAGGGCCAGGGTATTGTTCGCGCCGCTGAATTCGATCGCGGCGGCACGCGTGCCGCCCGAGTCGAGTCCGCCGCTGATCGTGCCGAAGTTGTTGATGAAGTCCGAGCCGCGCGTCATGACGCCCACGCCGGCTCCGGCGCCGATGCCGGCTCCGCCGGTAATGGTGCCGGCATTGACGAGGACATTGTTGCCGCCGACGAGGTTGACGCCCACGCCGCTTGCTCCGCTCGTGCCGTTACCGGAGAAACCCGTGCCCGCAGCGCCGCCCGCGCCGCCGGTGATGGAACCGAGGTTGGTGATTTGCGTGCTGCCTCCGAGCGAGAGCAGGCCGTCACCGCCGCCGCCGCCACCGCCACCAAAGCCGCCGTCGCCCCCTGCGCCACCGTTGCCGGCTACGAGCGAGCCGAAGGTGGTGATTTGCGTGCCGATGGTCGCGGCGATCATCCCCGCGCCGCCACCGCCGCCACCACCGCCGTTGCCCGAGCCGAGATTGGAGACGGTGCCGCCGTCGCCGCCTTTGCCCCCGGAGATGGTCACGCCGCTATTAATGGTGACCGAGGTGCCGCTGTAATAAAGACCGGTACCGCCGCCCGAGCCACCGCCGCCGAAATTCAAGCCGGCTACTGGCTGTGTGCCGGCGCCGGCCGACAAGTCCCCGTTGACGACGACGCTACTGATGCTGGTTGCTGCACCGGGCGCGCCGCCCGTCGTCGGGCTCGACTGGTCGCCGGCCACGCCGGTCCCGCCTGTGCCACCGGTACTCAGCCCGCCGTCGGTCAGGACCGTGCCGCTGCCGCCAAGACTGCTTGCGCCTCCGCCTTGCCCGTTACCTGCGCCGCCGCTGCCGCCGCGACCCGGCGCTCCGTTTCCGCCCGCGGGGCTGCAGGCGGTAGTGTCGCTGGAGGTGCATGTGGCGGCCCAAATTGCTGGAGCTGCGCTTGCGAGCCCGAGCGCGAGGGCCGTATTCCCGGCGACGCGCGCGAGGCGCCGGCTGCGCTCGCGCCGCGCCCGGCGCGAGGTACTGCGGCCTGAAGTTGCCGACTTCGCAACCGTTAGTTCCGAGGCCACTTGTGTGGTTTGGAGCGCATGATTCCACACGAGCCGGTAACGGCGGTTCAAGTTCGTTTCCCCCACGCGCCAACGACGCGGAAGACACGAGCGAGGCTCGGTTCGCGACGGCCGGCGCGGTATCGATTTGCTTTTTCGTATTTCGGCGGCGATCGTTCTTTTTTACTCGCCGGGTTGGGCACCGATGCGGCATTTCAGCGCGGTGCGCGCCGAATATATCATTACCAATTGTTTTCGTCCGAGATGTTTGGTGACGCCTTGGGCAAGTGCGAACCGTTCGTCCGGGCGAGTCGAGTGGCGGGTGTCGAAGGCAGGGTGGGAACGGGGTAGTTGCAACGACATGATGCGCTCGGCCTGAGCCAAATCGGGATGGCGAAGCAAATCGCCGGCGAGCCGGCGTCTTGCCGCTGTGTCGAGCGAACTCGTCGGTGTCGCTCTATGCGCACGGAGCGAATGTATGATTTGACATAATCATAATTATCGAACTCATGGTTGCTCTGTAAGATAATTGAAGGGTCATCACAGAGCTAACACGTGGGATACCAGCATCAATTCAAGACCTGCGGCGAACGACACCAATTTTGCCGTTCAGCTGCAGCTGGACATGCGTTTCGCCGGACCCAGTACATCCCGGCGCCTACCAGAGCTAACACCCCTATATCGACAACCAACAATGTCGGCCTCGGATCTGTCCATTTATCCATGTTCGTCTTGCGCGAATAATAAGGCGATCCGCTACCGAACGCCTCGTGCAAAGTCAGCACGTTCCACACGCCGACGACGCCCAGGATCAACAGGCAGCCAGCGAACATAAAAAACTTTAGCGAACGATTTTTCGGCATCGTCAATACCTGATAGTCCGTGAAGGCCAGGACGAATGGAACACCGCAACTATTCCGGCGTGGTCGCCTGAGCGTCAGTACTTTTTGCGTTCCGGGATCGGGCCAGGGCGGAATCGGCCCCCTGCCCGCGCCTCAGCCACGGCGTTCTGGACGATGTCTTCGTCATCGGAATCAAACATGACGCTCGTGAGATCGCGTTGTGGATCCCACTGATGCGCAGCCCGTTCTGCGTAGGAACTGCCACCGCCTTGCGACGAAGACGAACCAGGACGGCCCAATTCCTCTCGGCGCGAACCCGGTACGAGGCTCTGCGCCAGCGCGTGCGATCGACTGCGGCTGAGTGCCGAAGCCGAACGGTTCGACGCATTCGTGCGGCCGCTCGCCTCGCTCCTGTTGCTTTGCACGGATGCGGTATCGTCCGCCCGCGCGATCGAAGCCCGATCGGTAGGCGCGGTCAAACGCGCCTGGTCGCTCTGGCTGTGGCACAACAGGCCTGACCGGCCGCTTGCCGCCGTCGTGTCGCTCAGCACCGACGCCGTGTCCGCAAGGCGCCGGCTGCGGCTGGTGGTGGTGCGAGCCGGCGGTGCATCGGCGGGCAGCGGGTTGCCGCGGGTCGATCCCGAACCGCTCGGCTTCAACGACAGTTTTTCCAAAATGCTCGAAATCGCGAAGCGCCTGCTTCGCGTAGAAGCCTGACTCTGCACACTTGGTGCCATCGAGGGGCTTGTCGACCAGGGATTGCTATTTTTACCGTCGCCGCGACTAATTCTGCTCATTGCATTTTCTCCTGTCTCAAGGATCGCGTCATAAAAATTTATGGATGATCTCTCCGCCCGTATTGCGGAAGACCTGAACTGCGAATTGCGCGCACCCCAAGGCCGTCGGGGCTACACGGCGAGACCGGGTGTCTCGAGTGCATCTCGCACGTGCTTGTGACGTTCTAATCGACCGAGTCTCCGTTAATCATTCGCATCATTCTTTCGAGCATGGAGATGGCATCGAAGTCCTCAGCCTCCGTTCTATATGCAGCGTGAAATTGATGGTCGGAAGCAGTCTGATATGCCGGGGGCGCTTCGTCTGCGGCGGGCATTCGATACTGAGGCATGGCGTCATATCCGCTCTGCGCCGATGGTGTTGCGTTCGACTGACGCGACCATCCGTGGGCATCGAAAACCGGAGGCTCTGCATAGGCGTTCGTTTCAGTGCTCGTGCGGACTTCCTCTTGCGTGGATCGCGTAGTCCATGTCGGCTTTGCCCACCGATCGACACCTTCTTGATGCGCGCCTGACTGTTGTGCGCGCGCCGCTGCCCAAGGGGGCGGTGCGTTATTCGCCGCAATCTCATTCACGGTGTGCCATGCGTCAGTCCGCTCGGCGGACGCTTGGGCCCCGCCTCGGGGTAACTCGGGCTCCATGAAGAACGGCTGTGGAACCGGCTGAGCGGTGAAGCGATTCGCCATCGGCATCGCGAAAGATGGCACGGGCGGAACTGACGACGGGGGCGCCATGCCAAACTGCGGCGCGAGCGGCTGCGTGGGTTGTGTTCCAAACGCAAACGGAGCCTGCGGTGCAAAGGTCGACGCAGGCGGCACGTTCGGCGGCGCGCCGGACGGCTCGGCCGTGCCGCCGTGCCAGACTGCTTGCATACGAGCCAGTTCGGCCTCCAGCACCTCGGGCGGCACAGCGGCCAGCTGACCGATGACAGCGGCCTGCTGCGCTTGCGGCAGATTTTGCAGTTCCTTCGCCAGCACGGCCATGATGTCCGGGGCGGCGTTCGGAGCGGGCCGTGCGCCGAGCGCGGCAAACAGGCCGGCAACGCCGTCGAGTCCGCGTGCGGCTGCCGGCTTCGTCCATTCCGGCCGCTCGCCGAGCTCGCTCCGTGGCGACTCCGGCGGCATCTCCGGTCGACGCCCGAAGCGGGCGGCCTGCCCCTGTTCGCCATGCCGGCGGACGTAGCCGTCGAATGAATCGCACGATGCGCCGTCTTGGTCGGACGGTTGCTTACCGCGCGCTGCCCTGCTCGTCTGGCGTGCAAACATTTTCGCGTCATGCGCGGACACGCCGCGTCCCGGAGAAAGGCGCCCGACCGCCACGAGGCTCTCGCGGATACGCGTATTCTCTGTGCGCACAATGATTGTCTGCGCGAGATTGATGAGCGTGTGATCGTTGAACCGGTTGTGATACCGAAATGAGCCATAGCTTATCGGCAGATTCGAGATCGCGTTGTTCGACAGATTCAACTCGAGCGTCCGGCCACGCACATCCGCCCGCGCACCGGCGAGGTTCTGATCCGGCAACGTCGGCATTTGCGTCAACTGATTGTCCGAAAGATCGAGCCTGCGCAATCGCGTGAGGAGTTCGGCCCATTTGGGCGGCAGTGTCCATAGTTGATTCGATTTCAGGTCTACGCGCTGTAACCTCTGCAGCTTATGCAGCGATTCCGGCACCTGAGACAAGCGGTTGCCCGGCGCAGAGAGGTGCTTGAGCTGGCCCAGGTTCTCCAGCTCGTCGGGAAGCCGCTCCAGGTGGTTCGCATCGAGGAACAGATGGGTCAGCGACTCCAGATCGCCGATCGAGGCCGGCAAATCACTGAGATTGTTGTCGCTCAAGTCGAGCACCTGCAGTTTCTTGAGCGCACCGATTTGCGGCGGCACGCTCGTGAGCCGGAGACTCGAGAGGACCAACTCTCCCTTTCCTTCCAACTGAGCCCTCTCGATGAGTTCGCCCGCTGCCGCCCGATGTTGCTCGCGGGCCGCCTTTCCTTTCCAGACGTCGAGGCCTTTCTTGAAATCGGGAGGCGTTCGACGCGGGCTCAGCGCGTCCAGCGGCCCACCTGCCCGCCGTTGCGATGACGGCTGATCACCTGCGCCCGTTGCGTCGCGCCGGGATGCGGGCTGCGTGCAATCGGCCCAGCCCGCGCCGCACAACAGCCCTGATAGCTTTATGTTCTTCATTTACGTTCTCCGGCGTGCGAGGATCAAAACCCGTACCGGCCTATGGGCGCCATCCGTGCGCCTAGTTCTTCCTCGCGCAAAAATGCCTGCCAGAAATCCTGCTTGCGTGCGAACTCCTTCAGGTCCAGGCCGTTTTTCTGCGTTTGTGCCGCTTTTACTTCCATCATGATGTGCGCTCGGAAAAATTCATATTGATCGGGGGGCACGATGCCTGCGAACATCATCCGCAACCCCGCGTCTTTTTCCAGTTGGCCGCGCAGGTCCTCGAAGCCCGGAATTTGGAGCTCGCCGGGGCCGCTGACGAGCACCTCGTACATCAGCGCAATCGGCAGTGGGTCCGTTACGAGGTGCGTCTTGCTGGGATCGCTGGCCAGCTTTTTTTGATTTTCTTTCGCGACGTCATCGGCCAGCTTGCAGATGACGTGCTGACGGAACATGGTGACCACGAGATTCCATAGGTCCCGGCGCGTGCTTTGGCCGTTCCTGGCTTTCGTCAGGTTGTATTGGAGCCACGGGCCTTGCATATAGATCTGCTGCATATGCCGTTGCGCCAGTCCCGTCAGCCTCGCGTGTTGTACCTGCTCGACGCCCACCATGTCGGTTTCGAATTGCTCGGCCGCGGCGGGGCCCGACGCCGCATAGTCGAACAGCGTCTCCCGGACTTCCTGCGTATGCAGCGGCGCGGCCAGCGGCTGCGGCTGTTGGGGGCCGCGCGACGATAGCGCGAGCGCGCGCAGCAATTCCGCGAGAGCCGGGCTTTGAGCGGCCTGCGGGAATTCCGGCCGGGCGTACGTGGCCTGAGTATGTGGCGGTTGAGCGTAGGGCGCCTGCATCTGCGGCGGTTGTGCGGCATACGCCTGCGACGCCGAGGGTTGCCCTGGATACGGCGCCATGTAGGGGACCGCATAAGGAATCTGCGTCGCGGCCTGCTGCACCGGTGCGGGCATGGTCGAATATCCGTCGTCATGGCGCCGCGCCCTCGGCGGGTAACCCTGCGGCACCCGCGGTGAGGCCGGTTCGGAAACGCGCGACGACGATGCGCGAGAGGAAGCGCTTGTTGAAGATGTCGGAGAAGGCGGCGATACGCGGTTGCGCGCCGACGACCTGGCGCCGCCGGACGGCGTGCGCACGCCGCCCTGCCGATCGGCGAACGCGACGCGTTTCACGCCGCGTTCGCTCTGTTGCACCGGCACCGTGTATTCGCCGGCGGGTGCCGGCGGGTGAATCGGGTGCATGCCGGCATAGCCCGCGCCGAGCGTGCCAGATCCTCCCGCAAGGGATCGCAGCAATGCGTCGAGAACCGGTTGACCGTTGCCACCCAACGCCGTTTGTGCCGCGAGTATCTCCGGCATCGCATGCGCGGTTCTCGCGATGGGGTTTTCGTCGAACGCGTCGAGCCCGTGGTCTGGCCGATCGGCATCATGCGCTTCGTCAAGCGTCCGTCGCGCCCGGGCAAGTGGAGGCTGGTAGAGCTCCCTGTGCTCGATGGCGGGAATCGACGCCAGGAGCGGCAGGCGGCCGTCCTTGGCAAGCTCGACGGGCAGCGGCGTATTCCCGATATGAATGCGGAGTTCGGACAGAACCGACGGCCGATCCGAAAACTTTTTCACCGTCATCCTGGATGTCGACGCATACTCCAATGGGCCAAACCCGGTCGGCAGGAATGACAATCCGGTATTGCCCGACACGTCCAGCTCCTTGAGCTTTTTGAGCTCGCCGACCGACTGAGGAATCGCACGATCGATCATCAGCCCGGGCTCGCCTTCGTGCTGTGCGTCGACATCGTCGATCTCCACGACTTCGTCGGTGAGATCGTTGTCGCTGACATGCAGCTTGCGCAATTGGGAAAGAGAGCCGACCGTTTCCGGCAGTACGGTGAAATGGTTTTGCGACAGGTCGAGTTCCTGGAGGCGCGAGCATCGGCGGATCTCGTCGGGCAGTTCCGTCAGCACGTTCGCACGAAGCAGCAGTTTCTTTAAATTGGTAAGGTTGCCGATGGACGGCGTCACGAATTCCAGCGCGTTGTGTCGTACCCGCAGCGACTCCAGTTGCGTAAGCTGGCCGATGCTGTCAGGAAGTTCGCTGAGCCGGTTGTGCGACAGGTCGAGCTTGCGCATCGTCGTGAGCTGCCCGATTTCCGACGAGAGCACCTCGATCTTGTTGCGTGATAGATCGAGGCTCTGCAGTTTCGCGAAAGTCAGCATCCTGCGCGGCACTTCGTTCAGGCCGTTTCCCTTCAAACTGACCGTGCGCGAATCGGCAACGCGAGCCAGCAGATGGTCGGGCACATCTGTCAGGCCCAATCTCTCCAGATCGATGTCGGCGCCGCGCCTGGCGGTCGTCAGACGATCCGCCGCGGTGTGACGAAGCTCATTGCTCTCACGATTCTTATCGTTGATCCACCGCAACGTTTCGAAGTCGTGCATGTTTCGGTGGCCGGCGCTCGAGCTCGCCGTCTCGTCGTTGGACGACGACACCGGGAAACTGATCGATGCGGATATATTTGAAGCGATTTTCTTCAACATGGTCGTTCCTGATTGCGTTCGTCTTTCTTCGCCTGCAGCGCTTGTAGCGCGGAAGGTCCGATCGCGTCGTCGGCATATGTTCCGCCTCCGCCCATTCTGCTTTTCATATGCTCCCGTATTTATTGGTAGTGCTAAATATATTGGAATCGGTGCAGCGTCTGACGCCCCCCGCCTGTCTGAAACAATCCTGCTAGTGTCTCCGGACGGCCGCCCCGCCCTGCTCCGCCGAGCCGCTCAACTGCTCGAGCGCGCTCGCCAGCCGGTCTGACGGAATGCTGCGCAGATAGGCGGCTACGGCGCTCGCTTCTGCCGGAGGCAGTCGTGCAAGTTCGTCATAGAGCGCCGCCATATAATCCGTACGAGGTCCCGGCCCGGCTTGCGGCTCGGCTTGCGGCTCTTGCGACGCGGGCGGTGCAAGCGCCCCGCTGCGGCCTCGATCGAAGATATCGACACCCGTTGCCGTCCACGCATCCGGTTCCGGCGCGCTCTCCGGCTGCGCGGGCGCCGACGTACCTCCCCGCGAGACGAGGTGCCGCTCGGCGTATTGATCGGCCATTGCCTCGACCCAGGCCTGCAGGCGTTGTTCGCCCCAATCCTCGTCAAACGCCGCGTTCTGCCGTGCCTGCTCAAGCCCCTCGATTCCGCCCGGCTCTGCGTGATCTCGTATGAAGCTCAGTTCGGAAATCGTCGAGTTCCAATCGCTGCCCTCGAGCTGAACAAGACGCGGCCGGTTGCGGCCCGGAACGGTCCGGTTCACCACGATGCCTCGCCCCGCTTCGAGGCGACCTTCGTTCACCAGCGTTTGCCGAATCCCGGTGCCCTTGGTATTGACCGCCAGTGTGCCGCCGACAGACTCCAGCTTGTGATCGTCCGCGGCCGACAAACGAAGTCTCGATGCGTAACGGAAGCCGCGGAACGCGGTGGGCAGGCCGCTTAACCAACGATTCTCCGAAAGATCCAACTGGAGCTTTCGGGCAGGCACCTCGCAGGTGGACGGAAGCTGCTCGAGCCGGTTATGGGACAGATCGAGGTGCTCGAGATGTCTGAACAGCACCCCCCAGGTGCCTGGAATGTCGCCCACTTGATTGCGGGCAAGATCCAGCTTTTTCAGGTTCCCGAGCGCACTCATTCGCGAAGGCACGAGTTTGAGCTGGTTGGAGCGGGCGGAAAGGGTTTCGAGCCGTGCGAGCGCCGCAAGTTCGTTGGGAAGCGACGTCAGGTTGTTGGCGTCGACGTTCAGATGCTTCAGCGAACTCAATCGGCCGATCTTGGGCGGCAGCTCAGTCATCCGATTGTTTCGCGCGTCGAGCGTATGCAACTGCGTCAGGCGGGTCACGGCGCTCGGCAGATGGTCCAATTCGTTTCCGCCGATTCGAAGCGTCTGCAGCTTCGCGAACTGGCCGATTCTTGCCGGAATTCGGCCGAGCGAGAGACCGTCGAGCTTCAGCGTGCGCGCGCTCTCAAGCCGCGCATATTCCATGCGCGCAGCCGCCTCGGTTCGGCGTGCGGTGGGGCCCCCGCCCTCCAGCCAACGGACGAACTCCTGCTCGACGCGCTCCTCGAACGGGGCCTCCGAGTTCTTCGCCTCGGCTGCCGGCCGCCAAGCGGGTACGTGCGCGGCGTTCGGTTGTTCGGCGCGCGGCGAGCGGGGCTTCGGCGCATTTCCGCCGCGCAGATCGCGAAGCGCCTGCAATTCGCCGGCCATCGGCTGAGGGCGCGGGGCCATCGGCTGCCCCCCGGCCGGCGGCGGTTCGCCGCTCGCCTGCCCGCCTACGTCTCTCGGCACCAGTGCGCGTTGGTAAGCCTCGGAAAACTGCGCGTGATTGAATACGTTGCCGTATTTTAGAAAGGAGTCCATGCCGTCGCCCTGCGTTGTCAGAAATCGCCCACTCGCATTGCTCAGATTCGCCGCGGCATGCGTCATGCATGCCATGGACGTCAGGCTGCGGCGGAACGCGCAGGACATCGGTCATGACCGCCCGTTTACCGGCCGCGAATGCGGACGGTAAACGGAGATTTCGGTTGCGTCGAAAATGAGAAATGGCGCCCGTTTCGGGGAGCTCGGCGGCATCTTCGCTCATACCGGCGTCAATCCATGGCGCCAAAAGCGAAAAACCGACGATCTGAGCGATATGCGCGCTGTCTCGATCCCAGCCGGCTACCCGTATTGGGGCCGTGAGGACCGCCTCGCGCTCGGCTTCGGATCGTTTTGCGGCGGTTCGGATTCGCCGCCGGGATTTCGCTGTCCCTGACCGCCTTGCGTGTGGCGGTCCGGTAGATTTCCCGGTACCTTGCCGAAAGCTCGCTCGGGCGATCGACGCATGAACAATCTGGCCGAGAGCCGTGGACTGCACTATCATTCACGCGGCCTTGCACCACGCTTTTTTATCATTACTCTCGACGAACCGATGAAGACGACCAGGGTCGCCCCCATCCCGGCAAGCGATGCGCTCGCCACGCGGCAGGCCCCATCCCCCGAGCAGGGGCAAGAACGCCTGCAGGAGACGCGCCGATCACCGCGTGATGGGCAATTCGAGGGCCTGCCGGACGCCCGTGCGACCCAGCCGCCCGCCAAGGGAAACCCGGCGGACGCACCGCGACGTCTCATCACCCTGACGAAGCACCCTCGCGGCGGCGATACGGCTGCTGCGCGGGGGGAGCCGTCGACGGAGCCGACGGAACATGCGCCGCGTAGCCGGTTCGATGCCAACCGTGCGGCCGGCGAGGCGCAGCCTGCGGCTCAGCGGCCGCGCCTGCTGCGGCGGCCGCTCGCCGGGTTCCACGACGACCGTCCGGCAACGCTCGCGCCTACCCTGCAAGATGCGTCCGCCCCAGCGCCGGAATCGAAGCGCCCAGGCATGTCTCGCAGGCTGCCGCCGCGCAGCCCATTGGGCGCCGAGGCCGAGGCGCCGCGTCAAGCGGACACCCGCTCGAACGCTGCCATCATCGCGCTATACAAGGCGCGCAAACGCGCTCCCGACGAGGTTCTGAAAGTCACCGCCTCGCTCCTGAAAGCAGGCGGCGAATTTTCGACGACGATGAAGCTGTTTCGCGCCGTGCAGGAGGCGGGCATTCCCCCGAGCGTCATCACATATAACGCCGCGATTTCGGCGTGCGAGAAAGCCGGGCACGCCGACGAAGCACTCAGGCTCTTTGCGGAACTGAACGACGTCGCGCGGCGCGATCCGTCGAGAAAACCCGACGTCGTCACCTACAATGCCGCCATTTCCGCGCTCGGCAAAGCCGGCCGCGCCGACGACGCACTGCGATTGTTCGACGGACTGAGGGCCCTTGCCACCGACGATGCGGCGATGCGCCCAACGCTCATCAGCTACACCGCGGCGATCTCCGCGTGCGCAAAGAGCGGACGGGCAAGCGAGGCGCTCGCGTTGCTATCGGATCTCAAACAGCAGGCAGTGGGCGATCGATCGATGCGCCCGAACAATATCAGCTATAACGCGGCCATCGCTGCTTGCGCGAAAGCAGGCCAAGCGGACACGGCGCTGAATTTACTGCGCGAAATGAAGACGCTGGAGTCGCTCGACCGGGCCATGCGCCCTAACGCGATCAGCTACAACTCGGTGATCTCCGCTTGCGCGAACGCGGGCCGGCCGCACGAAGCGCTAAAACTGCTGGAGGAATTGAAGGAGCGCTCTGCAGTGGATGCCTCCATGCGCCCGGACAAGGTCACTTACAACGCAGCGCTGACGGCATGCGGCAAGGGCGGGCTGCCGCACGAGGCCTTGGCACTGCTCGAGGAGCTCAAGCGCCTCGGCAGCCGCGAGGCATCGATGCGCCCGGACGTCGTCACGTTCAACGCGGCAATCTCAGCCTGCGAGAACGCCGGGTGGGTCGATCGCGCGCTCGCCTTGCTGCGTGAAGCCGAGCAGTTGCCGACAGGGCCTGACGTTGTCACTTATGCTTGCGCAATGGCGGCATGCGACAAAGGCGGCCGGCCCGACGAAGCGATCCGACTCTTCGCCGAGTTGAAGGACCGGGCCAGGCATGATCCTTCGATGCGCCCCTCGCTCGCTACATATGGCGCGGCCATATCCGCCTATGGCAATGCCGGCGAGGCACATGCCGCCCTCGCCTTGCTCGACGAACTCGAGATGCTGGCGCATGCGCAGCCGGCAATGCGACCGACCGTTGCCACCTATGGCGCCGTGCTTCGCGCGCTGGAGATCAATGCGCGCGCGGAAGAGGCGCTCCACATTCTGGACAGGCTGGAAAAACGAAGCCGGGACGACGCTGCGGTACGTCCGAACCTGGTCATTTACAGCACGGTGATCTCGGCGTGCGGCAGGGCCGGCCGCGTGGACGACGCACTGAGCGTGCTGAACAGAATGAAACAGGCGGCGCCGGAGCGGGGATCGGTCGAGCCGGAGCTCGGCGCATACAACGCGGCCATCATCGCATGCGGTAAAGCGGGCCGCCTCGACGACGCGCAGGCTCTATTCGACGAGGTGAACCGCCTCAAGCGCGGCGCCTCCTCGCGCCATGCGGATCTCGTCACGTACAGCGCGATGATTTCAGCCTACAGTGCCGCGAATCGTCCCGAGCAGGTCCGCGCTTTGATCGTATCGGCCATCGAGGAGCGGGTCTTCCAACCCCATGCGGGATACGATGCGGGGGCCAATGCGCTGGATTTCCACGCCAACCGCATCTGCGTGGACCCGCCGCCGTCGGAGCGGCCCAAGGGTGTCGCCGCCGGGCTGGCCGTGGCGCTTCTCAGGTATCACCGCGACGCCGGCAATCTGAATGGCCGCACGAAGTACATCGTCGGCCATCAGGGGAACAACGCGGTGAAGACAGCGGTGCTCGATGAGCTCAACCGCGAGCGACCCGGCGCCTACAGGATCGCCCCGGACAACCCTGGGCTGGTCGTTGCGGCATGACGCATTCGCCGCGCTCGATTTGCAACGCGAGGCGGGTGAGCCGTTGAGCCAACCCTGCAGTCGGAAGACGCAGAGGCGGTCCGCCTCATGCAGTGGCGGACTGACCGGCGCGGCTACTTCTTCTTTTCCTCATCGGAATTCTTCATGGTGGAGCGCACGAGACTGAGCGCCCCCGCACCGCATCGCGCGATGGGGCTCGGGGGCTGCTACCGCTACAGCGAGCCCGAGTCGGGCGCGAGCACCTTGCTCAGCTTGCCGAAATCGAGGCTGCCGAAGCCCGTGGCGTTATCCCACCCTGCTGCCGCCGAATATCCGCTGCCCTTATAGCCGGTGTTGCCGGACGTGACGTCGTGAAACGCGGAATGATGGTGCGACAGGTTGCTGTAGAGCCACGGTGTGGGCAAGCCGATCGCATTTCCATGTGCCGTTTCGACCCGAGCAAACCCCCCGACGAAAATCGGCGACGCCAGGCTCGTTCCTCCGTGCACTTGCGGCTGACCGTTCACGATGATTCGGGCACCGGACTTGACCGAAGCGGCAAACGCAACGTCGGGCAGTACGCGCTTCGTGACGGAGCGGCCGAGCGCGAGTGTTTGCCACACGGGCGCCGGCTCGAACTGACTCACGCCGCTTCCAGCGGCCAACAGACGAACCGCATTGTCAGCCGGCTGCCCCTGGGCATCACGATCGGCGTAAAACAAGCCGTCGTTCCATACGGTTTCGCCCGCCCACTTCGTGGCATCGATCGTCGCGAGCGACGTGCCGCCGACGGCCACCACGTAGGGAGAATTCGCGGGCCACGCCACACTGCGCCGGGTCAAATCGATCGTCGTCGTCACGGTCGTGCCGTCGAACGTGCCGACCATGCCCGGCGTGCCTCCCGGAGAATCCGACGCTTGATAGACGCCCGAATCGCCGGACGCTACCGAGAAAATCTGCCCTTGCACGGCCGCCTGCTGGAACAACTGATCGGTTACGGCCTGAACGCCGGCGGCGTTTTCGGCGGTTTCGTCGATGCTGAGCGAGACGTTGACGATCTTCGCGACGTTGTCCGTGATGGCCTTGTTCATCGCCATGATGAGCGAACCTTCGGTGAGCTCGCTGTCGTTGCTGTCGCCATTGATCGCGGAGTAGAAGATCAGTTGCTTGACGCCGCCGGCCGTCGCCACGATCGTCTGGCTGTCCAGGTTCCACTCCGTGGGATTGCCGTCGTCGGCCAACGTGCCTGTGTCGCCCGGTACGACGAGCGTATCCACGGGCGGCAGGCCCGCCTGCGTCGTGAACGTCTTGAGGTCCGCTATCGTTTGGCTCACGTCGCCCCACGTGACGATGCCTACGGTGGTGCCGGTCGCGGCCGGCAGCCGGCTTGCGCCGTAGATCTTCGCGTAGTCGGTCACGTCGTGCACGACCACCGTGCTTGGCGAATCGCTGCGGGTGGAGTCGGCGGCGCCGGCCACGGCACTGTCGGTCAGACGATGCGAAAGAGGTTTCGGCACGACGGCGTTTTGCAGCCCGAGGACCGAATCCACGATCGATCCAAGCGAAGCGGGAACGGACGCTGCCGCATCGTTCGCGTAGACATTGCGGCCGTCATAGCGAAAACGCTTGAGACCGGCATGAAAAGCGGTTCGAACGGTATCGGCGTTGCCCACCGCCGTTACCGCGCGGTTGCCGGGCGCCACTCGAACGTTGGAAAAGCCGCTCGACTTCAGATGCGCGACGACGGCCGCGGCTTCGGCGTCGGTCGGTGCAAAGCGGCGCTTGAACTCCTCGGGCGTGATGAATTTGCGGTAATTGGCGCTGCCGGGCTGGCTCACGTCGGCGACGAGCTTGTCGAGATCCGCCGCATTATGCGTTTTCAATACGACGGCGACGTGCACGGGCTGGCTGATTTCGAGTGGCATGACGCGCGTATTGACGAGCGCCGGCTCGCCTGCGCGTTTGAGCTTGTAGCCCGATGTCGCCACTGCGGACGCCATCAGCGAACGTGCGATGCCGCTGGCGGCGCTTCCCGCGGTATTGGGGACGATAAACGCGCCCGTGCGCGTGGAAACCCATTCGGCGGCATGTGCCGACGGCGCGCAAAGCGACGCCGAAATCAGTAACGGCAAAACGAAGACGTTGGTCGAACGAAATGAGAGACCATTCAGTGGTCCACTATTTGGCATGTTGGCTCCGGGAAATGGCTAAAACCGAGCGCGAGCGCCAACGGTCGGGTTGCCGATCCAGTTGACGTGATGCTTTTGCGCGCGCGAGTAATCCGCATGTGACAGCCCCGTATCACGGGAGTTTTGGTCTATTGCGGTGGCCTACCGCTATAGGCGGGCAGATTATCATTCAGTTCGTGGCGTTTCGCAAATCATGTGCGACTTCCTCGGTGCGTGGAATTTTTCGGCGATGGCCGACAACATCCGCTTTCTGCTTGATTTATTTCATTTGCGCATTCCGGGCACAGAGAATGGATTACGCGCAAATAAGGAAATCCTTATACCAATTCTCAAAGAACCTCAAAGAATCACAAAGTCATATTCCTGAAATATGCCCGACGCCTGGTCGCTATTCGCCTTGACAATCAGAATCGCTTCTGCTTTTTGGCGCTGTCAGCCTTTTAAGCGATCGTCCGTCTCGGATCCTCGATGTGGCGGGCCTTGCGGATGGCACGTCCGGCCGGGCGGCGCGCCGGCAGCCAGCCAACTTTTGGTACGATGCCTCCTTTCGCCCCCGCCGTGCCGATAGATGATCGAGTTTGCCCAGCGATTGCTTTCCTCCGCGCGCAAGCTGGCTGTTGCCGCGCTCGAGCGCCTGCGTCGCCCTACCCGCCGCGGCCTCCTGCTCGCTCTCGCCGTGCCGCCCGCGCTGTTCGTCCTTTATGTGCTGTTGCTGATCCCGTTTACGCCCGGCATCGGCGACATCCGCAAGGCACGCGTGGATCGTCCCGCGCGGATTCTCTCGTCGGATGGAAAGCTCCTGGCCGAGTTCAAGCCCTCGAACCGGGAATGGGTGAAGCTCGCCGACATCTCGCCACGCGTGATCGACGCGTTGATCGCGACAGAAGACCATCGCTTTTACGAGCATCATGGAATCGACTGGCGCCGCACGGCCGGTGCCGCCCTGCACACGTTCTCGGGGGACCGTCAAGGCGGCTCCACGATCACCCAGCAACTGGCGCGCAATCTCTATCCCGAGCAAATCGGGCGGGCGCCTACGCTCACGCGCAAGCTGAAGGAGGCGATCACCGCGCTCAAGATCGAGGCGGTCTACCGCAAGGACGAAATCCTCGAAACCTATCTCAACACCGTGCCGTTTCTCTACAACGCGTACGGCATCGAGATGGCCGCGCGCACCTACTTCGACAAGTCCGCCTCCGATCTGGACGTGCGCGAAGCAGCCACGCTGATCGGCATGCTCAAGGGCAACGCTTATTACAACCCCGTCATCAACCCCGAGCGGGCCTTGCAGCGGCGCAATACCGTACTTTCCCAGATGGTCAAATACGGCAAGCTCACGCCGGCTCAGTTCGCGCAACTGAAAACACGGCCGCTGGGCGTGGACTTCGAGCGGCAGACGGAACCGCCTGGTCCCGCACCTCACTTTGCGCGTTATCTGCGTAAATGGCTGATTGCCTGGGCCGACCGCAACGATTACAACATTTATTCCGACGGCCTCGTCGTGCATACGACCATCGACGCGCGGCTGCAGGCAATGGCAACGCAGGCTGTCGCATGGCAGGCGAATCAGTTGCAGGGCGTAGCCAATCGCGCATGGTCCGGGCGCGACGGCTGTTCGGCGGCCAACCCGCTTTTCGTGGCGTTCGTGCGCGAAAGCGCCGAGTATCGCGCGGCGCTGGCAGCAGGTCGAAGCGAGCAGGACGCCATGAAGCAACTGACGCGTGACCGGGAGTTCATGCGCAATCTCTGTGCGAGCAAAACGGACGTTCAGGCGGGCTTTCTCGCGATCGATCCGCGTACGGGCCAGATCCGCGCGTGGGTGGGCAGCCGCGACTTCGTGCGCGAACCGTTCGACCACGTCCAACAGGCCCGGCGGCAACCAGGCTCGACGTTCAAACCATTCGTGTATGGTGCCGCCTTCGCTGCCGGCGCCAAGGCCGACGACAAACTCACGGACCAGCCCGTCGAGATCGCGCTCAAGGGCGGCGAAATCTGGCGTCCGGCGGACGAAGCGCCGCCGACGGGCGAGGCATTCACGCTGCGGCGCGCGCTTGCGCTCTCGCGTAACCGGATTACCGCGCAGGTGATCGAGCGCGTCGGGCCCAACAAGGTGGCACGGCTCGCACGCGCGATGGGTGTGCGCGAGAGCCCGCTCGAGGAAGTGCCGTCGCTGGCGCTGGGAACGAGCCCGGTGACGTTGATGGAGATGGTCTCCGCCTACAGCACGATTGCCGACGACGGCATTTATCGCGCGCCGCGGATGGTCACCCGGATCGACGATGCGGAAGGCAACGTGCTTGCCGAATTCGCCCCGTCGCAGGCCGAACGCGCGCTCGACGCCGACGTCGATCGTACGCTCGTCGATGCGATGCGCGACGTGGTGACGTATGGCACGGGCTCGTCGATTCGCAGCCGGTTCGGCATTCGTGCCGACGTGGCCGGCAAGACAGGGACGACGCAAGACAGCGCCGACGGCTGGTTCATTCTCATGCATTCGCAATTGGTGGCCGGCGCGTGGGTGGGCTTCGACGACGGGCGCGTCACGCTGCGCAGCGATTACTGGGGGCAAGGCGCTCATACCGCTTTGCCGATCGTTGGCGACTTTTTCCAGCGGGCGTTGCGCGCGCGAATCGTCGATGCCCGCGCACGGTTCGATACCGCCGTGGAACCTTCGGCGTTCGAACAGTTCCGCACCCGCCTCAGCGAGCGTCTCCAGGCGTGGCGCGAGACATTGTTCGGCGCGAAGGCGCCCCAACTGTCGCAGCCGTCGCAGCCCTCGAACGGGCAGGCGGTTCGCCGCCGCCCGCCACCCGCTCCCGAGGCCAGCGAAGCGAGCAGCGCCGCGGCGGCCAACGTACCCGCCGCATCGGAGGTCGATGCGATCGGCGCGTTCGCGCTCCCCGATGCGTCAGCGCCGGCTGGGGCATCGTCGGCCGCGCCCGCCGTGTCGTCCCCCGCACTTCCGCCAATTCTTGGCGCACCGGCCTCCCGGCCGGCGGGGACGTCACCGCCCGAGCCGGCCGACACCGAGCCGCCGGCCGTTCCAGCTTCACCGCCGGGGTCCGCGCCGCGAAGCGAGCCTGGAGCGAGCGCGGGTACGGGAAACTAGTGTTCCGTCCCGGAAGATGGCGGGCGTGGGCGCGTACGCAACCGATGTTGCGGATGGGGCTTGGCTACGTCGAGCGCTGGTTCGGGTCGATCACCCAACAGGCATTGGTCGCGGATCGTTTGGGAGCGGGCGTCAATCGATCGCCGCATCCAACGATACGTCGATCGGTACAACGTCCATAAACGCCTGTTCACGTGGACAGAACCGCCGATTTCATTGTCGAAAACATCGGGTGCTTACGCAAAGCTATTGCTGGGGCGGAACGCCCGGAGCCGTCGAGCGCCAGGTTGGCAGCAGTGGCGAGATTCGTTTCGATATCCATTTTTTCGCTGTCGAAAGATTATGCTTGACGGGTTTTTTTAATATTTCGAACGTCGCCATTTATTGATAAATTGGAGTCTCCTCCGTTCTGTATCTGATTCTTCACGATGAAAAAGCAAACCTTGAAAAGAGGGGCGACGATTTTTTCCTTGCTGACGCTTTGTATGTTTCGTCTGACCACGCATGGACAGGCCGTGGATGCGCCGGCGTCCAATGAGAAAGGCGCTTCGGCGACCGAGAGCGGCCCTTCGGCGGAAGCGGCCGTTTTCGACGCATGGCGCGCGAGCTTTCGAGCAAAAGCACTGGCCAAGGGTATCCCTTCCAGCACGTTCGACTATGCATTCGATCGTGTGACGCCAGACCCGGACGTCGTGGATCTCGACAGGCGGCAGCCGGAATTTACGACCTACATCTGGGATTATCTGAATAAGCGCGTGACACCGGAGAATGTCCAGCAGGGCAATGCGTTCGTCGCGAGCAAGTATTCGGTATTCCAGACGCTGGAGCGGGACTATGGCGTGAACAAGTACGTACTCGCAGCCATTCTGGGAATCGAGAGCCAGTATGGGAGCGATATGGGCCAGCGCTACGTCGTTCGGTCTCTCGCAACGCTCGCCAATGACGGGCCGCGCAAACCGTATGCGGAAGCGCAACTGCTCGCATCGCTGCAGATGCTTCAGGAAGGCGACGTCCAGCGCGACCAACTCGTCGGTTCCTGGGCGGGTGCGATGGGGCAGACGCAGTTCATTCCGACGACGTATCTCCAATACGCCGTGGACGGCGACGGAGATCGCAAGCGCGATATCTGGCATTCGTCCGCGGATGCACTGGCGTCCACCGCGAACTACCTCGAGCATATGGGATGGCAGCGTGGCGAGATATGGGGAATGGAAGTGCAGGTCCCCAAAGCGTTCGATTACGAAATGGCTGCGCTATCGACCCGGAAATCCGTGGCGGAATGGCAAGCGATGGGGGTCATCGGTGCAAGCGGGCCCATTTCGTCGGAAATGCGGAATCTGCAGGCATCGATTATTCTGCCGGCCGGCTATCGCGGCCCGAAATTTCTGGTTCTGAACAATTATCGGGCGATTCTGAAATATAACGCGTCCACAGCGTATGCATTGGCTGTGGCGCTGCTTGCCGACAGCTACGTTGGAAAAGGCAAGCTTGTCCAGCCGTGGCCGACCGACGATCCCCCCTTGAACAACGTCACCGATATCGCGCTGCTTCAGCAGAAACTGACTGACCAGGGATACGACCCGGGTGCCGTGGACGGCGTGATCGGCGATCGTACGCAAAAGGCCGTCCGTGCCTACCAGAAGAGTCAGCATCTCGTGCCCGACGGCTACGTCAGCACGTCGCTGTTCGCAAGACTGCAAGGCGGGCCGGCCAGTCCTGGCGCGGGGAAATGATATTCGGCTGTGTTCAACCCCGGGCGCTCAATAGCGCCAACGGGATGTCCGTATGCGGCAGCACGGATGCGAACCGGTGTCGCGTCGTCTTGTAGGGAAAGAGCATTTTGTCGCGCAGCAACCGCGTGCCGATGCTCTTGACGCAAAACGGCTCGCCCGTGCGCCAGTGCGTGACCGATACCCGTGGGTCGAGATAATCGAGCAACACGCACGGCAGGTAGCTCAGCCCGAGCATCGCCGCCGCTCGCAGGCGATGGTTGCCGTCCATCACGATTCCGGTTTCCGTATCGATGGGGATCGGTGTCGTCCATCTGCCCGCCTCGCGAATGACGGCGGCCAGTTCGCTTACGTGGTTCTCGTCGACCACCTCGGACGCCTGCAGAAACGAAATCGGTTTGACGGCTATGCAGTATGAGAAATCAGTCGGCATCGAGCCTCCTCAGCGAATCGGTGTCACGAGCCCGCCGAAACGTGCGGCTGTGCCAGCGCGCCGCGTTCGCGGGCCAGCACGAGGATGGCCGCGAGCGCGAGCGCATAGGACGCCGCGACGAAGAAGTAGGTGTATTGCAGGCCTACGCTATCGCTCAGCCAACCGCCGAGTGCGATGCCGGCGACCTGAGCGAACTGGGTGGTGCTTTGTGCGATGCCCAGTACGTACCCCTGATGAACCCCGCCGGCCGCCTTGGAGACCAGGGACATCAGCACCGGCGTGGTTGCGCCCAGCAGTACGCCCCACGCAAAATGGAGCGCGACGAACATGCCCACGTGCCGTGTCAGCGCGGCAGCCAGCGTCAGCACGGCGCAGGCCAGGGCGATCAAAGTCATTCGCCGCAACGACTCGCCACGTATGCGGTTCTCGAAGTAGCGCGCCCAGAGCGACGCGGACACCACGAATCCGAGCGACAACATGCCGTAACACAGCCCGACTACCCAATTGCCCACGTGGAAGATCGAACTCACATAGAGCGAAAACGGCGCCTGAGTGATCGTTCTGCTCACCAGCAGGATGCCCGCGATCACGAGGAGCCCTGGTACCGGCGAAGCCCGCCATCCGAACGCCTGGGGTTGCGCGGCGGTGGCCGGATCGTGGTTGCGCACTGCAGCCGGCGCCGGCTTCGAAGCCCTTGCGTCGGGGAGAACGACTATGACGGCACCGGCGCAGCACAGGCACAATACGCCGGCCACGATGTTGATCCAGAAGAACGTCGCGTTATCGAGGATCAAGCCGCCCGCAACGGCGCCCGCCAGCGAGCCGAGGTTCGTGGACACCTGGAGATA
The DNA here is from genome assembly GCF_034424545.1 of Trinickia caryophylli. Taxonomy (NCBI): domain Bacteria; kingdom Pseudomonadati; phylum Pseudomonadota; class Betaproteobacteria; order Burkholderiales; family Burkholderiaceae; genus Trinickia; species Trinickia caryophylli. The sequence continues at coordinate 352,604 of NZ_CP139971.1, read as the reverse complement.
GGCAAAGAGCCGCGCGCGACGCTGCGACGAGACGATGCCGACGCCGTATGTCTGTGCCGGGGCGATGTAGCCCGCGCATGCGCCCTGCACGAATCGCAGGATCAGGATCGCCCACACGCTGCTTGCCCACGCCAGCGCGAGCTGTGTTGCCGACAATCCGACGAGCGCGCGGACCATCATGAGCTTATGTCCGGTACGGTCGCCCACCCTCCCCCAGAACGCACTCGTGAGCATGATGCCGAGCATCGGCCCGACATATACGGCCACGCCCGCGAATCCGAATTCGAGATCGGACGTGCTGAGCGCCTTCAGATGCAGCGGCCAGAACGGGCCGCTCATTTCCATCGCCCCCATGGAAACGAGTTGAATCGCGAAGAGGATGTGAATCAGGCGTGCCGCCCGCTCAGGCGCGACCGTGGCGTTCGTCATCGATCAGTCCTCGCGGCACGCCTGTCGCAGCGGGTTCGGCAATCGATGCTGCAGCCGGTAGTCCGAGTACTTGAGCAGATGCATGCGCAAAATCGAACGGGTCGGCCACGGATGCTCGAGAAATGCGGCGCGCTCCGTCCGCCATAGCTCGCTCGTGACGCGGGAGGCAAACGCATCGAACGCGCGCGCCGTTTCCTCGCGAAGGATCTGCCAGAGCCGCGTGGGCGCGAGACCATACTCCCGGGTGAGCAGCAACGCGACTTCGTGCAGATGGCAGACGAAGCAGGCGTCGAGCACGAAGGCGCGCACGGGCTCGATGTCTTCCTCGAAAACCGTCGGCAGAATGCCCGGATGAACATAGGGCTTGAGCGAATGGCCGCGCGCGCGCAACAGCGGTGCGTAGGTGCGGCCGTCGCCGAAATCGCGGACGAGGAGGCCGGCCGGCATGCCATCGGCGGCGAACAGTACCGAGGTGTTCTGCTGATGCGCCTCGAGTGCGATGCCATAGAGCAGATAGATACCCACCACAGGGTGCGTGACGACGTGCGCATAGCGCCTGAACCACGTTTCGACGGCTTCCGGCGTCGCGTGTGCACCGTCGCGCTTTTCGACGAGTTCGGTCGCGAGCGCGCGGCCATCTGTGGGCGATGCGGTCAACAAGGCTGCGACGGTGATCGGCAACAGGCCATCCGCCCGCTCGAACGCCGCCTTGCTCGCGCGGAAGGCCACCGAAAGGTGGCGCCCCGGCCGGTCCTCCTGATGCACGGCGTGCTTGAAGTGCAGCGCGACTTCTTCCGGAAACACCTCGAGCGTGTGCTCGAAGCCGTTTTCGTCCGCGAGGATGCGCTGGATCACCGCGCTGATGCGCGGGCCCATATGGATCGATTTCGCCTGAAGGCTGCGCTGCTCGCTCGTGAGCCAAAGTGCGACAGGCAGCTTGATGAACGGCACGGGCCCGGGCAGCCGCGGCATCATCGTGCGAAACGACATGGTCGGCCAGGTTTCCATGTCGGGGCCGTCCACGATCAGCGCGCCCTCTTCCATCAGCGCCGCATACTCCTCGCGCACGAAATGTTCGAGATGCCAGCCATGGATGGGCAACGGCAGCCATGCGCGCTCGTCCAGCCCGCGTTCGCGCAGGCCGGCCGTCCAGCGCGCCCAAAGTTGCGGGAAGTTCGCGGCGAACCAATCGTGATAGCGCTCGACGTGCGGCATTCGCTCGACATAGGCCATATCGGCGCGCAACGCGGCGATGCGCACGGGAACGATGGCGTTGAACTCGGGCGAAAGCGCGGCCACTTCGCGCGCATTCAGGTCCGGTTTGCTCTTCCAGGTGGGATAGAACGGATGCCCCTCCAACGCGCCCCATTGATCGAGCAGCACCGCCGCATCGCGCACCGTCATGTGCTGGTGAAGGTAGCCGACAAAGCCGTCGGCTTCGGCCGTGTCGATCCTCGTACGCAAGTCCGCGTCCCATGCGTCGCGATAGATGCGCGCGAGAGCATCGTTTTCGACGCTGTTGGCGATATCGCGCTTGAGCCCGGCCACGCCTTCCTCGCCGGGCACGAAATCGAAGTATGGAAGCAGCAGGTCGATCAGTTGCGCCGGCGAGCGAATCTTGACGCGGGTGCCATCGGATTCGATCAACGTCAGCGCGCCGTGCAGGATGAACGTATCGGCCGGAGCGGCCTCCAGATCGCCGAAGAACAGCAGCGCGTGCGTGTTCCAAAGCGGCAGCCAGGCGCTGCGGCCTTCCGGGGCGAACACGAGCCGGTCGCGGTCGATGATCCGCTCGGCGAGCAGGCAGCGAACGACCCGGCGCAGTGCATTGTGCCGGGCCGATTCCAGCGCCGTTTGCTGACGCTGCGCATAAAACGCATTATCGGGCTGCAACAAGGAGAGAGAGGTCTTCATGAGACTCCTGAATCAGGCTGGCCAGGTTTCGGGGAAGTAGTCGAGCGCCGAGTTGCGCAGTCCGTCCATGTAGGACACAGTCCAGCGAAAGACTTCTTCGATATGGGGCAAGGGCACGCCGAGGCGCCGGCCCATCTCCACGAGCAAGGCGAGCCCATAGGCCACGTCTTCGTGAAAAGCGCGATGGGTCTTGTCGATGACGTAGCCAGGGCGGCCCGCCGCCGCGACGAGCGGCGCACGAATCGCGTCGTACGCGCGATTCGTGCGCAGGACCGACAGCATCGTGCCCGCGTCGCGGATCTGGTCGTCGTACGCCTCGACGATCTCCTGCTTCAACGGCTTGACCGAAGAGAGGTCCAGGCCCATGCGGCGCTCGATCGTCTTGCACAACAGCTGGTTCTCTTCGTCGCTGCGCTCGAGGAAATACGCGCCGAGTTCGGGGCAGTCCGTCCACCAGCAGATCGGCTCGGAAAACGTTTTGTCGTGCCACTGGCCGTATGGGCCGATCAAGCCGTAGATGACCGAGCTGTGCATGATCGGGTTGCCCGGCGTGAGCGTGATCTCCAGATAGTCGTCGAGCAATTCGACGGGCGCGGTATAGAGCCTTCGCAGATGGGCGAGCAACGCTGCGCGCGAGGCGGCGCTCTCGCGCGCATGCGTCGCGACGTAGAGCATGCTTTTGGCGCCGCCCATCCGGACCGACCTGCCCGGATCGAGATCGGAGGCGATATGGGAGACGTCCTTCATGCCCCAGATGACCACGTTCGGACACGCGGAAAAGGCCTGCTCGGCGAGCCAGTCGAAGCCGCAAAAGCCCGGAATTGCACCGACGTACACCGGCTTGTCGGATGGAACATGCGCAGCGATGGCCCGCAGCAACGGGGGCCGCACGTGTGCGGGCACCGTGACGACGATCACGTCCGCGCCGGCCAGGGCGATGGCGGGCTCGCCCGTCACGACGTCCGGGCGCGCGGAGCATGTCGTGCCGTCGGGCATTGAAACGGCGATGCCGCCTTCGGTGCCGCGATATTTCTCGACGGTGTCGCGGTTGTTCGTGAGCAGTGCGACACGTACGCCGGGATGCTGCTTGAACAGCACCGCCGCGAGATGTCCGGTGCGGCCACCGCCGCACACGACGACATTGAGCACCGGCATCGGGTTCGGGTTCGTCGCCGTCATGCCGCTTGCACCGCATGCAGGCGCGGGACGTCGCGCGGCGCTTCGGCAAGCTGCTCCTGGCCGAGCCACGTATCCAACTGCTCCCAGACCGTCGGATCGAGCAGATTGCGCTCCTCGAGCCAGTTCTCGCTGAACACCGTGTGCAGATACTTCTCGCCGCCATCGGCCACTGCCGCGAGCACGTTGCCGCCGATCAGCCCGCCATGGATGAACTCGAGCGCCTTGTAGACCACGCCGCCCGTGGAGCCGCCGACGAGCAGCCCCGTGCGCCGCGCGAGATAGCGGGCCGTCTCGAACGCCTGCGCATCGCTGACCTGCACGCCCATATCGATGCAGCTGTAATCGAGCACGAGCCCCACGGTATCGCCCGCCGGCGTGCCGGTGCCCGACTGATAGTACGGATGCCCGGGCTGGCCGAACACGATCGAACCATCGGGCTCGACGGCGATCGTCTTCGTTTGCGGATTGTGAACCTTGAGCCCGTGCGCGATGCCCGTCATCGAGCCGCCGGTACCGACGCAGCCCACGTAGGCGTCCACACCGCCCACCTCGGCCACCACCTCCCTCACGAAGTCGGCATACGCGCCGGCGTTGGCGGCGTTGTCGGACTGATTCATGAACACGGCGCCCGGGATCTGACCGGCCAGCTCGGCGGCCATGCGCTGACGCTCGACCACGGCCACTTCGTCTTCCCGATATTGGCCCTCGACATAGCGGATCTCCGCGCCGAGCGCGCGCATGACGGCGATCTTGTCGGGCGCGGCGTGGTGATCGACCACGGCAATGAAGCGCAGCCCGAACTCCACGGCGGCAATCGCGAGGCCGATGCCCGTGTTGCCCGACGAGGACTCCACCACGACGCCGCCCGGGCTGAGCCGTCCGGACTTGAGCGCTGCAACGATCATGTTGCGGGCCATGCGGTCCTTCATGCTCCCGCCAGGATTGTTCTTTTCGATCTTCAGCAGCAGCCGCGCATGTTTGGCTGGAACGGCTATGCTCAGAATGGGCGTGTTTCCGATGAGGTCGGTGACCTTGTTCAAAATCATTCCGATTCTCCGTGCGAAACGTCAGGTGAGATACCCATGCGGCCCGCCGCGTCGAAGCTCACCGCAATTCGGCGCGGCATGGGATGGCGATGAAATTCGTTTTCGAGCAGGTCCATCTGATATCCGGCCGTATTGGCATAGACGAGCAGATCCCCCGCTTCGGGTCTCCTCTCGAAGCGAATCAGGCGATTCGTCAGGACGTCTTCGTCGAGGCAGCTGTGCCCGGCAATCCAGGCGTGCACCGGCACATCGTCCCGCGCTCGGTCATGCGGCTCGCCGTGTATTCCATCCGTGCGCGTCGATATCAGGATCGGGTCCACCAGAAACTCGGACGAGAACCACGTCTCGCACGCGCTGAAGCTGCTGCCTTCGGCGAAGATCACGGCCTCGCCGGGGGCGAGCGATTTGACGCGTGTCACTCGAAAGATCGAGACAGCTGTCTGATCCGCGAGACTGCGCCCCGGCTCGATCGCAAGCGCGAGTTCTTGCTCCTTCAGGTACCCGGCGATCGACAGCCCCCTCGCGCACGGTGCCGCGAGGAACCCGTCGAGCCAATCGCACGCGCCGATGGCGCCGCCATAGGGGTAGAACGATGCCGGTACCTGTCCGTTACGGTAGTCTCCGGCGCCTTGCGCACCAACGAACGCGTCGTACCGGGCCGGCTCGACATATTGCGCGGGCAGCCCACCGCCGATATCGATCGTTTTCGGGGCGAGCCCCATGGCACGGGCCGCCTCGACGAAGGAAACGAGTTCGCGCACCGCGGCCGCGCGCGTTTCGTATCGATACCCGCCCAGATGAAAATGGAAGCCTTCGAACGAGAACATGCCATCGCGGCGGGCGACGCGCCTCATGCACGCCAGCAGCGCTTCGGCGCTCATGCCGAAGCGGCTCGAACCCGACGCTTCCGGCCGGTAGCGAAGCAGCACGCGCGCGGGGCGATCGGGCTCGATCTCGCCGATGACAGCTTCGATGTCTTTCAACTCCTCGGGCGAGTCCACCGAGATCAAGGCGTCGTTCGCGATCGCAGCCATGTGAAACACGCGCGTCTTCGCCGGGCCGGTGGCGCAAAGCCGTGCCGGCGCGACGCCCGCACGCAGCGCATCGCGCATTTCGTAGACGCTCGACACGTCTATGCCGATGCCCGCCTGCACCGCGGCGCTCACGAGCGCCGGCGATTTGTTGACCTTCGCTCCGTAGAAAATCTGGAATGCGACGCCATGGCGGTGCAGCACGGCGCGAAGCGCCTCGACGTTGCGCACGAGGACATCGGGCACGACGACGTTGAGCGGAGACCCATACGCCTGCGTCAGCTCGAACAGCGCTTGCGGCGCGGAACGGACGAGGCGTGCGAGCGCCGCGCCGAGAATGGGCCGGAGCACCGGCGGCTCCGACACATGGAAGTTGCAGATTTCAGCTGTCGAATGCGACGGGCTGGCTTGCATCCGCCCTCCTCTCGTGGATTAGAAGTCGACCGTTGCCGAAGCGAACAGCGTGCGCGGGGCACCGAGCGAGATCGTGCCGAACGACGCGACGCCCGACCAATACTTGCGGTTGAACGCATTGAGCAGCCCCGCGCGGAAGGTCGTGGACTTGCCGTGGAGCGAGGTCGTGTACCGCGTGCCGAAATCGACGGTCGCCCAGGCCGGAACGGACTGCGTGTTCGCCTGGTTCACGTACTCGCGCCCCGTGAAGTTGATCCCGCCCGTCAGCGTGAGGCCCGCCACCCAAGGCAGGTCCCATTCGGTGCCGACGTTGGCCATCCAGGCCGGCACGCCCACTGGCCGGTTGCCGACGGTCGCCGCACTGGCTGTCCTGGTCAGTTCGGCATCGAGCAGCGTGACGCCGCCGAGCACGCGAATACCTTTGATCGGCTCGCCCGCGAGCGTGAGTTCGAGCCCCTGATTGCGCTGCTCGCCGTCCACGCCGTAGACGGTGCCGGAGAGCTGGCCGCTCGGCTTCGTTATCCTGAACGCCGCGAGCGTTGCCATCACGTTCCTGAAGTCGACTTTCACGCCGACTTCCTGCTGCTTCGTCTTGTACGGCGCGAACACCTGGCCCGCGTTCGAGGCGACGGCCGGCGCGATGTCGCCCTTGCTGAGCCCCTCGATGTAATTGGCATACAGGGAGACGTTTTGAGCCGGCTTGAACACGATGCCGACGAGCGGCGTGACGGCGCTCTTGTCATACGAGGAGGTTTTCGCGCCCGTGGCCGCGCTGAAGTTGTCTGACTCGACCTGCTGCTGACGGACGCCCGCCGTGAGTTGCACACGCCCGTCGAGGATGCTCAGGGTATCCGCCAGCGCGACCCCCGTGAGCTGGGAGGCGGAAACCTTGGGAACGCTCGAGGGCGACGCGATGGCCTGCGCCGGGCTGGCAACCGGCGCATAGAGGTTCGAAAGGATCGCCGAGCCCGAATTGCTCGCCTGGGCAAGGCGATCGTGGTAGATGCTCCACTGCAGCGTGACGGCATGCGCGACGGGGCCCGTCTCGAACTTCGCGCGCACGCCGGTATCGGCGCTCCAGCGGTTGACCTGGAACTTCCAGTTCTGGGGTGTCGAGCGGGTATCGCCCGCGGCGTCGACAATCGTCGGCGTCTGGTCGGAAAGGCGCGCGACGTCGGTCTTCGCCCCGCCTGCATCGGCGAACACGGTCACGTTTTTGGCGATGTCGTATTCGGCGTGCAGCAGCGTCGACTGATCGTACGACTTCCACCATCCCCACGATTGGGTGACGTTGCGCCGGCCGTCGGCGGCGGACGGCACCTGAACGCCCGATGCCACCAGGAACGGGCGGGACGGCGCATCGGTCCACTGATATTGCTCGATCACGTCGAGGGTCGCGCGGAATTTCTCGCCCTGATAGTCGAGCGACAATGCGCCGACCTCCGCACGCGACGATTGATTGTCGAGCGGCGTGCCGCCCTGGCGATGCAGTCCGTTGAAGCGCACGCCGAACTGTCGGTCGCTGCCGAAGCGCCGGCTGATATCGACATGGCCACCGACCTGCGAGTCCGACGTGTAGTCAGTGGTGAAACGCGTCAGATCTTTCGCGAGCGGACGCTTGGGCACGATATTGACCACGCCGCCCACGCCGCTGTTCGGCGACATGCCATACAGGAATGCGGCCGGCCCTTTGAGCACGTCGACCCGCTCGACATATTCGGTGAATACGTGATAGTTGGGGACAACGCCATAAACGCCGTCAAATGCGAATTCGCTGAGATTTCCCTCATTGATCGGAAAACCGCGAATATAAAAGGAATCGGTCACGCCACCCGTTTGCCCCGTGAGACGAATGGACGGATCTTTCGTCAATACGTCGGCAAGCGTGGCGGCCTCCTGATCTTCCATGCGCTTCGACGTGTAGTTGGTTACGCTGAACGGCGTATCCATGACGCTCTTGCTGCCGAGCAACCCGACTCGGCCGCCCTGCGCCACCTGGCCGCCCGCGTAAGGCTGGGTGGGCTCCTCCAGGGGCACTGCGGCCTTGACCACGACTGTTGGCAATGTCTGATCGGCTTCGCTCGCGGCCATGATCGGCTCGGAGACAACCTGCGCATGAACGGAGCCGGTGATAACGCTCAACGCACCCGCATAAACAAGACGTGCGGAAAACGACAGTGGATTGAGAACTGAAGCGGCCGAAAAATCGGGCCCAACGGCAAAACGACGAGGCCGAAATGACATGATCTGGAAATCTTGAACGGAGCTTCTTCGTTGATGGGAATCTTACGATTTGTCAACACTAACGCAAATGATAATGATTCGCAATACATAAAATCGAAGCCAAATAGTTGAAATCGATTCCACGCACGGGGGCAGCGAGGCGCTCACGCCCGCAGCGAGGCGAATGACGCGGGTGCGGTCTTTAGACGCACCCGCTTCTCCCCCGCTTTCCCCCCGATTCCCCGCCACCGCCGCAGTCGTTATTCCCTTCCGCGGTTTCTTTTCATCGCCCCGCCGCCGCATGGCCGCACAGCCGCAGCGGTTGGCCGATCTCGTCGCAATACCGCAGGAGTCGGCGGATGATATCGGCGACGTCGAGGTCCGGGTTGCCCTCCACCCGCTGCGCCGTTCGATGAAAGTAGCCAACGTTGGCGTTGCTGTCTTCCCGGATCGGAAGGCGGCGAAATCCGAGCCGCGCCAATGCACGTTCCGAATACCCGTTGCCTTCGTACACCGTCGTGAAGAAATCGGTCACCCCGGCCGCATGCGCCATCGAGAACAGGCACCGTGCCGCGCGTACGCCCATACCCTTGCCCTGCAGGTCGGCTCGCAGCCAGAAATAGAAGTCGCCCGACGTCGCCGCTCGAAAGAGACTGACTATGCCGACGAACCCGAACCGCTCGTCGACGATGGCGCAATTCATCTTGGCCTCGCGCCGCGTTTCGGTGTCGATCCAGGCGAGCGCCTGCTCTTCGTCGTCCAAGGTCTCGAGGTTGGCCATCAGGGCGATATGCGGCGGCCCAACGTACTCCGTCAGCGCGCGCGCATGTTCGGGGCCGAGCGGCTCGATCGACAAGCTGCCGTCGCGCGCGCATTCGGGACGGTACCAATCGAACGAAGAGCGGCGCCGCACGCGCTCGCTCAGTTCCTCCTCGAGCGCGCGGCACGCCGCGTGGTTGGGATCGATGGCACACGCACGCCGCGCATGGTGCAGCGCTTCTTGCAGGCGCCCGCTCGAAGCGAGGCTGAAGGCGAGGTAGTAATGTGCGGCGAGCGGCTCGCCGCCGCGTGCCAGAGCGCCCGCGAAAGCGTCGCGCGCGATGTCCCAGCGATCGAGCGCCATCGCTGCCGAGCCGATTCCCAACTCGACGTCCTCCGCACGCGCATGCGGCAGGAATGCCCGCCACGCACGCTCGAGTGCGGTGCCCCAGGCAAGACGCGACTCGGGCCGCAACGGCATGCCCCCCTGCACGCGCCCTCCGATCGCGCCCAGTACGCGCGGATCGAACCGCGACGTCCGGAGCAACGCGAGCGCCATGTCGAACGAAGCGTCGTCCGGGACAGTGGCCGCAGCCCGCGCCAACCGGCCCGCGTCAAACGGGGACCAGCCGCTGAGGATCGCGTCCATCTCGCCGCTCGCCCGACGGGAAGGGGGCATTCCGCCTCGGCTCCATGCCGCGTAGAGCGCGAGTCCGCCTTCGTCGACGCGTCTGGTGCCGCACCATGCCCCGTCTTCGTGCCACGCCAGCGCGTGGTAGTTGACGGGAAGTCCGCTCACCGCCGACACCCACGGCTGCGGCGGCGCCAGCGCGCCATCGCGGATCTCGTTTTCGGAACAGGCGGCGACATCGCACGCAAGCAGCAGATAGCGGCCGGCAATCGTTTGTCGCAACGCTTTCACGAACGTGAATGCTTCGGTCGGCAGCAAGACGGGCGCATTGACGAGGTGGCGCCGGTAGTGTTCGATCAGTGCGTCCCACGGTGGCCCGCATTGCAGTGCGCCCTCGCCCGGGCCCGCCGGTTGACACTGGTAGTTCAAGCGCCGACCGCCCGGCGCGTCGGCGGCGGCCTCGAAGCGTGCTCGCCCCTCGATCCATTCGCCATTGCACGCCGCGAAGAGATCGGCCGGCAGGCAGCCAAAGAAGCCCGCGCCGAGTACGACGGCGGGATTCGCCGATACGTTTATCGAGGCGAGCGGCCCGGCTCGCACGCCATGGGCCCACGCGTAGTCACCGCGAGCGGCCAACCGTATCGCCCCCTCCTCGATGTGCCAATGCGCGACGCGAAACAGATCCCCGCCGACCGGCCGATTCAATCGTTCGCTCGAGCGCAGTGCCTCGGCATCCGTTTCGCTGTTCGTGCAGGCGATATAGCACACGCGCAGCGCCGGCAACGTGCTGCGTTGCAACTGCTCGTCGATCGCGAGCCGCATCAGCCATGCGAGCGCACCGCTGCCTGGAGCGAAATCGAGTATGACAACGGACTCCGACGAATCGAGCATCCCGGCGTCATGTTCGGTCTGCCAGAAAAACACGATCGCCCGTGCCCAGACGTCGGCCCATGCGGGCCCCGCCAACGTATCGCCGAGCGGCTCGGGCGCATGCAGTTCGGAGCACACGTCTCTCATCGACATCCAGGGGGCGCCGTCCTCCGCCGTATCGAGCGACGGGTTCGGTCCGCAGTCCGTCGCGCGAACATCTGATGCACGGCATTCGTCGACGGCCGGCAATGCATCGCAATCGAGGTCAGCTACGCGGTCCATCATGATGACGCTCCCGCAGTCGATCGACTGCATGCAGGGGGCTGCTGACGGCGACGGCAAAGAGCTCCCCCCGCCGCCGCTCGCCAGTTGCCCGAGCTTTGTCTATGATCGGGGCCTGCCACCGCGTTTTCGTTCCGCACGCCCATGCTCAAACCCGTCTTCCTGTTGCTGCTCGTTTTATTCGGCGCCGCGATGTTCGCGGCCGGCGCGCTGGCTCCGGCACACGTCAAGGCGCCACTGGAAGCGTTCGCCTCGAAGGTCGCCGCGCGGCTGCCTGTCGGGGCGGGACGGCAGCCCGCCAAGGCCGCCGATACCGGCATCGCCCGCACGGGCACCGTCACGCATGCCGCCGCGCCTGCGGGCGCCACCTCGCCCGCGTCGGGTGTCGTCTATGCCGCCTCCGCACCGATGGCCGATCTGCTCGTGCCGGCCGTGCCGCCCGCCAAGGCGCACTACGCCCTGCAGGCCGCCAGTTTCGAATCGGGCGATGCAGCCGGCGCATTGGCAGCGGAGCTTGCCGCGCGCGGGCATCGCACCGTCGTCGTCCCCGTGAGCGATGCCGACCATCCATTCATCGTCGCCGTCGGCGATTTTCCGACGCCCGAGGCCGCGCGCGCTCAGCAGTTCGCCCTCGGAGAGGAACTCAAATCAGTGACACTCGCGCCCGTCATCATGCTGCCGGCCGCGCATTGATCGCCCGGCAATGGCCGCAAGGGCCACTGCCCGCGCAGCGCATCGCACCGCGTACGTGCGTTCGCCGCTCATCCCAGTCGCCCCTGCAGCCGATGCAGCCTGAGCCAGCCGGCTTCGCCAAGCGACGAGACGAAACAGACGCGCAAATTCGCCGAACCTTCATCACAAAAATAGGCAGTGACCGTCGCCTGCGCCCGATCGGTCGTAATAAACCATCTTGCATCCCCCGTCGCCATGCCGTAGCTCGATACGCGGCACGCGAGCAGGTCCGCGCGCGCCCGGTCGCGGACGAGCGCGATCCGCACGTCGGCCATCCCCATCGACTCGGCCTGATAGATGCGCGCCATCAACGCGCCTCCACGCGTTCGGCTACGCGCACCGCACTTCGTGCCGCGCATCGTCGGCTTGCATGGCGCCGCGCAAACCACGATACTGCGTCATCCTCCCCGCGGTCTCTTCCGAAAAGAAGGTTGCGCATGACATCCGAAGCATCCCCTCGGCGGCCCGCCGTACCGGGTACGGTTGCCGTGCTGCCCGACGGCACACCGGTCACGCTCGTGAAGCCGGACGGCGCGAAGCGCCCGACGCTGGGCACGCGCGAGCCGGCCGACAGCGGCGACGTCGCCCGCCGGCTCCGGGCGCTCGATGCCTGGGGCGTGCCGCGCGCGCCATCGCGGCGGCAACCCGATAACGCGATCGAGCAGGCGCTGCCGCAGCGCACGCGCACGATCCTCTCCGATTCGCTGCCTGCCCCCATCGCGGATCTCGTCAACGGCCGGCGTTGACGCCCAATTTCGCCGGTGACGCCGGTGACGCCGGTGACATCGGGGTAGCGCGGGCCGATATGTGCACGCCGCGCCGGGTTCGCGTTCCGCCGCAGCCGCAGCGCGCCGCGCCTCACGTGGCCTCCTCTGCCTGCGGCACGCCAATGCCGAGCAGTTCGAACAGGTTGAGTTGTCCCTGACCGCGAATGAACAACGTGTCGTACAGCTGTGCCGTGTTGAGCGCCCCCCATTCGATCGCGCGGCGCACGAGATAGGGAACAGGGCTGTGCGGTTCGAGCTGCGCCAGCAAATCGGCCGCCTCGGCAAGCTGCAGGTACGCGCGCTGACGCGTGGCAAGCGCCGGCGCACACAGGTGCCGGCGCTCCTGATCTGCTTCGGAACCGCGGGCATCGATGGCCGCATTCTCGCCGGCCGCCCGCGCGGGCTCCGGCGCTTGCTCGTCGGGCGCCGCGCAGCCATCGGGCTCGGCGATGCCGATGCCGATGCCATCGTCTCCATGCCCCCCGCTGCCTGCGGGGCCGGCCGATGTACCCGTTGCGTCGGCCGCTTCTCCGGCCGGCAGCAGGCCTCTGCGATCAAGCTCCGCGGCGACGAACGCGGCAATTTCACCGAGCAGCCCCGCAAGCTGGCCAACACCGGGAGCGTTGCGTTCGAAACACGCGTCGAGCGTCGCGTCCAGCTCGGCCAGCGCCTGGTTGCAGCAATCGAGCGCACGATGTGCTGCGACGAGCGCATCGTTCGAGGTGGCCGCGAGCGCTTGCGCCAATTCGGCGGCTTGGGGCCCGTCATCGCGCTCGTCGTGCTCGGCGCGCTCGCGCGCGCTGCCTTGGAGCGCATGCCGCGCTTGGCGCGACTGCGCAAAATCAGCCCATGCGAAGGCCCGGGGGCTGCCCTCGGCATCGGGCTCGGCCGCCCCCGAGGTCAGCGGCACGAGCCGCGCCGGCACAAGCAGCTTCTCGTTGAACCAGCGCACGAGGTTCGCACGATGCTCGTACTCCTGTTCGTCCGAGGACGGCATCGGGTACAGCGTTCGCCAATAGCGCCGGCACAGCCCGTCGATGATGACGGTGCCGGCCGCAAGGCCGGTGAAGCCATGCTCGCGCAGCAAAGCTTCGGCAAGCCATACCGCCAGTTGCAAGTCCTTGCTGCGCGTGGCCAGCGCATCGAGTGCAGCCCTTGCCACTTCGTCCCACTCGGCCCGCTTGAGCCGCTTCACCCAGGCCCCCTGGGGCAGCGAGGCATCGTCCGCTTCGCGCGCGCGGCGAATGCTCTGCCAAAGCGGCGTGCCGCGCAGCATGTCGCCCTGCGGCGCGTGGGCATCGATCGGGGCGAAGACGCGCGCGCAATCGATCCCGTATCGGCCGAGAAGAAAGCTGTTTGCGTACTCGAGCGCATCGCTCATTTCAGGCTCCTCGTTTCTTTACTCAATCGGCCGACGCGGCACTCGACGTCTGAACGTCGACAGCGGGCGGCAGCGTTTGCAAGGGCGGCAGCGGAGGCACGCTCGGGATCGGCGGCCCGCCCGCCGATGTGCGCAGCGCCGATGCGGCAGGCTGCAAAGTCGGCGACCTCGCCGGAAACACCGGCAGCTTCAGCGCGACAGCCGCGTGGCTCGTCGGGTCCGTGCCCTCGAGCCGCAGGTTGAGCATCAGCTGCGCGAAGCTCGTTGCCGCCGGGCGCGGCCCCCGCCTGGCCGCCGCGCCCGCAGATGCGTCGACCGGCGCGCCCTCGGCGACGACGATCGGCACGGTGAAGCGCAACGTGATGCCGTCCGCTGGCGAGGCGCCGCGATCCGCGGCATGGCCCTGCACGACCCGCATGAGCGCCCAATTGCCCTGGGCCGAGAACGTCGCCCGGCGCCCTTCTACCGCCGGCGCATCCGGCACACCGGGATCGACGTAGGGTGCGAACCGTGACAGGTCGGCCCACGTCAGCTCGAGCGTCAGCGGCTGTCCGGCCAGCCAGTCGAGCGCCGCCACGCTGTTCGGATAGGCGGCGGACTGCGCCGCGGTGCTCAGTTGCCATCTCACGATCTGATCGGCGCCCCGCTCGCTGGCGGGCCGAACGTTGAACGTCGGCTGCACACGCACGGCCAGGCTGCCGTCTGCGCGCAATGTCGCGGCGAGGAATCTCCGCGCTTCGTCGAGCCGGTCGAGGAAGGTTCGCACCGGTGCCTGCTGCGGCCTCGGCAACATCGGAAGCTTCGCGCGCAGCGTCGCACTTTGCAGGTCGTACTGCGCGAAGAAGTCCCGCACGGCCGCGAGCGAAGCTTCGGGCGCGCCACTTTCTCCGAACGGGTAACGTCCGGCCAGCGTCGCATCGAAGAGAGCGAAGAGCTGCGAGAACGCATCGGCATCGCTGCCCTGGCAGCGCAACTCCGTGTAGCCGATCAGGTTTCGACGTACCGATGCAAAGAGGTTGTTCGCTCCGGAAGCGCCCGCGAGGTTTTGCAGACGCGCTCCGCAGTTTTGCGCCGTCATGCCGTTCAGGCGGTCCACGAACAATGTCGCGAGCTGCCCCATCTCGCTCGCCGGATCGTTCGACGGCACATAGCGGTTCACCTCGGCGATAGAGTTGCTCCAATACGCGGTGGTCTGCATGCGCGGGTCGTTGCCGCGCGCCGTACCGGAGTTTTGCGCAAGCGTAACGAACGGAGCCGCGTACGAAGCCAACACCTGGGCACGCGCGACCTGACGAGCCAGATAATCGCGCGTCGCATCGATGGTGCCGAGATCGAAGAACTCGGGGCCCGTATCGCTCGCGGCCGGCCGATAGAGCTGACTTTGCACCGCGAGGCTGCCGACCGTCGACAACCGGTTGTCGGCGAACTGCTGCAGGCAGCCGGAGAGCGCCGCAAAACTGCCCGCGAAACCGAACGCCTGATAGGCGCGCTCGATCGAAACCAGCGTGCCGAGTCCGCCTGCAAGGTCACGGCTCGTCTGCGCGAGCGCCTGCTCGTCGAATGGCGCTGGCGCGAGCGCGTTCGTGCCGCTTTGCGCCGGCCATACGTTCGAGCCTTTCGGCTTGGGCCGCTGCGCACGATTGAGTGCGTGATTGAGCGCGCTTTCGAGCTGCCGCGAGGCGATCTGCGCATAGAGCGGTTGCGGGCCGGCCGCGCCTTGCGCCAGCCCGAAGCGTTGCCGGAAACCACGATATTGGGCGATGTATGCGGTTGCGTCGCCGAGCGCGTCCGCGTCCCAGCCCAACGCAGCGGCGTCGCAGACGAAAGGCTCGCGAAGATGGCCCACTTGCATGAACGGCAGCTTCGCCAATGCCATCAAGCCTGCGAATTCGTTCGTAAATGCCGGATTGAAGGCACGTTCGCCCTGCGTATGAACGATCAGCGGATCGTATGGCGGTACCGCAATCGCATCGAGCCTCGCATACACGGGCACGTCGCAACGCTGTGGCGAAAAGATCGTGGCGGTCTCGTCGAGCAATGCGTTATAGGGCGAGGCCGCCGCCGCGGTGCCTGCCGCGCCGTGCCCCGACGACGCATCCGTCAACACGAGTTGGCGGACCTGTTGCGCGAGGTCGGCGCGCAGTTGCGCACAGAGATTCCGGGGGGCGTTGGCCGACATCCGCCCGAGCCAGTTGTCGCGCGTCCACGTGAGCCACCAGACGAGTTCGTTCGTCTGCGCAGCCGCGTCGCCCCGCCCCCGGCCCAGCTCGAGCAACAGTTGCTGCCCCGCGCCGGCCTCCAGAACGAGCGCATCGCGCAGCCTGGTCTCCATTTGCCCGAGTTGTCGGGCGTAGTTTCGAGCGGCGTCGTCGGGCAGCGTCGGCCGCGCGTCGGTCGACGCCCAGCTCAGCGAAGCCGCGAGAATGCTGCCGGTCTCCTCGGGGCGAACGAGCGATGCCGGCAAACCGTACGCGAAATTGAGCAGCCGGGCGAAACGCCTGAGGTCGTCTTCCGTTGCCGCCCCCGAGAACGGCTTGGCCACCTCTTCGTACGTCGCGAGGCCCGCCTCCAGCTCGGTCAGCGCGCGCAACTGCACGGTCAGCGTCGAGCGTGCCTCGCGCAGATTAGCGCTCGCGGCCTGGTGCGCAGCCAAAGGGGCCTGGCCATTGGCGAGCAGATTTTGCGCGCGCACGGACAAGCGGCACGCGAGCCCCGGCAGGATCACATCCGCAAATACGTGCCCCGCCACCACCTGTGCCGCCCCTCTGCGTAGCGGCTGACCGAACCAGCTCCACGGGTTGGCCCAGTGAAACGACGCCGTATCGAGTTCGCGCACGGCCAGCAGCAGCGAAGAGATCTTGCCCGCACTCGGACACACCCCGCCGGCATAGGCAGGCTCGCCGCGCAGTTGCACGAGCGCGCGATCGAGACGCGCGACCTTGTCGTGCAGTGTAACCGCCGAAGCGCCGAGGCCCACCGCGAGCACGGCGGCCACTGTCAGCGCCGCGATCTGGAACCCGCGCAGGTAGCGGTTGCGCGACCACGCGGAGGCGCGAACCACGCGTGCGTTGCCGCGCTCGGCGAAGACCTTGTCCTTGAGCAACCCGGTGACGAACGACACGTCGCGGCGCGGCGCCACGCCGCTGCCTTCGATGTCGCCGGTAAAGAAAATCCCGCGAAAGAGATGCCCCGGACGGTCGAGCGTCGCCCGGAAAGCCGTGCTCAGCCATTGCCCGAGCGGCGCCTCGAGGGCCTGCAGGAATGTGGGAAAGAGCAGCATGCCGTCGCGCGCCTCGGCGCTCGACGGATCTTCGTCGCGCGCCGCCGCGTCGATCTGCAGCGCGCGCAGTTCATCGCCGACCGTGGCAAACGCGGCTTCGCACCATTCGGCCGGCGTGTCGTTGCGCGCAAGCCCGGACGCGGACCAGCCGAATATCTGGCCGAGCAAGCCGGCCGGCTGCGCGCGCCAGAACGCGGGGAAACCGTCGACGCGATCGCACTGCGTCACGACCACGCTTACCGGCAGCACGAAACCGAACGTGTCCTGCAGATCGCAAAGGCGACGGTAGGCCCCGGCAGCCGATCGCTCGAGCTCTGCCAGGTCGGCGCCGAGCAACATGCGCGCGGAAACCGTCAGTATCACGGCGTCGACGGGCCGCTCCGGGCGCAAATCCACGAGTTTGCCGAGCAAGGTTCCCCAGCGCGACTTTTGAGAGTCCGGCGGCACGGCCGCCGTTGCCCCGGCCGACGTCGCAGAGGCCGAGCCTCCCGTAGCGCCGGAGGCCTGCTCCTCGCCTGCTGTGCGCCGCGGCCCCGCTGGCCCTGCACTCGCCCATGCCTGCCCGGCCACATCCACAAGCGCGCCGCCGGTCATCACGGACCAGCTTGCATCTGCGATGCCGAGCGATGCATAACGCTCGTCGGGTTGCGGCTGCAGCAGATCGCTCGCAGAGAGCACGAGGCTCGTCTTGCCCGAGCCAGGTTCCCCGAGCACAAGCACCCACGGCAGCCGATAGCGCCACGCGCGCCGCGTGCTCGCATAGTCGAGCGCGGCGACGAGCGAGCCGATCCAACGTCCGAGACGGCCTTCCGTATCCGCTGCCTGTGACGGCCCCTTGGCTCGCGCCCGCCAGATCAGCAAGGCGGCGACGAGCCCGAGCAAGGTGCCCACGGCAAGCAGCGCGAAAAATACGGCGGTCACCGGACCTCCTTTTGGCCGTCGGGCAAAACGGGCGGTGAGGCGGTGCCGCCATCCGCCGGCACGCCGGCACCCAACCCGGCCGTGCCCGCGGGCTGCTCCCCGGACGCAGCGGCAAAAGACGCGGCCCCGATGCCCGACACCTGGCCGGGCGCAAGGATGGTGCCTTCGGCGTACTGGCTCGTATGCTCGGAACGCATCCGTTGTGCACCGGGATCGTCCGCCACGAGGCGATGAAACGGGTGCAGCGTGACGAACCAGATTGCACCGGCGGTGGCCAGGTAGGCCGCCCCGCCGATGCGTGCGGCATTGAACCACGGTGAAAGCGGTGCAAGCCGGCGGTCGGCCGGCTCGGGGAGCGTCGGTCCGAGCGTGTGCTCGTATGCCTGCTCGAACGCATGCCGGCCGCGCTCGTCGCCGCGCAGCTCCCGCACGAACCTCACGAGTTGATGCCGGCGTTCGGCGAGCCGGGCCGCCTCGTCCGGGCCTCGCAGCTCGCCGCGAAAGCCCGCTTGCAGCGCGCCGAGCAGCACGAGGCCGAGTTCGGCATGGCCTTGCGTCGCCGTGGGCACCGCGAGCAGCCGGTCGATCACGCGATAAAAACGCACGCCAGCCATGCGCGTATCGAAAAGTGCGCTCTCGAGCGTGAGATTGAGCCAGTCGGCGCGGCCGGCCCAGTCGAGCTCGAGCAGCAGTTGTTCGTCGGCGAGCGCCGCCATCGCGTACTGAGCGTCGCCATAGAGATCGCACTGTTCGGGCGTGCCGTCGTCGCGCACGGTGGCCTCTTGCGCGCGCAGGTGCTCGCGCAAACGCTCGTGGATTGCCGAGGGCGCGAGCGCGCGCGGCGGGGGCGCCTGCGCTACGGCCGGCTGATTCGCCAGCGCCCGCTTCACCTCCACCAGCAGCGCATAGAAGTCGCAGAAGTAGCGGTAAAGCGGCAGCCGGGTGTGCTGTCCCTCGTGCTCAGAGATCGTCATGCCCGCCACCTTGTCCGCCCGTCGGCCCCTCGTGTTCCGGGGCCGTCCGCGTGCTTTCGTGCGCGCCATGCCGGGCCGCGTCCGGATGGCGCTCGGCCGCCCGCGGCGCGGCATGTCGCGTCTCGGGGGCACCCGGCTCGCGGTACAGCACGACTGCGGCCGGTGCATACGCCCGTGCGTGCCGGCTGCCGCTGCGGATCGCGAGCCGCTCGCCCGCGGCAAATGCCTTGCGCTTGCCGCCCGCGAAATCGAACGCCGCGTTGCGGATCTCGTAGTAAAGCGCCGCGGGATTCATGCCTTTGCGGCGCACGGTCGACAGTGCCGCCGCCGCCCCGGGCATGCGGCGGCTGTCGAGTTCGTCGAGCAGCGTCGGGTGCGCGATCGCACAACTTTCGAACCAACGGTCGATATCGGCCCGCGTTTGGGCGGCAGCCGGGACGACTTCGACGAGCAGTACGTCGCCCGAGTCGGCGGGCAGCAGGCGCGAGAACTGCCCGTCATCGTCGCGCTCGAACGGCAGACGCTCGAAGCTCGGGCGGATCGCCGCCACGCGGGCTTCGATGAAGCCCAGCGCCGCATCGAATCCCGCCTGGCAATCGAAGTGATCGTAAGGCGGGAGAACCGGCGGGTCCGGCAGCGGGTCGAGCGAAGCAACCTGTCCCGCAGCCTCGGCCAGAAAGAGATAAACGTCGCGCGGGGCGGCGTCGCCGCCGACGCCAAGCACATCGAGCCCTGGCAGGATCATCGCGAGACGGCGCGCGGCCATGCCGAGCGAAAGGTCCCCCGACGCCGGATCGGCCGCCGCCGTTTCGCCCGCCTGCGCGATCTCGCGCAGCTTCAGGCGCACGGCATCGCGCAGCGCTTCGACCCGCTGCGCGAGTGCCTTGTCCTTCAGAAACGCGGATGCGCCGAGCGTCGCCATCGGCGGATGGTAAGCCGTGCGCCGAAACGCGCCGAGGGGCGTGCGCTCGAGTTCGAATAGCGGACAGCCCGCGAGTTGATTGGCGCCTCTCGTCCATTCGGTATCGAGCCGCACGATCGGCCGCAGGCGAGCGATCGTGACGGCGGTCATGCCCGTGTTCTCGTCGACGGCGGCCGATCCGGCCATCGATTCGTAGCGCCGGTTCATGCTCCCCCGCGCTGCCGACGCCTCGCCGCGCATCGGCAGTACGAGCGCTATCGTCGCCCGTTCGCCCGCCTGCGCGAGTTTGCCCGACACGTCGAGCTCGAGCGGCTTGTCGCGGTCGCGGCGAAGCTGCACGGGCGTGCCGTCGTCGAGCACGCATTCGATCGAGCGAATCACTACGCGCCCCTTTTCGAGCAACCCCTCGTCGAGCTCGAGCGTATGCACGCCGACGAAATCCGGACTGGCGCAGCCGATGAGGTAGCGCAGGCGCGCATGCCAGAACCGATCGCTTTGCTGCAGGTGCTGCGGCGACAGCAACAACCCCTCGGACCACTGGATGTCGTAGGGCAGATCGGTGGAAGCGGTGGGCCGGGTCATGGGGTCCTCTGGTCGATTCGGGTTTGCTGCGCTCAATTGACTGCGTAACTGACCGCGTCCGGCGTGAGCGTGATGGTGACGCGCTTGTACGTCGTCAGATCCGCGACGCCCTGCCCCGCGGGAGCGACGAAGTTCACGTAGCAGTAGACGACGAGCGCCTTCTTGTGGCGCTCGGGCAATGGCACGCGCGAGACGCTCTGGCCCGCGGGCAACTGAACCGAGGCCACGTCGATCCTGGGCCCGAGCGCGACGAGCAGCCTCGCCTTTTGCGCGAACCATTCAGGGCCCGTGCGCGGCAGCGTGGCCGCCGTCGGCGCGTCGTAGACGAAAACGAGATCGAGCGCGGTCGCGCTGCCGCTATTGGCCGCGCTTTGCGCCACGACGGTCACGTCGCGCAAGGCCGTGCGGGTCGGGCCGAACCAGCCGCAGCCGCCCAGCAGGGCGGCGATCACGACGAGCACGGATGCCCGCGCGGCGCGGCTCACGTGCCCGATGCGAGCGGCGAGGCGACACGGGTGGCGGTTCATGACGGCGGCGCTCATGACACGGACGGCTGTGCGGGCATACGTGGCATCCATGGCACTCATGAAAGCAGGATCACGCGGAACTGCGCCGGCGTGATGGACATGCCGACTGCGTTCGGCGGCATGCCGTTTTGCATCGTCACGGTGGTGAGCCGCGTCGCGAACATGACGCCGACGGTCACCTTGAAACTGCCGAGGATCTGCCGATCGGGGCCCAGCTCGATCTGCGAGACGACGCCGCCGGCGGAGATGTCCCCCAGGCTCACCGTGCCCTGCGTCATCAGGTTCTCCGCGAGCCCTCCACCGAAGATCACGTTGAATACGCTTGGAATGTGCGTGAACGAAAGCGCGAAGTTGGGGAATGGAAATGGAATCGGCACCGGCAGCAGCTTGCAGACGTCCGGAAACGCGAAATTGAGCACACCGAGATTGATGTTCGCAAACATGATTCATCCCATCGAGATCCGGTCGGCATCGACCTTGACGTCTTTTTCGGCTGTGACCATGACCTGCTGCCCGTGCTGCCGCAGCAGATAATCGACGTCGAGCAAATAGTGCTCGGCGTGGCCGACATAGTGGCGCAGCGCATCGACGACGCTTTCCGCAACCGTTCGAAAGAGATCGTTCGCGGTGACCGTGAGCGTGCCCGTGGCGGCAACGATGTCGGCATGCTTTGCCGAGCGCAGCGCCGCCCGCTCGCTCGCGACGATATCGACGCATGCCTGCTCGATCGTCAGTTTCTCGGCCCCGGGCACGCTCAGTCTGGCCTCGGCCGGCGCGGCGTTCGCATCGCTGCTGCGAGCGAGGATGTGCAGAATGTATCGGCTCGCATCCCCCCGCTCGAGTAACAGCACCGTGTCGCCCACGTGTGGCGCGATAAGGCAGGTCACCGCAGCGATGGCGATGCGGCCATCGTCGAGCAGGAACCGTTGACCATCGAGTTCCACGGCAACGGTCGCCTCGCGCAGGCCCGGTGCGAGCGGCGCGGTATCCCGCTGCGTCAGCAGCTTCTCGTTCATCGAAGCGTCTCCTTTTCCAGAGTGCGGCGCTGCGCGGCAAGCAGCGCTTCGTCGGTCGCTTTCATGCGGTAGGCCCGGGCGCCCGCGAAGGATGCCTGCTCGAAGCGGGCGTCGTGGAAGCTCGCACGTTCGAGTCGCGCGCGCTCGAACGACACGCGCTCGCCGCGCGCGTGATCGAATTGCGCATAGGTCAGGTTCGCCGAATCGAAGCCGACATCGACGAGCCGGCTCTCGTGCCAGACCGTCTGCTCGAGCGCCGCATGCGCAAACGAAACGCGCTCGATGCATGCTTTCGCGAAGAGCGCGCCGCTCAGCGCGGTGCGCGACAGGTCAAGGTCGGCGAGATGCGCGCCGAGCAGCAACGCGCGTTCGGCGCGAAGGCCGCTCACGCGCGAGCGGGCAAGCGTCGCGCCGCGGCAGTTGGCTTCGGTCAGCACTGCATCGCGCAGATCCGCGTCGGAGAAATCGCTGCCCTGCAGCGTGCACCGCACGAGTGCGATCCCGCGCAGGTCGAGCCCCGACAGATCGCAGTCCATCAAAACCGACGTCGTGGCCGACAGGCCCGTCAGCTTGGCCGCGCGTAAATCGGTCTTGCTGAGTGCCGAGTGTTCGAGCCGCATGGCCGAAAAATCGGCGTTCTCGACACGGCAATCGAAAAGCACACTCCGCACGAGAGCGGCACCGGCGAACCGGGCGCCGCGCAGCGTGCATGACGAAAGCGCCGACATCGCCAGCGCGGCGCGATGCCAGTCCGATCCGCTCATATCGCATTGCATCATCGTCAAATGCAGCGCCTGCGCACCCGCGAAGCAGACGCTCCCGCAGCGGCAATCGACGAAGGCCGTGCGCACGAGCTTGGCCTCGCCGAGCAGGGCTTGCGTCAGATCGCAATCGATGAAGCGGGCCCCGCGCAGATCCGCGCCACGGAAATCGGCGGCGGCGAATACGACCTGCTTGAAGACGGCCTGGGCCCAAACCACGCCGCTCAGGTCGGCATTCGACAGATCGAGGCCGACCACCGGCTGGCCGAGCGCCGTTTGCCGGGCCACCTCTTCGAGTTCGGGTGCGCACGCTTCCTTGGTGCGCCGTTGCCGTGTCGAGCCCGCGCGCTCCGTGTTCATGCCGCCACCTTCCGCCCGGCTTCATGGCGCGCCCCGCTCAGGTCGGCGCGTGCCATCAGAGCATCGGCGAAATCCGTTTGATAAAGGCTCGCCTGTGCCAGCGACGCATCGCTCAGATCGGCGCCTCGGCACACGGCACGAAAGAGATCGGCCCGCTCGCCACGTATGCCGCGCAGCGTCGCCCCCGTGAACAGACAGTTGGCCAATAGCGCATCGGCCAACGTCGCGCCGGACAGATCCGCTCGCCCGAAATCGCTGGCCGAGATCGACGCGCCGTCCCAGCCGCTGCCCTGCATCTGCGCCTGATGCCAGCTGCAATGCTCGGCGCGCAGTCCAGCGGCGCGTACGCCGCGCCAGTTCGCGTCGGTCCCGCTTGCAACGACGTCGACCAGTGCGGCACCTTCGAACGAAGCGCCCGCCAAGGATGCGCCCACGAGTACGACTTTGCGCATCGCCGCCAGCGCAAACACCGCACCGTCGAGTTTTGCGCGCATCAGCACAACGGCGCCGAGCGTTGCCTCGCGCCAGTCGCTCGATGGCGCGCAAGCATCGATGAGCACCGCTTCCGACGCTTTGACACGGCACAGGATCGCCCGTGACAGGTCGATGCCGTAAGCCAGGCAGCGCTCGAGGCTGGCCCCGCTCAGATCGGCATCGCTCCATACCGCCTGCACGGCCCAAGCCTTGCCGAGATCGGCGCCGGCAAACACGGCCCCTTTAGCGCTGCCGTGGCTCAGATTCGCATCGACGAGAGAAGCGCACCGCAGGTCCGCGCCGTCGAGCCGGGCGCCTGTCAACGCCGCACGGTCGAGCCTGGCGCCGGCCAGCCGCGTGCCGCGCAGGTCCGCATTCTCCAATTGCACCTCGCGCAAGTCCGCACCCGACAGGTCGAAGCCCGACAGATCGATGCCCGACAGATCCCGGCCGGCAAGCGACACGCCCGCGCGATGCCACTGATACACCTGCTCGCCCAGCCACCGGGCCAAATCGGACGGCAGCGGCCCGTCGGGATCGACGTAGCGCATGCGGGCCCGCCGCGCCGCCCGCTGCTGGCGCGCCTGACGGGTCAGCATGGCATCGAGCGCATCCGTGCCCTCGGCCGGCCGCGCGTCGGCGTTCGCTGCCCGCGTGCCTATCGTGCCCATCGTGCCCCCGCCCGCCTCCATATCCAAGAGATCCGGCGCCGCCTCGCTTGCGCGCGCAAAGGCCTGCTCGCGCCGCGTCGTCAGATCCGCCGAGGCTGACGGCACCGCAAGCTCGGGCAGTGCGGCACGCAGCGCGTCTGCCTGCTCCTGCGCCTGGACGATCAGCGCTTTGGCCGCGGCGAACGTCGGGCCGAGATCGAAGTCCGATTCGGCGATCGCAACGCCGTCGGGCACCGGTAGCCGCGCCCCCGCTTCGAGCTGCGCCCCGCCCGCATGTCGCGGGCGCACGCTGCCCGCGCCGGCAGCGTGCGGGGATAAACCGAACGCGGCCTGTCGCGCCTGCCGGCGCGCCGCCAGCGCCGCCTCGGCCGCCGCTGCGCGCTCGGCCGCGGCGTCGGCTCGCGCGGCGAGCGTCGGCGCATCGTAATCGGCCGCCAGCTCCGATTCGTTGAAGACATGCGCCATCGCCACGGCCGGGTCGCAGCGCTTGGCGAATACGTCCGCGTAATGCGCGAGCGGGCGGGCCCGGTCCTTGTGTTCGTAGCCGACCATCACCGCGTCGATATCGAAGCCCAGCGGGTCCGCATGCGCCGCCTCGCCATGAAACAGCGCAAGTCCGAGTTCCCGATCGGGGAAAAACCAGACGGTATCGAACACGAGCGGTACGGGCTCGATGGAATCCGCTCCGCGG